>CAZVSO010000052.1:0-16835 GCA_964629425.1 uncultured Gemmatimonadaceae bacterium
GTGCGGGACGAGGGCAATGGCCGGGTGGGTTAGCCCCGGGGCGACGCCCCGGGGTTTGGGGCGCGGGTGCCCTCCGGGTGGCTTGTCCCCGGGGCGGCGCCCCGGGGCGCCCCCCGGAGCTGCCGGGCCGCCTCCACCATCGAGCGCAGCGCCGGCAGCACTTCTTCCCAGCGCCGGGTCTTCAGTCCACAGTCGGGGTTCACCCACACCTGACGATCGTCCAGGACCTGGCGCATGGCCTCGAGCGCGCGCACGATGCCCTCGGTGGTGGGCACGCGCGGCGAGTGGATGTCGTAGACGCCGGGACCGATCTCGTTGGGGTAGCGGTAATCCCGGAAGTTGTCCAGCAGCTCCGAGCCGGAGCGGGCGTTCTCGATCGAGATGACATCGGCGTCCATGCGCTCGATCACCCGGATGACGTCGGCGAACTCGCTGTAGCACATGTGCGTGTGGATCTGGGTGGCGTCGCTCACCCCCGCGGTGGCGAGCCGGAAGGCATCCACCGCCCAGTCGATGTACGCCGCCCACTCGGCGCGGCGGAGCGGCAGGCCCTCGCGCAACGCCGGCTCATCGATCTGGATCACCCGGATGCCCGCCGCCTCGAGGTCGGCCACCTCGTCGCGGATCGCTAGGGCGAGCTGCCTGGCCGTCGCGGCCCGCGGCTGGTCGTCCCGGACGAACGACCATTGGAGGATCGTGACCGGCCCCGTGAGCATTCCCTTCACGGGCCGCGACGTGCGCGCCTGCGCGAAGGCGATCCAGCGGACCGTCATGGGGCGCGGCCGCGCGACGTCCCCCCAGATGATCGGCGGCTTCACGTAGCGGGTGCCGTAGGACTGCACCCAGCCGTGCTCGGTGAACGCGAACCCATCGAGCCGTTCACCGAAGTACTCCACCATGTCGTTGCGCTCGAACTCGCCATGGACCAGCACGTCGAGGCCGATCTCCTCCTGCACCGCGAGCGTGCGGCCGATCTCCTCTTCGATGAACTGGTCGTAGCGGGTCGGCGTCCACTCGCCGGCGTGCAGCCGGCGGCGCGCGGCACGGACCTCCGCCGTCTGCGGGAAGGAGCCGATGGTCGTGGTGGGGAAGCGCGGCAGCGCGAGCTGCTGCCTGCGTCGTACGGTGTGCGGCGAGCCGCGGCTCAGATCGTGCGTGGTCACCCCGGCGGCCCGCTGGAGCACCGCCGGGCTGTGGATCCGCCGCGACGCGCGCCGGGTCGCCGCCGCCGCCGTGCTCGCCTCGACCTCGGGCGCCACCCGGTCCCATCCCTGCGCCAGGCCCCGCGCCAGCGTCGTCACTTCCCGCAGCTTCTGTCGGGCGAAGGCGAGCCACCCCTTGAGCTCGGCGTCCAGCTTGGTCTCGAGCTCCAGGTCCACCGGCACGTGGAGCAGCGAGCACGAGGGGGCGATCCACAGGTGCTCCGCGCCGACCCGGGCCCGCGCTCGCTCGAGCGCCACGGCGGGCGCGGCGAGATCGGCCCGCCAGATGTTGCGCCCGTCGATGACGCCGAGCGACAGGACCCGACCCGCGGGCCAGCGGGGGAGCAGCGCCTCGAGCTGCCCCGGGGCCCGCACGAGATCCACGTGCAACCCGTGCGTCGGGAGGGCGAGCGCCGTATCGAGGTTGTCGTCGAGGCCGGCGAAATACGTGGCCAGGAGCAGCTTCACGCCGCCGACCTGGTCGGCGAGGTAGCCGTAGGCGGCGCGGTACGCTTCCCGCTCCGCCGGGGTGCGGTCGAGCGCGAGGCACGGCTCGTCCAGCTGCACCCAGGTCGCCCCCGCGGCCGCGAGCTGCCGCAGCACATCGGCGTACACGGGCAGCAATCCCTCGAGCAGCGCGAGCCGATCGAGCCCGGGCGCGCGAGCCTTGCCGAGCAGCAGAAACGTCACCGGGCCGATCAGGACCGGCTTCGTGGTCAGGCCGAGGGTCTTCGCTTCTCGGAATTCATCGAGCGGCTTCGTGGACGCGAGCCGGAACGCCTGCCCGGGCTCGAACTCGGGGACCAGGTAGTGGTAGTTGGTGTCGAACCACTTGGTCATCTCCATCGCGGGGGCATCGCGGCCCCCCCGCGCCATGGCGAAATAGGTGTCGGCGTCCACCGGGCCCCCGGTCCACCCGTAGCGCCGCGGCACGGCACCCACCAGCGCGCAGGTGTCCAGCATCCGGTCGTAGAACGAGAAGTCGTTCGACGGAATGAGGTCGAGGCCGACCTCGCGTTGCAGCTCCCAGTGGCGGGCCCGGAGCACGCCGCCTGTGGCGACGAGCTCCTGCCAGGAGGTCTTGCCGCTCCAGTAGCCCTCGGTCGCGCGCTTCAGCTCGCGGGCCGCGCCGAGGGAAGGGAATCCGAGGTTGTGAGAGAGAGACATGGCGGGAATCTACGAGGACGGAGGAAGACGGAGAAGGACGGAGGCGGGGCGCTATTGACGCCCAACCGTGTCACATCCCGCCATGCTGTCGGCGCGCATCGTGTCTGACGGGACGCAGCCGGCGGTCGGCGGGGGCGGGGGATCCACGGCCGGCACCTGGTCACCGAGGCGTCGGGCCCGCGACCGTAGCGCGATCATGCCGAGCACCATGATCACCACGAAGATGGCGAGCGTGCGCCCCAGGCGGCGGTCCACGCGGCATAATATGCACTCGCGGAAGGGGATCCGGGGTGGGTGGGGGAACCGTCCTCGGCCGGGGAGCGCTTGTCAGGATGGGCCGCAGCCAGCCGCCGGCCGGCGACTGATTGACCACGGACCGGAACGTCGGGATCTTAGCCCGGTACCCCGGGGCCGCGCCGCGGCCGCCCAGGGGGAACTACGGATCGTGCGACGCGCGGTCGGGTACTGTGGAATCCGAACCAAGGGGTGGCTCGATGAATCGACGTGCGGCGCTGTCAGTCGTGCTGCTGGTCCTGGCGGCCGGGGTGGTCGGCCCGCTAGCCCCCGCGGCGGGCGCCCAGTACTTCGGCCGCAACAAGGTCCGCTATGAGGACTTCGACTACAAGGTCCTGCGGACCGAGCACTTCGACATCTACTACTATCCCGAGGAGCGCGAGGCCGTCCATCGGGCGGCCCTGCTCGCCGAGCGCTGGTACGGCCGCCTGACCCAGTTCTTCGGGCACGAGTTTCGGGACCGCCAGCCGCTCGTGCTGTACGCCAGCCAGTCGCATTTCCAGCAGACCACGGTGCTCTCCGGCGATATCGGAGAGGGGACGGGCGGCGCGACCGAGGCGCTGCGGCGGCGCATCGTCCTGCCGTTCGCGGGCCTCCTGAGCGAGACCGATCACGTGCTCGGCCACGAGCTGGTGCACGCCTTCCAGTTCGACATCACGACCCGGGGCAACGTGCGCGCGGGCGGCGCGCGGCCGGGCGCCCTGTACCTCCCCCTCTGGTTCATCGAGGGCATGGCTGAGTACGTCTCGCTGGGGCCCATCGACCCGAACACCGCCATGTGGCTGCGGGATGCGACGATCGCGGGCAAGCTCCCCACCGTGGTGCAGCTCGACAGCTATCGCTTTTTCCCCTACCGCTACGGCCAGGCGTTCTGGTCGTATGTCGCCGGGCGCTGGGGCGACCCCGTCGTGAGTGAGCTGCTCCGCATCGCCGCGCAAGCCGGCGACTGGCGTGTCGCCGTCCCGCGGGTCCTCGGCATCGGATTGGATTCGCTGTCGGCCGACTGGCACGCCGCGCTGCACCAGGTCTACGACCCGATCGCGAGCCAGACGAAGGGGCCGGGAGCGTTCGGTGCGGTGGCCCTGCCGCGAGAGAACGAGCGACAGCTCACGCTGGCGCCGGTGCTCAGCCCGGACGGCAGCCGCATGGCGTTCATCTCCGAGCGCAACCGCACGTCGCTCGAGCTGTTCGTCGCCGACGTCGCCACGGGTGAGGTGCGCCGCAAGCTCACCAAGACCGCGGTCGATCCGCACCTCGAGAGCCTGCAGTTCATCACTTCCGCCGGCTCATGGGCGCCCGACGGCCGCCGCTTCGCATTCGCCGCCGTGAGCAAGGGTCTCCCCTTGCTGTCCGTCGTCGATGCGGACAAGGGCCGCACGGTCGTCGAGCGGTCGTTCGCGGAGCTGGATCAGATCTTCAGTCCGACCTGGTCGCCGGACGGGCGCTGGATCGCGTTCGCCGCCAGCGTCGGCGGCCAGCTCGATCTCTTCGCCTACGACCTGGAAGCGCGCGTCCTGGAGCGCCTCACGAACGACGCGTACGGCGAGCTGCACCCCGCCTGGTCGCCCGACGGCCGCAGCATCGCGTTCGTGACCGATCGATTCTCGACCGACCTCGACGCGCTCGTCTTCGGGCACCCGCAGCTGGCCCTGCTCGACCGCGCCACGGGTGCGGTGCGCCCGCTGCCCGGCTTCGACGGCGCGAAGCACACCAACCCGCAGTGGGCGGCGGACGGCCGCAGCCTCTTCTTCCTGTCCGATCGGGGCGGGATCACCGACGTCTACCGCCTGGATCTCCCGACCGACAGCCTGTTCCAGATCACCAACCTGCAGACCGGGGTCTCCGGCATCACGGCGCTCAGCCCGGCGCTCTCGGCGGCGCAGCGCGCGGGGCGCCTGGCGTTCAGCGTCTTCGAGCGGGGGCGCTACCGCATTTACGCGATGGACTCCGCCACCGCGTCCGCAGGCCAGCCGGTCACGGGACCCCCCAACTTTCGCAATGCCGCCGTCCTGCCCCCGGTCGACCGGGTCTCCGACCAGGTCCTCGAGCTGCTCGCGGATTCCACGATCGGCCTTCCCGCCGACCGGGAGTTCGTGGAACGGGACTACAGCGCGCGCCTCGGCCTGGAGTACCTCGCGCCGCCCTCGGTCGCGGGCGGCGTCGACCAGTTCGGTACCTTCATCGGCGGCAGCACCGCGCTGTTCTGGAGCGATCTCCTGGGGACCCGCAGCCTCGTCACGACCCTGTTCGTGAACGGGCGCATCGACGAGTTTGCCGCCCTGGTGGGCTATACCAACCAGCGGCGACGCGTGTCCTGGGGCGTGTCGGCGTCGCAGATCCCGCTGGTGAGCGGCCTGATCACCCGAACGGACCTCGGTGGGGCGTACGTGGACAGCACCTACCGCTTCGTTCAGTTCAACCGGGAAGTCAGTGTGCTGGCGGCGTACCCGTTCAGCCAGGCGCGCCGCGTCGAGCTGTGGGCCGGGTTTCGCAACCTCGACTTCAGCCAAGAGGTCGAGACCGTGGTTTACGACCCGATCTCGGGAGCGGTGTTCGACGCCAACCGCGCCGACCTCCCCGCGCCGAACTCGTTCAATCTCGGCGAGGTGAGCGCCGCGCTGGTGTACGACAACACCCTGTTCGGGGGCACGGGCCCGGTCCTGGGGCAGCGTTACCGGCTGGAAGTGAGCCCGCAGTTCGGTTCGCTGAACTTCGCGGGGGCATTAGTCGATTGGCGACGGTACTTCATGCCCGTCCGACCGGTCACGCTCGCGTTCCGCGTGCTGCACTTCGGCCGTTACGGACCGGACGCGGAGAACCCGGCGCTGGCCCAGCTGTACCTAGGCTCGACGGGCCTCGTGCGCGGCTACGACATCGGCTCCTTCGAGGTGCAGGAGTGCGGCGCGGGCCTCACCTGCCCCGTCTTCGACCAACTGCTGGGCAGCCGCATCATCGTCGGCAACGCGGAGGTCCGCTATCCGCTGCTGCGCTTCCCGCTGCCGCTCGACTTCGCCCTGTTCGGCGATGCCGGCATCGCCTGGCAAGACAACGTCCGGGGGACTCCCGAGAACGAGGAGGCGTTCTTCCTGGGCGGCGATCGCCGCTTCGTCGGCAGCGTGGGGGCCGCCCTCCGCATCAACATGCTGGGCGCGCTCATCATCGAGGCGGCCATCGTCCGGCCGCTCGACCGGCCGGAGCGCGGCTGGCTGCTGCAATGGGACTTCACGCCAGCATTCTGAGCTACTAGCCGTCGATGGGAGGGAGGGGACCTTTCCCCCTTCCCCCTTCCCGTTTCCCCGCTCCTTGACGTTCGTCCCCGCGCGCCGTAGAACTGGCCCGTGCTGAGTCAGTCGCGTGGTTGTCGGACCATTCTCCGCGAGGTGAACCGATGGGCAAGATCAACATGCAGCGGGTGTTGCTCGGCGGCCTGCTGGCGGGGCTGGTGCTGAACGTGGTGGACTTCGTCCTGTACGGCGTCCTGTGGAAGGAGGACCTCGCCGCGGCCATGGCGGCTCTCAACAGGCCGCCGATCAGTGACTCGGCGATCCCGCTGTTCGTCGCGCTAGACTTCGTGTACGGGATCGTCCTCGTTTGGACCTACGCGGCGATCCGGCCGCGGTTCGGCCCCGGACCCAAGACCGCCGTGTACGCGGGGTTGCTCGTCTGGGTCGTCGCGGGGCTGCTGCACTTCATCGGCGAGATGCCGATGGGCTTGTGGCCGCAGCGGATCGCCCTCATGGGGATCCTGGTCTTCTTGGTGATGGCCCCGCTCGCCACTGCGGTGGGAGCGAAGTTCTACCAGGAAGGGGCGTAGCGCCTCCGGGAGGGAACGCGACCGGGGCACGGGACACCGTGCCCCGGTCGTGTTTGCGCCGCTCACCTCCACGACACCCGATAGCGGCACACCGCCCCGCCCGCGGCCCGGCACTCCTCTTCCACGATCTGCACGGTCTTCGCCCCGCACATCTCCAGCGCCCGGCGATACCAGCCCACGACGGTGAGGCAGTCCGGGCCGCTGAACGTTTCCGCGTCGTAGGTCGTGAGCACGCCCTCCTTGTCCCCCGCACGCCGATAGTCGCGGCGCCCCGTCTGGTAGTACAGCGCGTAGATCTGCGGCGCCTTGGCGAGGAACGCGTGGGGATCGCCGGGTGTGAGGAACGCCTTGTGCAGGCTGGTGAGGTTCTGGTCGGCCGAAGCCTGGCCCAGCCGTTCGAAGAACTCGGGCCGGCCCTCGCCGACGACGGCGACGATCGCGTCGTCCAGCCGCTTGCCCAGCTCGAAGGGATACCATTTCACCGGCAGGACCGACCGTAGGCGGCGCTGGTCCTCCGCGCCGAAGGTCCCGAGCACGTGCTCCACCGCGTCGCGGCCGAAGTGCCGATCGATGAACGCCAGTCGCGACGCGAGGACCGATCCCTTGACCTGCTGGACCGTCACCGCACCCCGCCCGCCTTCATCCCCGATACGAGTCGCCGCACCAGGGCCGTGTCGCCGGGCAGCAGCCCGGACGCCGGCAGCCGCCCCACGAGCTCGGCCCAGCGGCGGTCGGCCGTGTACGCGCGCCGCAAAAAGGGCAGCGCGTCCGCCTCGCGCCCGGCGCCGGCGAGCGTGATCCCCGTCCAGAACGCCGCCTCGCCGTTTGTCGCCGCGTCCGGCACGACGGTCGTCGCCTCGCGATAGGCGCCTATGGCCTTCGCGAGGTCGTTCTTGGTCATCCACTCATCGCCCTCGTTCAGCTTGCGATAGGCACGCGCGAGCCGGACCAGGCGCCGCAGCTCCGCCACCGGATCCGGGTGATCCTCGATGCGGAGATCGAACCGCCGGTCCACCCACGGGCGGCCGGTGCTCTGTCCGGCGACGATCACCAGCGCGGCCGACTGGCGACCCCGGATGTCGCCGCCCTCGCGCTCGGCCGCTTCGAGCGCCGCGAGCAGGCGCTCCGCGAGATCACCCGACGCCGTCTCGTACGCCCGCGCCATGGCGGGCCACACCGACGCCTTGTCCATCAGGTTCGCCTGCACCGAGTACTGCGCCCCCACGTGGTGCCCCGCGGCGGCGATCGCCCGGGCCCCCGTGTGGGCGGCCACGCGGCCCTGCGCGTCGATCATTGCCACCTGTCGCACCGCCTCGTCCCGATCGGTCGATACCAGCGCGCGCAGTGCGTCGGGTGCGCCGCGACCGAGCCGCATGAGCTCGAGCCCCAGCGGGCCGTACGCCGGCTCGATGAACGACTGGGTCGCCACGCCCCCGACCCCGGCCTCGGCCCACGCGACGATCGGCCCCACCGAGAACCAGTGCGACTGCACCGCGACGCCGATCTCGCCGGTGACCGAGTCGCGCGCGACGATCGAGTACGTCGCCACCGGCCGCAGCGCCGACGTGCCCTGGGCCCCGAGCGGCGCCGCCGCGCCGGTGGCGAGCGCGATCAACCGGAATCCCCGGCACACCAGCAGGGCCCTCCGCGGGCGGGGGGTCAGGGGCTCAACAGCACGTTCATGCGCGCGTACAGCTGGCGCCCGTTGTACCCGAACGGCGACGCCGCCGCCCAGGGGAACGTCCCGAAGTTGTTGTTGTAGTCCTTGGCCGGGGTGCCGCCGCCAATGTCCACCGTCGACGACGGCTGGTCCGGGTAGGTGTCGAACAGGTTCCGGATGCCGAGCGCCAGGTCCACCTCTCCGAAGCGGTACCCCACCTCGGCGTCGAACAGCGTCTTCGCACCGTAGCGGTCCCGGCACAGGTCGCAGAATCCCGGCTGGGCCGAGGAGAACTCGCCGAAATAGGACGCCCGGGCGAGCCCGCGGAACCGGCCCGCCGAGTACTGGGCCGTCACCGTCGCGCGCCAGTCGGGACGCTCCTCCTCGATCCCGATCCAGGTCACGGTGTCGATGAGTCCGGTTTCTTGGTCCGCGTTCTGAAGAACGGCCGGCAGCGGATCGACCCGGGTGATCTCGTTCTTCGTGTAGTTCAACACGCCCGTGAGATCCAACGTGCCCTTCGCGGCGGGCACGCGCAGCGTGGCCGTGATGTCCAGGCCCTGCGTCTTGGTGTCCAGCCCGTTGGTGAAGTACTGCACCCCCGCGACGTTGGTGATCCCGCCACGGCCCAGGATCGCGCGCGTCGTGTCGTCGTCGAACGTCGCGCCGAGCAGGATCCGGTCGTCGATCTTGATGTAGAAGTAGTCGGCGGTGATCGTCAGGTTCTCCGTGGGGCTGACGGCGAATCCCGTGCTCAGGTTGACCGAGGTCTCTTCCTGCAGGGGCTGGGCGCCGAGAAGGCGCGCGGCGGAGTCCGCCACGGGGAAGACGCCAATCTCCTCGAACACTCCCGCGATCACGTTGGTAACGATCTTGCTGAAGTGGGCCTGCCCCAGCCCCGGCGCACGGAATCCCGTGCTTCCGGCTGCCCGCAGCACGAGCTGCGCCGACGGCTGGAAGCGCAGGGCGGCCTTGCCTGTGAACCGCTCGCCGAAGTCGCTGTAGCTCTCGAAGCGGCCCGCCACGTTGGCGAGCAGCTTCGGCGTGAGGTTGGTCTCGAGCTCCCCCCAGACGCCGAAGTTGGTGCGATCCTCGTCGGTCTCGTCCGTCGGCGCGAAGCCGGCGAACACCTGGGAGCCCACGGGCGCTTCGCTCGAGTCCTGGGCCAGGTGCCCGCCGTCGATCCACGAAGCGCTGTCCCCCTGAGTGATCTCGAAGCGCTCGCGCCGGAACGCGGCGCCAAACGCGACGTTCACCGGCGCCGGCAGCCCCAGCTCGAGCTCCCGCGACACGGTCACCGCGGCCCCGAGCTCCTCGCGCAGCACCCGTCCCGCGAAGAACGAGGTCTGGTTCGCGATCCCGGGATCGTCCAAGGTGCCCAGCACGCTGTCGGCGCCCGGCGCGCATGGGGCGGCGGGGTCGAGACACGGCCCGAGCGACGCGTTGAGGGTGTTCCGCAGGTTGTACTCGAAGTCGTTGTGCCCGAGCGATCCTCCGATGTCCACCGACCAGCCCCCCGGCGCGGCCCGGAATCCGGCGGCGGCGGAGTAGTCGGTCACATTGGGATTGAACTCCGGCAGGAAGCCGAGCGGATAGATCTCGGGCCAGTTCCGCGCGCTGCCCGGGTACCGGCGGTACCCGTTCCCGGTCCCCTCGCGGAAGCTGTATCCCCCGACCCCGTACACCTCACTCGTGCCGGCGTCGTTGACGGGCATCCGGAGGTTGGCCAACGTCAGCACGTCCTTCTCGAGCCCGTCGCCCCAGTGGTGGTTCGGCTGCTCGACCGCGTTCCGCTTGATCACGACCTGCCCCTTGGCGTTCACCGAGTCGGTCACGCCGGTGCCGCCATCCTCGAACGGATCGGCCCAGGCCCGATTCGTCGGCCGGCGGTGGAGCACCTCGGCGAACAGCGCGAGCGAGCCCCGCCCCAGCCCGAAGCCCCAGCCGCCGTTCACGTCCACCGTGGTCCCGTCGTCCGGGTAGTCGTCGGGGATGTAGCGGCCCGTGGTCACGTTCAGGAACGGCGTGAACGGCCCTTCCTTCACGCCGACGTTCACGACCCCCGCGATGGCATCGGAGCCGTACTGGGCCGACGCGCCGTCGCGCAGCACCTCGATCCGGTCGATGGCGCTGGCCGGGATGGCGTTCATGTCCACGCCCGAAGAGCCGGCGCCCATGCCGTACGCAAAAGTGTTCACCACGGCCATCTGGTGCCGCCGCGAGCCATTGAGGAGCACCAGCGTGTGGTCGGGGCTGAGGCCGCGCAGCGTGAACGGCCGCGCGATGTCGGTGGCGTCCGTGACACTCTGGCGCGGGAAGTTGATCGACGGCGACAGCGCCTGGAGGATCTGGCTGGTCTCGCTGGTCCCCTGCTGGGCGAGCTGCTCGGCGGTATAGACATCCACCGGCACGGCCAGCTCATCGGCCGCGGTGTGCCGCGCACGGGACCCCACCACCACAGGGGCGAGGGTGATCGCCTCGGTGCCCAGCGTGAAATCGTGCTGCACGGCCTGGCCTTCGGCGACGCTGACGCGCGCGGCCCCGAGGACGTATCCCAGCAACCGGACACGCAGGGTGTACGTACCCGCGGGCACCCCGCGGAGCTCGTAGCGGCCCGCCTCGTCCGTGACCGCCCGCAACGGCGTTGGCTCGACCGTGATGAAGGCGCGGTCGAGCGGCACACCGGCCGCATCGGCGACGCGCCCGCGGATGGTGCCGCCCTGGGCGGCGGCGGATCGGGGCGTGACGGCCAGCACAAGAACGGCGCAGATCAGCACACCGAGCAGACGTCGCATACGACCTCCCCAAGCGCAACGACGACCCGCGCACCAAGTCGTGCGCCGGATCGTCGCGCTGTCAGAGTATGGGCCCACAGCATCTCCCGTGGCCCATATACCGCCGGGCCCCGCGGGCGTCAAGGCGCGGGTTAGCGCACCCCGACCGTCCCCCGCACCGATTCGATGAGCTTGGCCGAATCGTAGCCGATCCCGTCCTTGAACACAGTGACCACGTTGCGGATCTCGGCAGGCCGGGCGACGGGATCGCCCCGGATCACGACGAGGTCGGCCGTCTTGCCGGGCGCGATCGTGCCCAAGCGGTCATCGATCCCCAGGACCTTGGCGCCGTTGGCCGAGAGGATTCGGATCGCCTCGACCGGCGTGAACCCGGCCTCGATCAGCAGCTCGTAGTTGCGCTGGTCCCCGAACCCGGGGAGCGCCCCGCCGTTGCCCGTGGGATCGACGCCGGCCGCGAGCAAGCCGCCCGCGCGCACGAAAGCGACCTCGAACTCCTGCGACTTGCGGAACACGGCGGGGGTGATGGCGAAGGACCCCGGCTCGGCGAGCCGCGCCCGCGACGCCAGGTACTCGGTGCGCACCTCCAGGCTCATCGCGTCCAGCACCCGCTGCTCCAGCGGCGGCCGGTTGGGCACGAACAGCTCGAAGACGGCCAGCGTGGAGGTCATCGCGACCTTGTGCGCGACCATGTCGCGGAACGTCCCCCGCACCGCGTCGCTCGCCAGGTCGAGCTCGGCGAGCTTGGGGAGGCTCCCCTGGGGACAGGCGTCTGGCTGCTTCTCGGGATCGTACTCGGTGTTCACGAGCAACCCGTGCTCGAGGTTGTCGATGCCCAGCGCCACCGCCTCGCGGTAGCCCACCGAGCACAGATGCCCCGTCACCTTGAGCCCCTTCTTGTGCGCCTCGTCGATCGCCGCGCGCAGCGCGGCGCGGCTCACCGTCGTGTAGAACTTGAGCCAGCTCGCGCCCTCCTCGGCCCAGTAGTCCACGATCCGGCGCGCCGCCTCGGGGGTCAGCACCTGGTGCATCCCGCCGACGCCCGTCTCTCCGGTCAGATAGGGACCGGTGATGTACATGCGCGGCCCCGGCACGTCGCCCCGCTCGATCCCCCGCTTGAGGTTGATCTCCGAGTACGGCGAATAGCTCCCCGTGGTGCGGATCGTGGTCACGCCGCTCGCGAGGTACAGCCTGGGCGCGCTCCCGTTGAGCTGGATGGCGCGCGCGTTGGTCGTGTAGAACGTGTG
Source organism: uncultured Gemmatimonadaceae bacterium (assembly GCA_964629425.1). Taxonomy (GTDB): domain Bacteria; phylum Gemmatimonadota; class Gemmatimonadetes; order Gemmatimonadales; family GWC2-71-9; genus CAZVSO01. Next base: position 12,177 of record CAZVSO010000052.1, read on the forward strand.
ATTGTGCAGCCCCACCAGCCCCGGGATCACCGTGTGTCCCGCGAGGTCCAGCACCTGCGCGCCCTCGGGGATGCGCACCGTGCCCGTCCGCCCGACCGCGGCGATCTTGCCGCCCGAGATCACGATCGTCTGGCTGTCGGCGGGAGCCGCACCGGTGCCGTCCACCACCCGGACGCCGGTGAGCGCCACCACCGGCGCGTCCACGCTCACGAACCGCTTCGTGGCCGGGCCGAGCGTGGGGCTCTGGGCCGCGACACCACCCACCGTCGCGGCGGCGACCGCCAGCGTGAGAGACGTCACCCGCATGATCCCCCCTTGTCGGTACGGAGCGACAGTGAACTGACGACTGACGACTGACGACTACTCAACGGTGATGACCGTATGCATCCCCGCCCCCAGATGCTCGGCGATGTGGCAGTGGAGCATCCACCGGCCGGGGTTCCTCAACTCGACAAACATGTCCACGGTCTGGCCCACCGGCAACAGGACCGTGTCCTTCCAGACGAGGTTGTCGTTGGGCACTCCGCCCTGCGCTAGCACGAGGAACCGCTGGCCGTGGAGGTGGATCGGGTGCGCCATCGCGTGCAGCGTGTGGCGTTCGTTCCGCAGCCGCAGCGTGATCACGTCTCCGCGCCGGAACCGCCAGTCGATGTCCAGGTTCTCACGGCCCGTCGCGGGGTCGCGCAGCACCCACTCCACGTCTCGCGCGCTCGGCAGCCAGTCCATCATGGGCATCGTCCCGCTCCACTCGACCGGATGCACGTACCCGGAGTCGAGCCGCAGGACCTGAATCAACCCGAACGGGAGATCCTTGATCCGCAGGGTCAGCACCAGCTCGCGGTCGGGCGGTCGGTCGAAGTCGCGCCGGTAGCGGTCGATATCGGCGACCACGTCCGGGTGCCCGCGCAGCCGATCGAAGGTGGCCCGGTGGTCGGGGGCCGCGGGCCGTTCGAGCACCGTCACCCGGCCCAGCGTGTCCACCTCGGGGAAGAACACCCCCGCCGGGTGGTCGATCGCCTGCACGCGATTCTCCAGCGTCACCTCGCCGGCGCGCTCGAACCGCGCCTCGACGATGTAGCGCTCGGCCGGGGCGATCACCACGCTCTCGACCCACTCCTCGCGCTCGAACTTTCCCAGATCCGAGCCGATGAGCTTGAGACGCGTGCCCGGGAGTGTCAGGTTGAACGTCCGCGCGCTCGAGACGTTGGTGAGGAAGAAGCGCACGACCTCGCCCCGGTCCACCGTCAGCCGATAGTCGGGCTCACCGTTGACGAGCAGGACGTTGCCGAATCGGCCCATCAGCGCGTGGGTCGCGGCCTCGCGGCCGTAGGGCACGAGCCCAGTCGCGTCGAGCAGCAGATCGTCCAGCATCAGCACGACTTCCCGGTTCGCCGCCGCGAAATAGGTTGGGTCGCCCGAGCGCACCAGCAGGTTGCCGTAGAGACCCAGGTCCTGCTGCAGGTCTTCGCGCACGTGCGGGTGGTACCAGTAGATCCCCGGGTCGGGGAAGTGCACCCGATAGCGAAACGAGCCTCCCGGCGGCACCGGGGCCTGCGTCAGATTCGGGACGCCGTCGAACCGGTTGTCGAGCCGCACGCCGTGCCAGTGCACCGTGGACGCGAGCTCGAGCCGGTTGGTGAACTCGACGACGATCGTCGCTTGCTCCGGCACCTCGATCAGGGGGCCGGGATACTGGCCGTTGAAGCCGTACATCGTGAGACGGCGCCCGCCGATCGTGCGCCGCACGAGCCCCGCGCTGAGCGTCAGGGTGTCGCCGTCCCGCAGCGCGACCACCGTGCGCGGCCGCGCGGCGGGGATCGTGCCGGAATCGCGCCCCGCACCGGGGACGAAGGGCAGCACCCGCGGCTCGAATGCCTCGAGCCCCGGGATCATGCGGGGCACGGAGCGGTGCATCGGCGGCAGGCGCCAGCCGTCCCCGGCTGCGTTGTGGGCGTGCTCGAGCGAGCGGAGACGCTGCGCCGGGAGCAGGCTCACGTCGTGCGGCAGCATCAGCATGCTGGGTGAGCTGCCGCGCAGCACGAGCTTCCCCCGCCGCGCCGCGACGTCGGCCGACGCCTCGGCCGAGACCAGCACCAGGAACTTGTTGAGCGCCACGGGGCCGAGAACCGTGCGCCCGTTGGTCACCACGCCGAGCTTCACCATGGGCTCGAGCTCGGGTGTCGTGACCCAGGCGACGTAGGCGGCGTAGGGCCCGAGCGCCCCGGGCGCGGGCAGACCAGCCAGGGTGACGGCTAGATCGTAGACCAGGACGCCGTCGGGCGTGACCGCAGCGGCGAAGGGTGAGCGGGCTCGACCCAGCTCGACGGTGCCGGAGATCTCAGGGAGGTCCGGGACCGGGACCAAGTCGATGCAATACAGGCTCCGATCGGGGGCCGGATCCTGCGCGGTGGGCGTTGCACACGGTGAGCGACCGGACTCGCGCGCCGCGGGGACTGCGAGCACGACGGCCAGGAAGGCGGCCCAGGCGCCAAGGTTCGGCGACACGGGGACTTATCTAGCTGGACGGCGCCGCGCCCGCTACCGGCGACAGTTCATGACTGATGACTGACGACCGAGAACTGACGACTGCCTCCCTGGCCCGACGCCGCGTGGTGTGGCTCACAGCACCGCATGCGGTGGCGCGACAGGTTGTGGTGGAGGTGTTACCCATGACCGTTCGATCGCCGAGATCCCCCTTGCCGAGTTGTCCCTCGCCGTGACAGAGCCGATCGCCTGGGCCCGTGTGTGGCCCGCGACCCGGCCCGAGTTCAATCCGCAGCTGCGCCAGGGCGCGTGGTACCGCGTCCTGAGCCGCGGGGAAACCCTTGCCGTGCTCGAGGTTCGCGGCCAGCGCGTGTCGGTGCGCTCGGAGCTGCTGGAGATGCGCGCCAAGCGCCCCGATCGCTTTACCGTCGTGTACCGGGCGCCGGGTGACGAGACCCCCGTGAGCGGCCAGCGCGACGATCCCGGTCGGGTCTACGCGGTGTGCCCCCACTCGGCTTCTCGCCTCAGGCTGCGCGGGCACCCCGATGAGCTGGACTGCCCCGAGTGTGGCCACCACGGCGTCATCGCGTGGTGGGAGACGGGGTGAGCTGCGGTTCCACCCCGCCTTTGCGGAGCGCCCCACCGAGTATCGGTGGGGCGTTTTGCTGCCAACCATCTGAGGCCCCCGCCCGATCTAAGCCTTTGCGTCATCCACCTCTCGAGGTCGTCATGCATCCGGTTCTCTTCACGGCGCTGCTCGCCGCCGCGCAGGTCCCACGCGATTCGATCGACGTTCCCCGCCTCCTGACCCTCCTACGGGCGTCGGACTCCACTGTGTGTGAGCTCGCCAGCCGCGCCCTCACGAACTGGGGCGGCTTGTACTGGCGCCAAGGGGCGCAACCGACGCCGGTCCCGATGCCTGTGCCGATGCCAATGCCCGGCGCGGGACATCTTGAGGTGACGCTGGACGACGGGGCCTGGGCGCACGACCACCGGTGGGAGGACACGGTCGCCCTCGGTGCCTTCCGCGGCGCGCTACGGGACGAGAACCGCTGTGTCCGCACCCTCGCCGCCCGCGTGCTGGGGCAGCGCCACGCTCCGCGGGCCTACGAGTCGTTCACGGGGCTGCTCGGCGACGCGAATCCCGCCTACCGCGAGACCGGAGCGATCGGCCTGGGCGAAATGGAGGATGCGCGGGCCGTGCGGCCGCTCGGCGTGGCCCTGCGGGATCGCGACCCGCGGGTGCGCGCCACCGCGGCCTGGGCGCTCGGCGAGATCGAGGACCCGGCCGCGATCCCCGCCCTGGCCAGCGCCCTGGACGATGACGTCGTTTCGGTCCGCCAGACCGCCGTGTGGGCCCTGGGGGAAATCGAGGACGCCGACGCGATCGAGCCGCTCACGCGGGCGCTGCGCGACCGGGCGACCGAAGTACGCCGCATGGCGGCGTGGGCGCTGGGCGAGATCGAGGACGCCCGCGGCGTGCGCCCGCTCGGCACCGCTCTCGCCGATCCCCAGCCGACGGTGCGCCGCACCGCCATCTGGGCCCTCGGGGAGATCGAGGACGCGAGCGCGGTCCCCCTGCTCGCGCCGCTGGTGCGCGACCGCTCGCCCGAGGTGCGGAAAGCGGCGCTCTGGGCGCTGGGGCAAATCGAGAGTGTGGGCGGCGTGAGCCCGGCTGCGGTGGGGCTCAAGGACCCGGATCCCGAGGTACGGGCGCTCGCCGCGTGGGCGCTGGGGCAGATCGAGGACGAGAGCGCCGTCGATCCGCTGGCCGCCGCGCTGAAGGATCCGGTGATCGATGTGCGGGTCACCGCCGCGTGGGCCCTGGGCGAGATCGAAAGCCCGGACGCGGGCCCACCGCTGCGGGCCGCGTTGCAGGACGAGTCGGGGGCGGTGCGCCGCGCCGCCCGCTGGGCGCTGCGCCAGCTCGACGACGAGCACGACGTCCGGGTGAACGTGCGGCCCAAAGTGAAGGTGAAGTCGTAGGGGGCCAGTTCGCCGACGCTTCATGAAGAACGAAAGCCATCCCACGTTCCCCTCTCCCGTCAGGGAGAGGGGGCCAGGGGGTGAGGTAACAACGGGGTCAAAGTGAAGTTGTAGCAGCCCGCTCGATTCCCGGTTATCCTATGCCCGATGAGACGGTTGCCGACACTCGGCGCCGCCCTCGGGCTTTTC
>CAZVSO010000053.1:0-16447 GCA_964629425.1 uncultured Gemmatimonadaceae bacterium
CTAAGATCCCGCGCGTGGTCGAAGTGTTCGCGCGGCGGCTGCAGGTGCAGGAGCGGCTGACCGATCAGATCGCCGATGCCCTGTGCCGCGTGCTCGATCCCCTCGGCGTCGGCGTCGTGATCGAGGCGTACCACCTCTGCATGATGATGCGGGGCGTCGAGAAGCAGAACTCCAAGACGGTCACGAGCGCGCTGCGCGGCACCTTCCGCAGCGACGCCCGCACGCGCGACGAGTTCCTCCGGCTGGCGCACGGCGGTCGGTGGCTCGAGTGAGCGGGAAGCGGGAAGCGGGAAGCGGGAAACGGGCCACGACGCCACTGCACGGGAGCGTGGCACTCGTCACCGGTTCCTCTCGGGGTATCGGGCTCGCCATCGCCGAAGCGCTGCGTGACGCCGGCGCGCACGTCGTCCGGCTGGCGCGCTCCCTCGCCGATGGTTCCGCCGACCGGCGCACCGACCTGCGCTGCGACGTGACCGACGCGGGCCAGGTCGAGCGCGCGATGGGCCGGGTGCTCGCCGAGCGCGGCGTCCCCGATGTCGTGGTGAACAGCGCGGGCGCCTTCTTCGTCCGGCCGCTCGCGGAGACGGCGCCGGAGGAGTTTGCCCGGGCGATCGCGGTCAACCTGACCGCGCCGTTCCTGCTGATTCGTATGCTGCTGCCGCATCTCGTGCGGCGAGGCAGCGGGCACATCGTCACCATCGGCTCGATCTCGGACCACGTCGCGTATCCCGGCAACACGGCCTACACGGCCAGCAAGTTCGGCCTGCGCGGCCTGCATGAGGTCGTGCGGGCGGAGCTCGCCGGCACCGGGGTCCACACGACGCTCGTTTCACCAGGGCCCGTCGATACGGAGATGTGGGACGAGGTGGACCCGGACGCGCAGCCCGGGTTCACGCCGCGCCGGCAGATGCTGCGCGCCGAGGACGTCGCGGCGGCCGTCGTGTACGCGGTGAGTCAGCCGGCGCGGGTGGATGTCACCGAGATTCGGCTCATGCCGACAGCAGGCCGTTAGTCATTGGCCATTAGCCCTGAGCCATTGACCATGAGCTGTTAGCCGGCTATCGGCCAGCGGCCGTTGGCGTATCTTCTCCGGGCGGGGAGGGCACCATGCACGTTTCCCGTTTCCCGCTTCCCGCTTCCCGGTCTCATGCACATTGAGCTGACCGAGATGCTCCGTTGCCCGGAGCCCCACGCGGAGGGGTTCCTCGTCATCTCGACCGGCGAGATGCTCGGCCGCATGATCCGCTCGGGCCTCGTCGGCTGCCCGGTCTGCCGCCGGGAGTATCCGATGCGCAAGGGCGTCGTCGATTTCACGGGAAGCGGGAAGCGGGAAGCGGGAAACGTGGCCGAAGCGGCGACCTCGTTTCCCGTTTCCCGTGTCCCGTCTCCCGACGAGGCGCAGACTCTCCAGGCACTGTTGGACCTGAGCGGTCCCGGCGGCTTCGTCGTGCTCCTCGGCTCGGCGGCCCGGCACGCCGTCAGCCTCGCGGGGTTGATGGGCGGGATCCACTTCGTGGGCGTCAACGCGCCGCCAGACAGCGAGGAGCTGCCGGTGCTCAGCCTGCTCAAGGCACCGCGGATGATCCCGCTGCGCCAGTCGATGGCGCGCGGCATGGTCGTCGGCGCCGACCTCGCCGCCGCCCCGTGGCTCGCGGAGGCGGTGCGGGTGCTGCTGCCCGGGCGACGGTTCGTGGTGGAGGGCGAGAAGATCCCGCTGCCCGCCGGGACCAAGCGGCTGGCGAGCGGTGAGGGGCTGTTCGTGGGGGAGAAGACCTAGGCCGTCCTCGTTACCCGCCCAGCTCGATCGGTTGGGAGATCCGGTCCGCCTCGGCGTACGCCCTGTCGATCCGCTCCTTGTAGCGGTGCTCCACGGCGCGGCGCTTGACCTTCAGCGTCGGCGTCAGCTCGCCCGACTCGATCGTGAAGTCGTGCTCGAGCAGCAGCACCTTCTTGGGCATCTCGAACTTCGCCAGGTCGCGCAGCTCGCCCATCACCTCGCGCTCCACGCGCGCCGCCGCGTCCGGCAGCAGGATGAGCTCGGACCGGGAGCGGAAGGGCAGGTTGCGTTCCTTGGCCCACTGCTCCAGGGTCTCGAAGTTGGGCACCACCAGCATGATGGGGAACTTGCGCTGGTCGCCCAGCAACACCGCGTTGGCGACGAACTTGTTCGACTTCACGCGGTTCTCGATCGGCTGCGGCGCGAGGTACTTGCCGCCCGCCGTCTTGATGAGGTCCTTCTTGCGGTCGGTGATCTTGAGATAGCCGTCGCCGTCGATCTCGCCGATGTCGCCGGTGTGGAACCAGCCCTCGGCGTCGATCGCCTCGCGGGTGGCCTCGGGGTTGTTGAAGTAGCCCTGCATGATGTTCGGACCTTTGGCCAGGATTTCGCCGTCGGAGGCGATCTTGAGCTGCACGCCGGCGATCGCCGCGCCGACGGTGCCGAGCTTGAGGCGCTCCAGCGGGTTGATCGTCAGCACCGGCGAGGTCTCGGTCAGCCCGTAGCCCTCGGCGATCGGCAGCCCCGCGCCGAAAAAGAACTTGGCGATCTCGGCTGAGAGCGGCGCCCCCCCAGAGACGAAGAACTTCACCCGGCCTCCCGTGCGCTGCTGCAGCTTGGAGAACACCAGCTTGTCGGCGATCCGCTTCTGGAAGGCGAGCCCGGCTGGCACGGGGAGTCCCGCCAGGCGATACGTCGCCCATTCCTCGCCCGCGCGCTTCGCCCAGAAGAAGATCTTGCGCTTGAGGCCGCTGCCGCTCAGCGCGTTCTCGAGCACCCGGGCGTACACCTTCTCGTACAGCCGGGGCACCGAGAGCACGATCGTGGGCTTCACCTCCTGGAGGTTCTGCGCCACCTTCTCGAACGACTCGGCGTAGGTGATGACGACCCCCGCCTGGAACACCGTGTAGCCCACCATCCGCTCGAAGATGTGCGACAGCGGCAGCATCGAGAGGCACTCGTCGCCGGCAGCGATCGGAAGCACACGGATCGATCCCTGGACGTTGGACCAGATGTTGTTGTGGGTGAGCATCACACCCTTGGGGTCGCCCGTCGTCCCCGAGGTATAGATGATCGTGGCGAGGTCGTTCGGCTGGACCGCGAGGGCGTCTTCCTTGAACCGGGGATATTTCGCGGCGGCCGCCCGGCCCTTGGCCTCGACCTCCGCGAGGGTCAGGACGCCGTCCCGCTTGGCCCCCGCGTCGAACGCGATGACGTACTTCAACGCCGGGAGCCCCCCGCGCACCTCCAGCACCTTGGCGACCTGCTCGACCGTCGAGCAGCACACCGCGACGGCGCCCGAGTCGCGCAGGATGTACGCAGACTGCTTGGCGGTGAGGGTGGGGTAGATCGGCACGTCCGCGGCCCGCGCGCACAGGCAGGCGTAATCGGTCAGCGCCCACTCGGGCCGGTTCTCGGACAGCAGCGCGACCCGGTCGCCGGCGTTCACGCCCAGCTCGCGCAGGCCCAGCGAGATCGCCCGCACGCGCTCGATCACCTCGTGGTGCGTGAGCGGCACCCAGCGGCCGTTCTCCTTGTGGCGGAACGCCGGTCGCCCGGCGCCCGCGTGTTTCTCCACCGCTTCGAAGAACAGCCTGGTCAGCGTTCCGGTAGCCATCGCAACACTCCTCCTGAGTCCGTCTCCGCCTTCCTCCGTCCTCCTCCGTCTTCCCTACGGTCGCACCTCTACCACGAAACTCACGGGCGACCCCGGCACCGGTGACCCATCGGGTTTCAGCACGCGCGCCGTCACGAGCACGGAGTCCGGCGCGGCGCCGCCCGCGAACCGCACCTGGGCCGCGGTCACGCCGGCCGTGCCGGTCCGCAGCGTGTCCCCGGGGACTAATGTGACGCCGCCGGCGGTCGGCGGATAGGCCACCGTCGCGTAAGCCACCAGCCGGCGCACCAGGTTCGGACCGGAGGCAGGCGTGGCGAACACGCGGACGCGGAGCGAATCCGACAACGAGTCGGGTGGCGCGCCCGTGAGGGCCATCGTGTCCCGGATGTCGCCGTCGGCGGCGACCGAGTCGAGCGGCGGCTGCACGGTGATCGTCATGGGGCTCGAGCGCAGGTTACCGACCCGCGCCTGGATGCGGCCCGAGGGCGTCTGCTTGCCGAGCGTGGCGCCGGTGGTGCTGTCCAGGACGGCGACGGTGGCGGTGTCGAGCGACGCCCAGAAGATCGCGGCGGCCACGGAGTCCCCCCGGCCATTCAGGGCCCGGGCGCGGGGAAACAGCGTGTCGCCCACCTCGAGGATGCCCGAATCCGGGAGCACGACCTCCAGGGCGATGACGCTGTCGAGATCCGGAGCCAGGGACTCGCAGGCGAGGGCGGCTGCCAGGGCGAGCCCGGCGGCGCCCGCCCGGCATCGGTGCGTCAGGGTGCCTCTTCCCGCACCGGTTCGCCCGCCGCGAGGTCCCGCAGCGCGTGGTGCGCATGCTCCACCCATTTCTGGGCGTCGGGCCCGCGGGGCGGATGCGTGAGGAAGGCGCGGAGGTGGCGCGTCGCGCCGTCCGGATCGCCGCGCTTGAGCAGCAGGAACGCGATGCCGTAGTGCGCGCCCGCGAGTCCGTTGTCGAGCTCGAGCGCGCGCCGGTAATGCCGGATCGCTTCGTCGTGACGCCGCGTCTTGGTGAACGCGATGGCCATGTTTTGGAGGATGCGCGCGTCGTCGGGATGATCGCGCAGCGCGAGGCGGTACGAGGTGAGCGCGGCCTCGTAGTCGCCCTGGCGCTCGAGCGCGAGGGCTTCGTTGAGATAGTCGAGGCGCTGCGGTCTCAACTCGTCGGCGGCGGATCTCCCGAACAGGCGGCGCCAGAACCCCATGTCGCGAAAATAGCTTGCGGCCTGCGCCGTCCGCAACGTAGCTTCCACCTTATGGCCGCCGTGCCGCCGTCCCCCATCCCCAAGATTCCCCGCACGGGCCGCAAGTCGCCCCACGGGGTGCTGCAGGTGGACTGGCCGCTGTTCGGCGAGCTGTGCCGCGCGCTGGCGCTGCGGGTGTTCCGCGAGTACGACCCCGACCTCGTGATCGGGATCGCCAAGGCCGGCGTGATTCCCGGTGCCGTGGTGGCGAGCATTCTGCAGTGCGATTTTGCCTCGATCGCGATCACCCGCCGGACGCCGGATGCCGCGCCCGCGGTGCTCGCGGGGCCGTCGCGGCTGGCCACGGGGAGGCGCGTGCTGCTGGTGGACGAGACCTGCGACACCGGCGACACCATGAAGCTCGCCCTCGCCGCCGTGCGCGAGCAGCGCCCCGCCCAGGTGAAGACAGCGGTCTCCTTCCGCACGGGCGACTTCAAGCCCGACTTCCACGCGCTCGAGACCGAGAACTTCATCATTCTCCCGTGGGACCGCGAGGTGATCATCGACGGGGAGATCACGGTGCGGCCCGACTACGCCGAGAAGCTCCGGGAACTGGGCGCTTGAGGGATCGCCTCGCCGACGCCCTGCGGGGCTCGGGCGCCGACTACACCGAAATCCGCCTCGAACGCACCTGGTCCAGCACCGTCGCGTGCCGCGGCCGCCGGCTCGAAACGGCCACCGCGAGCGAGGACCAGGGCGGATTCGTGCGCGCGCTCCACCGCGGCTGCGGATGGGGGATCGCCTCCTTCACCTCGCTCGATCGGCTCCCCGAGATGGTGCGACGGGCGGGGGAGCTGTCCCGCGCCGTCCGGCTCGACGAGCCGATCCGGCTCGCCGACGTCGCCCCCACCGAGGCCGACGTGGCCCTGGACCTGGATGGCGATGTGCGCGGCGTCCCGCTCGCGGACAAGAAGCGGCTCATCGAGGGCTACAACGCCGAGATGCTGGCGGTCAGCGACCGGGTCGTGGACACGCAGGCGAGCTACCGCGACGAGGTGAGCGAGGTCTGGTACGTGAACTCGGAGGGCACGGCACTCCATGAGGTCCGGCCGGAGATCACCCTGGCCGGTGTCGCCATCGCCCGCCGGGACGGCACCATCGAGAAGGGCCTGGAGTCGATCGGGTTGCGTCGCGGCTGGCACAGCGCGGACGGACGCGCGGCCGGGTTCCGTACGGTGGCCGAGCGGGCCGTGGCGCTGCTCGACGCGCCGCGCGTCACCGGCGGGACCTACCCCGTGGTCCTCGACCCCGAGCTCGCCGGCGTGTTCGTGCACGAGGCGTTCGGGCACCTGTCCGAGGCCGACTTCGTGTACGAGAACCCACAGGCGCGTGAGATGATGACGCTGGGTCGGCGGTTCGGCCGGCCGGTGCTCACCGTGGGCGACAACGGGGCGGCGGCGGGCCTGCGGGGCACGCTGCCGTTCGACGACGAGGGCACGCCGACCCAGGACACCGTCCTGATCAGGGAGGGCATCCTCGTCGGCCGGCTCCATTCGCGCGAGACGGCGGCCCGCATGGGGGAGCGGCCCACCGGCAACGCCCGGGCCCTGTCCTACCATCACCCGCCGATCGTGCGGATGACCAACACATACATCGCCAACGGCCGCGGCACCTTCGACGACCTGATCCAGGACATCCGCCTCGGCGTGTACGCTTGCGGTGCGTTCGGCGGTCAGACGCTGCTCGAGAACTTTTCGTTCACGGCCGCCTACGGCCGCATGATCCGCGACGGCCAGCTCGCCGAGCTCGTCAAGGACGTCGTGCTTGCCGGCAACCTGTTCCAGACGCTCGACCACATCGAGCGTATCGCCGGCGACTTCCAATGGAACGAGATGGGCGGGGGCTGCGGCAAGGGAGGCCAGTTCCCGCTGCCCGTCACCGAGGGCGCGCCGCACGTGCGCATCGAGCAGGCGCTGATCGGGGGAGAGGTCGCCGGGTGATCGACCGGGTGCTCGCCGCCGCTCGCGGGCGCGCCGACGCCGCGGACGCCATGTGGCAGACGAGCGAGCGCATGACCGTGTCCTTCGAGGCGGGACGGCTCAAGGCCGTCGGCGTTGTCGAGGAGGCCGGGGTCAACCTGCGGGTCGTGCGCCGTGGCCACGTCGGCGTGGCGGGCACCACCCGGGTCGACGCACCGCCCGCCGATCTGGTCGAGCGGGCGCTGGCGTCGGCGGAGCTGGGCGAGGAGGTGGCCCTCGCCTTCCCGGGGCCGGTCGCACCGCCCGCCGTCGCCACCGCGGACGAGCGGGCCGCCGCGCTGCCGCTCGACGGGCTCATCGATCTCGGGCGCGCCCTGGTCGAGCGCCTCACCCGCGAGCGCTGCCAGGTCAACGTCGCGGTCGAGCGCGCCGTGTCCCGAACGGCGGTCGGCAGCAGCGCCGGAGCGAGCGGGTCCTATGCGGCCACCGCGGTGTCGGTGAGCGCCGACGTGACGCGGATCGCGGGCGACGACGTCCTGATGGTCTACGACTACTGCGCCGCCAGCGCCCCGCCGACGGCGGCGGAGCTCGACGCGCTCGTGGAGTCGATCACGACGCGCCTGGAGCGCGCCCTCGCGATCGTGGCCCCGCCCGGAGGGGGGCGCGCGCTGCCCGTGATCTTCACTCCGGCGGGCCTCGCGGCGATCCTGCTGCCGCTCGAGCACGCGCTGTCGGGCAAGACCGTGCTCCAGGGCAGCTCTCCCCTCGCCGGCAAGCTCGGCGCCACGCTGTTCGACGAGCGCTTCTCCCTCACCGACGACCCGCTCGCTCCCGGGCGGCCCGGATCCCGACCGCTCGACGACGAGGGGGTTCCCTCGACCACGCTGCCGCTCGTCGAGCGCGGCGTGGTGCGGCATTTCATCTACGACCTCGAGACCGCGGCGCGTGCGGGGGCGCGCAGCACGGGGCACGGGCATCGCGGGGTGTTCGGGAAGCCGCAGGCGGGCTACACGAACCTTATTCTCGGGGGACGGGGGACGGGGGATGGGGGACGGGGGACGTTGGGCGGGGGATTGCTCGACGGGATTCGCGACGGCCTCGTGGTCGACGGCCTGATCGGCGTGGGGCAGGGGAACGTCGCGGGCGGCGCCTTCAGCCATCCCGTCGCGCTCGCCTACCGCGTCGAGCGCGGCGAGATCACCGGACGGGTGAAGGACGCGGCGGTGGCGGGCAACGCGTACGAGCTCCTGAAGCGGATCGGCGGCTTCGGGACCGACGGGCGCTGGCTTGGCTCGCGGTTCGCGCCGTCGCTGTTGCTCGACGGAGTGAGTGTGGCGCGACGGTAGTCTATCCCCCCAGGGCCTCCTGGTACGTCCTTCCCTGCAGCATCTGCTCGTAGACGCGCTGGATGGTGTCGGGCAGCGCGAACACGAAGCGGCAACGCCCGTCGTTCCGGCTGCGGCACTCTACTTCCATCGCGGCCACCCCCTCGTCGGCCAGGCGGCCCAGAAAATCGGCCAGCATTCCCGCCGAGAAGAAGCACATCGGCGTTTCGGCGCCGGCGTCCGGTTCGGCTTCGACCCAGTCTGGGGAATCCACGGCGAGGGCGGCCCCGGCGAGCGGCGACACGGTGAGGCTGCCCCAGCCGAGGGATTGGAAGAAGCGCGTGAGCTGCTCGTTCAGCTGGCCCGCCTCGATGTCTTCCGGGCTCGCGACGCCCGCGTGGCGGGGCACCCAGGCGCGGAACGCGTCGTAGACGCCTTCGCCCGAGGCGAAGCCCGCTTGCTGGAGGATGGTGACGGCCTGGTCGGGCGCGTGGGCGAACACGATGCGATGCAGGGCGCGCAGCGCCCCACGCCCCAGGCTCACCGCGTGGTCCGTCATGGCGGACGCCAACTTAAGACGTGGGGCGTGCGCGGCGCAACAGTTCCGCCTCGTCGATCACCGGAACGCCGAGCCGCTCGGCCTTCTCGAGCTTGGAGCCGGGGTCGGTGCCGGCCACCACCGCGGTCGTCTTGCGGGACACGGAGTCGGTCACGTGGCCGCCCGCGGCCTCGATGAGCGCGCCCCCCTCCTGGCGGGACAGCCCGGGCAGCGTGCCCGTAATCACGTAGGTCTGTCCGGCGAGCGGGCCGCGGCCCTCCGTGGCGACGGGCTCCGTCATGGTGAGTCCCAGTTTGGCGAGCCGGTCCATGAGCCGGCGGTTGCGCGGCTCGGCGAAGAACCCGGCCACCGCTTCGGCGATCGCGGAGCCCATGCCGCGGATCGCGCTGATCTCGTCGGCCGTCGCGCGGGCCAGCGGCTTCATGGACGCGAAGTGCCGGGCGAGGAGCTTCGCGCCCTGCGCCCCCACGTGGCGGATGCCCAGCGCGAACAGCAGCGTCGCGAGCGGCTGCGCCTTGGATGTCTCGATCGCCTGGAGCAGCTGGTGGGCCGACTTCTCGGCGAAGCCGTCCAGCGTGAGCAGCGTCGCCGGGCTCACCCGGGCCGGATCGTACAGGTCGGCGACGTCGGTGATCAGGGCGGCGTCGAGCAACGCCCGGACCCGCTCGTAGCCCAGCCCGCGGATGTCCATCGCCCCGCGCGACGCGAAATGCACGATCCCTTCGTAAATCCGCGCCGGGCAGGAGACGTTGGGGCAGTACGTCATGATCTCGTCCTGCGGACGCTCCGCTTTCGATCGGCACGCGGGACAGCGGTCGGGCATCTCGAATTTCCGTTCGTGCCCCGTCCGCCGCTGGCGCAGGGGCCCGAGCACCTGCGGGATCACCTCGCCGGCGCGGGTCACCTCCACCCAGTCTCCGACGCGGATATCCCTGGCCTCGATGAGGTCGGCATTGTGCAGGGTCGCCGTGGACACCGTCACGCCGCCGATCTCGACGGGCTCCAGGACCGCGTAAGGATTGAGCGCGCCGGTGCGCCCCACGTTGATGCGGATGTCGAGGAGCCGGGTGACCCGCACCTCGGGAGCGAACTTCCGGGCGATGGCCCAGCGGGGCTCGCGGTCGCCCACGGTGCCCAGTTCGGCGTGCAGCGCCAGCCGGTTGACCTTCACCACGACGCCGTCGGCCCCGTAGTCGAGGCCGGGCAGCACCCGCTCGAGCGCGGCGACCTCGCGGTGCACCTCCCCCAGATCCCGCGCGAGCCGGTGATGCGGCTCGACGGGAAACCCCCAGCGGGCGAGCCGGTCGAGCAGCTGGTCCTGCGTGTCGCCCGGGCGTTTGTGACCCGGCGCTTCGACGTGGAAGCAGAAGATGCGCAGGCCGCGGCGCCGCGTGATCCGGGGATCCAGCTGCCGCAACGCGCCCGCCGCGGCGTTGCGCGGGTTGGCGAACGGGGGCTCCCCCGCCCCCTCGCGGCCGCGGTTGATCCGTTCGAACTGGGACCGGGGCAGGTACACCTCGCCTCGCACCTCCATGCGCGCGGGCCAGCCGCCGCCCTGGAGCCGGAGCGGCAGGTCGAGCACCGTCCGCAGGTTGGGTGTCACATCCTCGCCTTCGAGGCCGTTGCCGCGGGTCGCCCCTACGATGAGCAGCCCATCTTCGTAGGTGAGGCTCACGGCCGCCCCGTCGACCTTCACCTCGAGGGTGTAGCCCGTCGCGGCGACGCCCGGGACCAGCCGCTCATTGCGTGCTTCCCACTCGACGAGCTGGGCTTCGTCGAACGCATTGGCGAGCGAGAGCATGGAGACGAGGTGGCGGTGCTTGCGGAACGCGGTGGACGGCTGGGCCCCGACGCGCAGGGTCGGGGAGTCGGGCGCGCGGAGCGCCGGGTGGTCGGCCTCCAGCGCCTGGAGCTCCTGAAGCAGCCGGTCGTACTCCGCGTCCGACAGCTCCGGTCGGTCCAGGACATAGTAGGCGTGATTCGCCCGCTCCAACAGCCGCCGGAGCTCGGCGGCGCGCGCCGCCGCGCCCTTCACCGGCCCCGGGCTTCTTCCTGAATGACGGCCATCGCCACGCCGACCAGCCGGTCGAGCTCCTCGGCGCTGGCGCGGGGCAGGAGCCCCTCGGCCCACGCCCCTTCGCGCGTGCCGAACGCGGCGAGGAGCCGGCGGAGGAACGCGAGGAGCGCCACCCGCTCGAGCTCCATGCGGCGGGCCGCCTCGCCGGCCTGGTGCTGGCGCTGGACCAACCGTTCGTAGCGATGCGCGTTCCGCAGGGCCTGCGCCGTCAGCGACGCCACGACCTGCACGAACCGCACGTCGGCGTCGGAGAAGGTGGGGCCGTCGAGGAAGGTGCGCAGGAAGATCGCCCCGATCGGTACGCCGCGCCACGTGATCGGGACCACGGTGATGGATTTCACGCGCCGGTTGATGAGCTCGCCCTTGACGTGCTTCAGGCTGGGGTCGCTCGCGGCGTCGGGGATGAACACCGTCTCCCCGGACTGCATGGCGCGCTTCAGCTCCGGATAGCGCTCGAGCTCCACGCCGTAGCTGCGGATCGTCGGGTCCTCGTACGAGGCCACCAGCCGGACCGATTTGCCGCCCCGCTCCGCCAGGAAGATCGAGCAGCGGTCGAGGCCGAACGCCTCGCCGAGCTTCCGGGCGACGGCCTGGAGGATGTCGGTGAAGTGCAACGAGCTCGAGCTCTCCTTCAGGATCTCGATCACGGCGAGCAGATGCTTCCGCTCGTGCTCGAGCTCCGCGACGCGCGCGGCGAGACGCTCGGCTTGAGCGGTGCTGAGCGCGGAGGACGGCGCCATGACTGGTAGTTTGGCGAGCGGTCGGAGCGGCCGTCAAGTTGCCGCGTCGCAAGCCGCGCGGTAGCTTCCCGGCCCATGCGCGTGCTGGTGGCGGTCGGTCAGGTCTTGTCCTTCTTGTCTCTGATCTCGTCGAGCAGCGCCGCGGCCTCGCGCTTGTACTCGGGGTCCAGGACGTCCCCTACCGGCAGCGGGTCGATCGAGACGAGCAGCTCGCGGGCCGCGCTGTACCGCCCGCGATCGGCATGAACCTCCGCCAGCTCCAGGCGATGGTAGACGTGCTCCGGCCGCAGCGCCACCGCGCGCTCCAGGTGAGCGACCGCCGCGTCCCAGCTGGCCCGGTCCATGAAGCCGCCGCCGAACAGCCTCTTGGCGAAGAATCGCTGCAATCCGGAGAGCCGCTTGATCTCGGCATGCCACGCGCCCAGCACGTGGTGCGCCCCGTCGTGGGTCGAGTCCAGCTCGATGGCCCGCGTGGCCTCGTCGAAGATCACTTTCGCGAAGCGCACCCGCTCCTTGCTACCCTTGGTGCGCGACAGGCGGCCCAGCACCAGCGCCACCGCAAAGTGACCGTCGGCGCCATCGGGGTTGGCGCGGACCGCCGCCTCCGCCCAGACGCGCCCGACGGCGTACAGGCTGTCGCGGCGCTGCTTGAGCGAATCCGCGCCGCCCTCGATCTGCTTGGCCACATCCGAGATGGTGCGTGCCGCCTTCCACAGCTGGTCGTAGCCCGTGGAATCGAGGGCGATCGCGCTCTGGTAATGGGGGAGCGCTGCGGCGGGATGGAGCATGGGCTGCGCGCTGTCGCCCAGGGCGACGTGCTCGGCGGCCGACCGCTGCGCCGCGAGGGGGGCCGCGGCGAGCGCCAGCACGGCGAGAGGCAGCGACGGACGCATGGCGCGCTCCGGTATGGGCGAGGGCACCAATGATCGTCGTGCCCCTGATCGAGCGCAAGCGCGATGGTGGCGCCCTCACGCCGGAAGAGTGGTCGGCGCTCGTCGCGGAGTACACGGCCGGCCGGATCCCGGACTACCAGATGGCGGCCCTGCTCATGGCCGTGTGCCTGCGCGGGCTGGAGCGCCAGGAGCTCGCCGCCCTCACCGACGCCATGCTGGCCTCGGGTCAGCGCCTCGCGTTCGACGGCTGGGCCACGCCCCGCGTGGACAAGCACTCCACGGGCGGTGTGGGCGACAAGGTGTCGCTGGTCCTCGCACCGCTCGTCGCCGCGTGCGGCGTCGCCGTCCCCATGATGTCGGGGCGCGGCCTGGGCCACACCGGCGGCACCCTCGACAAGCTCGAGGCCATTCCCGGCTTCCGCACCACCCTGTCGCTCGCCGAAGCCAAGGCGCAGCTGATGCGGCTCGGCGTGACGCTCATCGGCCAGACGCCGGAGATCGCCCCCGCCGACCGGCGGCTCTACGCCCTGCGCGACGTCACGGGCACGGTCGAGGCCATCCCGCTGATCGCCGCGAGCATCATGTCGAAGAAGCTCGCCGAGGGGCTCTCCGCACTCGTCCTGGACGTCAAGCGCGGCAGCGGGGCGTTTCTCCCGGCGCTGGATCAGGCACTGGAGCTCGCCCGGACGATGATCGCGCTGGGCGAAGACCGCGGGTGTCCCACCGTGGCGCTCGTGACCGCGATGGACCGGCCCCTCGGCCGCGCGTGCGGCAACGCACTCGAGACCGAGGAGGCGATCCTCGCGCTGCGCGGCGAAGGGCCGCCCGACCTGATGGAGGTGACCTACGCCCTCGGCGCCGAGATGCTCATCGCCGCCGGCGCGGAAAAGAGCGCCACGGCCGCCCGCAAACGACTCGTGGGGGCGCTCAACGCCGGCCTCGCGGCGGAGAAATTCGAGCAGGTGATCGAGGCCCAGGGCGGCAACCCGGGGATCGTCGAGGATCCCGCCACGCTGCCTCAGGCGCAGGCGGTCGAGGTGTTCTCGGCGCCGCGCACCGGCGTCGTGAACCGGGTCGTGCCTCGGGTCATCGGGCGTGCCGTCGTCGCCATGGGAGGCGGCCGGCGGACGGTGGACGACACGATCGATCCAACCGTCGGGTTTGTGATCACGGCCAAGCCGGGCGACAAGGTGCTCCAGGGTGAGCCGATCGCGTCCGTGTTCGCCCGGGACGCGGCCGGCATCGAGACCGGGTTCGACGCGCTGCGCCGTGCCGTTGAGATCGGCGACAAGCTGGTCGAGCGGCCGCTGCCGCTCGTGAGCCATCGGGTCACCGGAGCGGGAGTCGAGGAGCTGCGCTGAGCCGGCGCGAGACCGGTTGCTCCACGCGCACTGGTGCCTACTGTCACTGCAGATTGCGATTCGGGCTGCAGGCTGCTGTAGTTATTTGATCGCTAGTCAGTAACTCATTTCATAACATCGTGTTACATAGACCGCCGACGGGCATGCTTCGTGCGTTTGTGGCGGTCGCTTCTTTGGAGCGTTTCTGCGGCGGGCCTCGCACCGTGACTGACGCCACAGTGGCGGTCGGTACGGCCATGCAAGGTTAACCGCGCCGTTCGTCGGCGGGACGCTGCCGACGGGCTTTCCGAGCGACCTCGAGGAGAGCGGTCATCGCTACACTGTCGCGCCACGCCGTCGTGCGGGCGGGCGCCGTCCGACCCGTTCGACCTGCCCTGCCGGTGGCCAATCCCCGGTGGGGTCGTCGCGCGTGCGTAGTCATCGCGGCGCTCATCGCGCTGGGCGCGGCGCAGCCGGCCGGCGCGCAGGTCGTCCGCGCGTTCACGCCACGATTCAGCACGAACGCCAACGGCGACGTGTTGATGATCGGCAACACGCTCCATACCTGCCCGACGAGCGGCACGTGCACCAACGCCCGGAACGGCGTGGGTGCGACGCTGAACAACAACAACTTCGCCATGATTCGGGTGGACGTCGACGCCGACGCGACGACCATCAACTCGAGCCGCGCCACGCTGACCCTGCCGCCCGGCTCCACCGTGCTGTGGGCCGGCCTGTATTGGGGGGCGAACTCGAACAACGCCGCGCGCAACACGGCGCGACTCGCGACGCCCGCCTCGGGCGGCTACGTGGTCATCACGGCGACGCAGCTCGACAACCAGGGGGCGCTGTATCAGGGTTTCCGCGACGTCACGGCGCTCGTCACGGCGGGGAGCAGCGGCGTCTACACGGTCGCCCAGGTGCAGTCCAGTACGGGGGTCAACACGCACGCCGGTTGGGCGCTGGTCGTGGTCATCCGGGACCCCACCGAGGTGCCGCGCAACCTCGTAGTGTTCGACGGGTTCGCGAACGTCCAGGGAACGACCACCATCAACATCGCCGTCAGCGGGTTCACCACGCCGCCCGCCGGCCCGGTCAACACACGGCTCGGCGTGGCGGCATATGAGGGCGACCGCGGCACCACCGGCGACGCGCTGGCGCTCAACGCCACCACGATCACCGACGCGCTCAACCCGGCCAACAACTTCTTCAACAGCACGATCACGCGCCTCGGCGCGCACTTCACCGCGAAGACTCCGAACTACGTGAACCAGCTCGGGTTCGACGTCGACGTCGTGGACGCGACCGGCATTATCCCCAATGGGGCGACGAGCGCCACGATCGCGCTGAGCTCGACGGGCGACCAGTACCTCCCTGGCGCGGTCTCGTTCGCCACCGAGCTGTTCGCCCCCGAGATCAACCCGAACTTCCCGAAGGCGGTCACGGACCTGAACGGCGGCGACGTGCTCGCCGGGGACACGCTGCAGTACGACATCACGGTGACGAACACGGGTCAAGACGCCGCGATCAGCGTCGTGCTGACGGACACGATCCCCGCGTCCACGACCTATCTGCCGGGGTCGATCGTGATCTTGACCGGGGCCAACGCCGGTACGAAGACCGACGCGGCGGGCGACGACCAGGGAGACTTCGACGGCGCTGGCAACCGCGTAATCGTGCGCCTGGGCACGGGGGCCACGGCGGTGGCGGGCGGCACGCTGGGCATCGGCGAGAGCACGACACTGCGATTCCGGGTGCGGGTCGACCCCGGCACGCCGAACGGAACGATCGTGACGAACCAGGCCTCGCTCGACTACGTGGCCCAGACGCTGGGGCAGGCGTTCCAGGCGCGGAGCGACGGGGACGGTGCCACGGCCGGGAGCCAGCCGACGAGCGTGACGGTCCGGCAGGCGGACCTGACGATCGTGAAGAGTCATGCTGGCAACTTCACGGTCGGCGTGAACGGGGTGTACACGCTCACGCTGACGAACGTGGGCACCGGGGCCACGCCCGGCGCCATTACCGTGCTCGATACGCTCCCCGCGGGGTTGACCTTCGTCTCGGGTGTGGGCGCGGGGTGGAGCTGCTCGGCGGTGGTGCAGGTCGTGACCTGCACCAATCCGGGGCCGATCGCCGGAGGCGGCAACTCGGTCGTGACCCTCACGGTGAGCGTCGCGGCCGGGGCCGCCCCGAGCGTCACCAACCGGGCCCATGTGTCCACCCCGGCCGACGCCAGCGCGGCGAACGACTCCTCGAGCGATCCCACGGTCGTGATCCCGACCGCTGATCTCGGTGTCACGAAGACCGACGGTGTGACGAGCGTTGGCCAGGGTGCGACGCTCAGCTACACGATCGTCGTGACGAACGCGGGCCCCAACGGGGTCACCGGCGCGACGGTGAGCGACGCGTTCCCCCCCGCGAACCTCACCGGCGTGACCTGGACCTGTAGCGCCTCGGCCGGGTCGAGCTGTCCGGCGGGCGGGGCGGGCGATATCGCCGCGGCGGTCGTTGACCTGCTCAGCGGCGGCACGGCCACCTTCCTGGCGACCGGGACGGTCACCGGCACCGGGACGATCACGAACGTCGCCACGGTCACGGCGCCGGGGGGGGTCAACGATCCGCCGGGCAACAACTCGGGGACCGACAACGACACCCAGATCACGCCGACGGCGGATCTCGCGATCACGAAGACCGACGGCCTGGTGGCCGTCAATCAGGGCGCGAGCCTGACCT
>CAZVSO010000054.1:0-2210 GCA_964629425.1 uncultured Gemmatimonadaceae bacterium
GACGACGTGACCCCGAGCTGACATGGAACGACGGAACGTGTCGAGCGGGACGCCGTGGGAGCCGGTCGTGGGCTACTCGCGCGCGGTGCGCCTGGGCAACGTGGTGCACGTGTCGGGCACGACGGCGACCGACGCCGCCGGGCGGATTGTGGCCCCGGGCGATGCCTACGGACAGGCGGTCCAGGCGCTGCGCAACATCGAGCGCGCGCTCGTTCAGGCGGGGGCGTCGCTCGCCGACGTCGTGCGCACGCGGATGTACGTCACCAACATCGATGACTGGGAGAAGGTCGGTCGGGCGCACGGCGAGATCTTCCGCGACATTCGGCCCGCGAGCACGCTGGTGGCGGTGACGCGACTGGTCGACGCCACCATGCTCGTCGAGATCGAGGCGGAGGCGATCGTCCCATGACCGGCCAGCTTCCTGACGTCTACGAAGGCGAATCCGAGGATCTCCCGCCCGAGGTGTCTCCGCGCTCGCGCGGGCTGGCGCTGTGTCTCGGTGTCGTGGGCGGGGTGTTCGGCTTCCACCGCTTCTACGCCGGTAAGACCTCAAGCGGTGTGTACATGATCCTGACGCTCGGCGGGCTCGGGATCTGGTGGCTGTACGACATGATCCTCCTGTTGGCCGGAGAGTTCCGCGACGCCGAAGGCCGCCCGATCCGCCACTGGGAGTTGCACGCCGCGCCGGCGGTGGCTGGCGGCTCCGGCCGCGACGTACAACTGCTCATGCGGGAAATGGAGCGGCTGCGCGGCGAGGTTGGTGAGTTGGCGGAACGCCTGGATTTCGCGGAGCGGATGCTGGCCCAGCAGCGGGAGCGCAAGCAGCTGAAGGAGCCGAGCTAGGAAAAGACTCGCGCCACCGGACAGCCGAAGCCCGGAAGCACATCCTCACCGTCGAGGGCGTCGCGCTCCTGCAACACGGACAGGCTGCCGTCCGCGCGGTGCACGCGGACTTCTACGCGCCGCGGATCGATGACCCACACCAGCTTCGTGCCGGCTTCGAGCCAATCGGCGACCTTCCCGAGCACCTCAGCGGCTGTGTCCCCTGGCGAGAGCACCTCGGCGACGAGATCCGGCGCCAGCTCGGCGTAGCCCCGCTCCGGGATCTGGCTCAACCGCTCGCGTGCCAAGAACGCGACGTCGGGCGCTCGAACCGAGTCCGGGTCAGAGGCGATCTTGAACCCGGTGTCCTGGGGCAACACCACGCCCAGTCCGCGACGGCGCACGAACTCACCCAAGTCGAGGGTCAGATTACCGGCGATCACTCCGTGCCGAGTGCCCGGCGGCTCGCGTACCACGAGCCGCCCCCGGATGAGCTCCACCTGCTTTCCCGGGAGCGAGAGGCGCTCCACGTCGGCGGCGGTCATCGGAGACAATGTGCTCACATTGGGCAACATAGCACGCCAGCGGTCTGCGAGACAGGGAAAAGTCGGCTCGGTCGATCAACGTCGTATCAACGTGGCGCGCCGGCCCACCGCCTACGGCGATTCTGCCCGCAGCGCCTGGAAGCGCTGGTCGGCGCGCAGCCAGCGATCCCCGTTCGACGCTCCCTCGTCTTCACGCCCCGCGAAAACCCCTGTAGCTTCTTGGCACCCGACGGGCCGGAGGCGCGATGAAGGTCGGCATTCCCAAGGAGACCGCTCCCAGCGAACGCCGTGTGGCGCTCGTCCCGGACACCGTCGCGAAGCTGGTCCAGGCGAAGCTCGACGTGCTGGTGCAGCAGGGCGCGGGGGCCGCCGCCGCCTGGCCGGACGAGGCCTACCGGTCCGCCGGGGCGACCATCGTGCCCGATGCGGCTCGCGTGCTGGCCGAGGCCGATGTGGTGCTCAAGGTCCGGCCGCCGACGCCGGACGAAGCGGCGCAGATCCGCGCAGGCTCAGTCCTCGTGAGCTTCCTCCAGCCGGACCGGAACCCCGACCTCCTCAAGGTGCTCGCGAGCCGCAACGTCACCGCGTTCAGCATGGAGCTGGTGCCGCGGATCAGCCGGGCCCAGGCGATGGACGCGCTCTCGTCGCAGAGCACCGTCGCCGGCTACAAGGCGGTGCTCGTGGGCGCGGCGGCGCTGGGCAGGTTCCTGCCCATGCTGACCACGGCGGCGGGCACCGTGGCGCCCGCCAGGGTTTTCGTCCTGGGTGCCGGTGTCGCGGGGCTTCAGGCGATCGCCACGGCGCGGCGTCTGGGCGGCGTGGTGTCGGCGTTCGACGTACGGC
>CAZVSO010000054.1:2220-15071 GCA_964629425.1 uncultured Gemmatimonadaceae bacterium
CAGGTCGAGAGCCTGGGCGCGACGTTCGTCGCCGCGGAGGCGGTGGTCGCCCAGGCGGAGACCGCGGGCGGGTACGCCAAGGAGCTCGCGGCCGAGCAGCACCGACGGGAGCTGGAGCTCATCCACCGCCATATCAAGGACATGGACCTGGTGATCAGCACCGCGCTGATCCCCGGGCGACCGGCCCCGAAGCTGATCACTGAAGCGATGCTGCGCGATATGAAGGCCGGCACGGTGATCGTCGACCTCGCGGCCGAGGCCGGAGGCAACTGCGAGGCGACCGAGCCGGGCAGCGAAGTGGTGCGGCACGGTGTGGTCGTGCAGGGTCCCGTGAATCTCGCGGCCACCGTCCCCCTGCACGCGAGCCAGATGTACAGCCGTAACCTCCACAGCCTGCTGCAGCACCTGATCAAGGACGGACGCCTCACCGTCGATGTGAGCGACGAGATCACGGGCGCGATGGTCGTGACCCACCAGGGCGAGCTCCGGAGAAAGTCATGAACGCCACGGCCGTCATCGAGCTGTACGTCTTCGTCCTCGCCGCGTTCCTCGGCTATCAGGTCATCTCGCGCGTGCCGCCGCTGCTGCACACGCCGCTGATGTCGGCCACGAACGCGATCTCGGCGATCTCGTTGGTGGGCTCGCTGGTCGCGGCCGGCGCCGACTACGGCCGGGTGAGCACGATCCTCGGCTTCATCGCCGTCACGGCGGCGACGACCAACGTCGTCGGCGGCTTCATGATCACCGACCGCATGCTCAAGATGTTCAAGCGCGACGAGAAGAAGCGGCCATGAGGGAGACCTTCATCCAGGCCGCCTACCTCGCGGCCGCGGTGCTGTTCATCCTGGGGCTGAAGGGACTGTCGTCGGCGGCGACGGCCCGCCGCGGGATGTTCCTGGCCGAGATCGGGATGCTGCTCGCGATCATCGGCACCCTCATCAATCACGAGATCGTCCGCTACGACTGGATCGTCGCCGGCCTCATCCTGGGGTCGCTGATCGGCGCGCCAATGGCGATCTGGATGCCGATGACCGCGGTGCCGCAGCGGACCGCCATCTCGCACATGTTCGGCGCGCTCGCCGCGACCCTGGTGGGCGTGTCCGAGTACTACCGGCACGGCGGGCACATTCCGCACGGCGACATGGCCGCCCTCGGCTTCGAGGTGATGTTCGGCGCGCTCACCGTGACGGGCAGCTTCATGGCGTTCGGCAAGCTCCAGGACCTCGTGAAGAGCGCGCCGATCACCTACCGGTTCCAGAACGTCTTCAACATCTCGCTGTTCGTCGTGACGCTGGGGCTCTTCGTATACCTCATCTTCGAGCCGGGCCGCCAGGAGCTGTTCTACGCGATGATCGGCCTGGCACTGCTGATCGGCGTGCTCATCGTGCTGCCGATCGGCGGCGCCGACATGCCCGTGGTCATCTCGCTTCTCAACGCCTACGCCGGCCTCGCCTCGGCGGCGACGGGGTTCGTGCTCCAGAACAACGTGCTGATCATCGCCGGCGCGCTGGACGGGGCCTCGGGCTTCGTGCTCTCGATCCTGATGTGCCGGGCGATGAACCGGTCGTTCACCAACGTGCTGTTCGGCGCGTTCGGGGGCGGGGCGGCCGCGGCCGTCGCGGCTGCGAGCGCCGCGGGGAAGTCGGTACGGTCGATCACGGTCGAGGACGCCGCGATCCAGCTCGCCTACTCCCGCTCGGTGATCGTCGTGCCGGGCTACGGCATGGCCGTGGCACAGTGCCAGCATCAGGTGCGGGAGCTCGCGGACCTCATCGAGAAGCGCGGCGGCATCGTCAAGTTCGCGATCCACCCCGTGGCCGGCCGGATGCCCGGCCACATGAACGTGCTGCTCGCCGAGGCCAACGTGCCCTACGACAAGCTGTACGAGATGGAGGCGATCAACGGCGAGTTCCCGCAGACCGACGTCGCGCTCGTGATCGGCGCTAACGATGTGGTCAACCCCGCCGCGCGCAGCGACCGGTCGAGCCCGATCTACGGGATGCCGATCCTCAACGCCGACCAGGCCCAACACGTCATCGTCATGAAGCGCAGCATGAACCCCGGGTTCGCGGGGATCGAGAACGAGCTGTTCTACAGTCCCAAGACGGCCATGCTGTTCGGCAACGCCAAGGACTCGCTGGTCCAGCTGATTCAGGAAGTGAAACACGTCTAGCCTGGCCCCGGCCCTGGCCCTGATCGGGCTCGTGATCCTCGCCGCCACGCTGCTGTCGGGCGCGGCCGAGCGGCTGCGCGTGCCGCAGGTGGCGCTGTTCCTCGCCCTCGGCCTCGGGCTCGGCTCGCACGGGCTTGGCCTCATCGACCTGCGGCTCGGCGCTCCCGTGCTGCCCGCCATCGCCACCCTGAGCCTCGTGCTCGTGCTCTTCACCGACGCGGTCTCGGTGGATCCGGACGAGCTGCGCACCCACCGCCGGCTGGCGCTCCTGATCCTGGGACCGGGCACGATCCTCTCGGCGGCGCTCGTCGGCTTCGCCGGCTGGACGCTGCTGGGCCTCGCGCCGGCGGCGGCGGCGATTCTCGGAGCGGCCCTGGCCTCCACGGACCCGGTGCTGCTGCGCGGCCTGCTGCGCCGGCCCGGCGTCCCGCGCGCGGCGCGGCACGCGCTCGGCATCGAGAGCGGGCTCAACGACCTCGTGCTGCTGCCCATCGTGCTCGGGGGCATGGCGCTCGTGGCGCGCCAGGGGCCGGGCGATCGGCTGGACTGGACGGTGCGGGCGTTGCAGCTGTTCGTGCTCGGTCCCGCCGCCGGCGTGCTCGTCGGCTACGCGGGTGTGCGACTGCTCGAGGCGGTGCGCCGCCGGGTGGGGATCCGGCGCGACTACGAATCGCTGTACGCCATCGGCGTGGCGCTCACCGCCTATGCGGCCGCCGAAGCCGTGCACGGGAGCGGGTTTCTGGCCGCGGCCACGGCCGGACTCACGATCGCCGCGACCGACGCCGAGCTGTGCGACTGCTTTCTCGACTTCGGGCAGGCGGCGGCCGAAGTGTTCCTGCTGTTCACCTTCGTGGCGCTGGGCGGCTCGCTGATCTGGGGCGGGCTCGACATCGTGAGCTGGCGCACCGTGGCGTTCGTCGCGATCGCGCTGACCGCGCGCACCGCCGTGCTGGCGCTGGCGCTCGTCCGAATGCCGATCGATCGGCCGAGCCGGCGGCTGATCGTGTGGTTCGGCCCGCGGGGGCTCAGCGCGCTGCTGCTCGTGCTGCTGCCGGTGTTCGCAGGAACGCCCGGCAGCCAGTACCTGTTCGATGTCGCGGCGCTCGTGGTGCTCGCGTCGGTGGTGCTGCACGGCGGCGCGGTGATGCTCTTGCCGTTACGCGCGCGCGGCGCGGCCGTGGCCGCCCCCCCGGCGGTCCCGGAAGCCAAGCCAGCGCCCACGTCGGCTGAGCGGATCACGATCGACGAGGTCCGCCAGCTGCTGGCCGGCGGCGACCCGGTGCGCCTGGTCGATGTTCGGACCGAGCGCACCTGGCGGCGGAGCGAATCGCAGGCGCGCGGCGCGATCCGGCTGCCACCCGACCAGGCGGCCGAGCGAGCCGCCGAGCTCGCCCTGCCGCGCCACGACTGGTTGATCGCCTACTGCACCTGACTGTCAGAGGGCACAAGCGCCCGGGTGGCGCGAGGGCTGCAGGCGGCGGGCTGGTCCAGGGCTCGCGCGCTCGTGGGTGGGTGGGATGCGTGGGAGGCGGCGGGGATGCCGACTGAACCCAAGGACGTCGAGCAACGACGTCCAGTGGAGGAGTAGGGCCGTCGACGTCGTCCTTGACGCTCCGTGGTGACCCCGCTAGAGTAGTATCGAGTAATATCAAGTACTACTATGACCATTGCCCGCATCTCCGTCACGCTTCCTCGCGACGTGCTCGCCGCCGCCGATCGGCGGGCGCGAGAGCTGGACCGCTCGCGCAGCTGGCTCGTGGCGGACGCGCTGCGGCGCTACCTGGCCGGGGGACAGAACGCAGCGCCTCGTGGGGGCCGGGTTGTGGGCGAGCCGGCCGCCGCGCACGCCGCCGTGGCGTACGAGCTGGTGGACGCGCGGCGCCGGCATCTCGCCGCGGAGCTCGCGCTTCCCGCTGCGGAACGGCTGCGGCGGGCGGAGGAGCTGGGGCGGCTCGCACGGCAAGCGCAGCGTCGGCCGCGTCG
The DNA here is from genome assembly GCA_964629425.1 of uncultured Gemmatimonadaceae bacterium. GTDB lineage: Bacteria > Gemmatimonadota > Gemmatimonadetes > Gemmatimonadales > GWC2-71-9 > CAZVSO01. Next base: position 6,377 of record CAZVSO010000054.1, read on the forward strand.
TCAGCAAGTGATCGGCTTCGATTCCTACGAGGACTTCTACCAGTGGAAGAAGGCGCGCCTCGTCGGGGCGTGACACCGCGGGCGATCGCAGCGCAGGTGTGCGCCGCCCTCAACGAGACGGGGTCGAACTACCTCGTCATCGGGGGCATCGCCTGCGTGCTCCACGGCTACGTCCGCGCCACCACCGACGTGGATATCCTGATCGAGCGGACGCAGGCGAACGCCGAGCGAGTGCTGGCCGCCCTGAGCACGGTCGGGTATGGCTTCGCCCGGGAGTGGGGTGCCGAGGAGATCCTGCGGCGGCCGATCACGGTGATCGGTGACGACCCGGCGGTGGAGGTGTTCACTGTCGCGTGGAGCGTAAAATACGAAGGGGCGATCGGCGGTTCTTCCGTCGTGGACGTCGATGGTGTGCCGATCCCGCTCATCGGCATCGACGACCTGATCGCCACCAAGCAGACGGGCCGCCCCCTCGACATCGCCGACATCGAGGCCCTGGAGGAGATCAAGCGGCTGCGGGGGCTGTGAGCGATCAGCCATCAGCTCTCAGCTGTCAGCAAGCTGATGACTGATGGCTGAGAGCTGACAGCTACTTCTCGTTATAGATCGTGAACTTGAACCCGTCCGGATCCGTGATCGAGAACGCACGGGTGCCCCAGGCCGTGTCCTGCGGCTCCGAGTCGAGCCGGCCGCCGCTGGCCTTGATGCGGGCCGCGAGCGCGTCCACGTCCTGCACGGTCAGGCAGGACAGCCGGTGCCCCACGCCCTTCACGCGGTCTCGTCCCTTGGCGAAGTCGTCCTGGCTGATATAGAACGTCACGGCGCCGGCCTTGAACTCCATGCCCACCAGCCGGCCGCCGTCTTCCCAGAGCTTGCCGGGATAGAAGGCGAGCACTTCCCCGTAGAACGCGATACTGCGTTTCAAATCGCTCACGGTAAACGACGGCGCGACGCTGCGGAACCTGGTGGTCTCGGGCGCTTGGCGCTCGGGCTGCGCCTGCTGAGCGGGCTGGGGAGCCGCCGCTCGCTTAGCCGGACGCGTCGTGGGCTTCTTCTTCCGGGTGGCCATGGGCCAGGTCTCCTCGTGAAACCGGTGGCCCCTTGATTTATCAAGGGGCCACGTGACCGCTGCGAGTGCCTAAGCGTAGCGCCCCGGCGGCCGGCGCGCCAGATTTCCCGTCCACCCACTTCTCCGGAGCCAGGCGATGCCTCGCGCTTGTACGTTCACCGCCATTGCGTCGCTGCTCCTCGCCGCGCCCCTCGGCCTGTCCGCGCAGCAGGTGGTACAGGAACGGGTCGATCTCGCGATCGTGCAGCGCATCCGCGACGAAGGCCTCACGCGCTCCCAGGTCGGCGAGCTCGCGAGCTACCTCACGGACGTGATCGGGCCGCGGCTCACGGGCTCGAGCAACATGCGCCGCGCGAACGACTGGACCGCCGAGCAGTTCCGCGGCTGGGGGCTCGCCAACGTCACGGTCGAGCCGTGGGGCCGCTTCGGGCGCGGGTGGGAGCGGGTGTCGTTCAGCGGCCGCATCCTCGAGCCCTACATCCAACCCCTCCAGGGCTCGCCGCTCGCGTGGAGCGGCAGCACGCGCGGGACGGTCACCGGCCCGGTCGTCTTCGTGGAGGTGAGCGATACGGCGGGCCTGGCGAAGTACCGGGGCAAGGTGCGCGGGGCCTGGATCATGCGGGATACGGCCGTCGCGGTCGGTCCCGACTTCGACCCCTCGCCCCTGCGGACGCCGGTGGACCGCCTGCTCGACACCGCCCGCCAGCAGCCTCCCTTCACGCCGCCCACACCTGAGCAGCAGGCGCGGATGCGGGCGCAGCAGGAGCTCGGGCGCAGGGTCTACGACTTCCTGCGGGCGGAGCGCGCCGCGGGCGTGCTCAGCTTCTCGAGCCGGCAGTACGCCATCCTGCGGCCGCAGGGCGGGCCGGCGGCCCAGACGGTGCGCGACACGCTGAGCTTCCAGCCCCTCCCGGCCATCCAGCTGTCGCAGGAGCAGTATTTCCAGATCCTGCGGAACCTGCGGCGGGGGATGGCGTCGCGCCTCGAGGCCAACGTGCAGAACCGCTGGCTCACCACCGATCTCCAGGCCTACAACACGCTGGCCGAGATTCCCGGGTCCGACCTGAAGGACCAGGTCGTGATGCTCGGCGCGCATCTCGACAGCTGGTTCGGCGCGACCGGCGCGACCGACAATGGCGCGGGCTCGGTCGTCATGATGGAGGCGATCCGCATTCTCAAGACCCTCGGCCTCCAGCCGCGGCGCACCATCCGCATCGGTCTGTGGAGTGGGGAAGAGCAGGGGCTGCTCGGCTCGCGCAACTGGGTGAAGAACCACGCGGCCGAGCTGGACCGGATTTCGGCCTACGTGAACGTGGACAACGGGACGGGCCGGATCCGGGGGATCTGGAACCAGTCGAACGACGCCGCGGGACCCGTCTTCGAGCAGATCCTGTGGCCGTTCCGCGACCTCGGGGTCGTCGCGGTGCGGCGCGGCAACACGGGCGGCACGGACCACCTGGCGTTCGATGCGGCCGGGGTCCCCGGCTTCAACTTCGTCCAGGACCCGATCGAGTACGGCACCCGCACCCACCACACCGACGCGGACAGCTACGAGCGTCTGGTGATCGACGACCTGAAGCAGGCGGCGACGGTGGTCGCCTATACCGTGTACCACCTCGCCATGCGCGACGAGATGATGCCGCGCAAGCCCGCGCCCGCGGCGCCGGCGGGGAGTAACTGACGGGAAGCGGGAAACGGGAAAGGGGAAAGGGGAAACGTGCCGACCAGTCATGCGAGCGCGGTGTGGGAGGGGGGGCTCAAAGACGGCAAGGGCAGCTTCAAGGGCGGGAGCGGTGCGTTCGGCGGCGTCTACTCGTTCGCCACCCGGTTCGAGGGGGGGCCGGGTGCCGCCGGCACGACGCCGGAGGAGCTGATCGCGGCGGCGCACGCGGCGTGCCTCAGCATGGCGCTGTCGGCCGGCCTCGAGAAGGCGGGCACGCCGGCGACGCGGGTCGCGACCGGAGCCGCCTGCACGATCGAGATGGTGCAGGGCGCGCCCACGATCACGAGCATGGCGCTCAGCGTGCGGGGCACGGTGCCGGGCATCGATCAGCCGGCGTTCCAGCGCGCCGTCCAGGCGGCGAGCGAAGCGTGCCCGGTCTCGAAGGCGCTCAGGGGGAACGTGCGCTTCGAGATCGACGCGACGCTGGAGTAGCTAGCGCCGCCTCCCGCCGCCCCCGCGCGGCGCGGACCGGGTCCCGCGGGATGGCTGCGAGCGCGACGCCCCCCGCTGCCGCGCCTGCCAGTCCCGCTCCATTCCTCCCCCACCGCTCATCGAGCGGTCGCGCGTCGAAGGGGACGGCCGCGCGTCGCGCGATCCGGCACCGGCGCCGGCCGAGCCCGTGCGGTCCTTCTGCCATGAGTTGCCCTGCCGTGACTCCCAGCCGTCGGGCGTCCGCCGATGGACGTTCCCGTTTTGATCGGCGAACACGTTGTTCGGGCCGCGCGCCGTCCGGTCGGCCTTCAGCTGCCGCCCGGCGGCCTCCCGGGTCCCCCGATCGGCCGTGCGGGCACGATTCTCTGGCCGGTTGTACAGGTTGTTGTTGGCCTGTCGCGTTGCGGGTCGCGTGCTCGCGCCGCCCCGGCCTCCCCCGACTGTGTTGCCGATGTTGATGTTGTTGCCCGTATTGATGTTGATGTTGCAGTTGAAGCACCCACCCCGGCGGTAACCGCCCGGCGGGTAGTAGCCGCCGCGGTAGCCGTGGTAGCCGGGATAGCCCCCGCCGAAGCGCACGCCGAACGTGAAGAAGCCCGTGCTCCAGCTCATGCCCATGCTCCACCCCGTCCACGGGTTGTATCCCACGTGCATGCCGAACGTGACCGGCCGGGGGTAGTAGGCGCCGCCCATGTAGGGCGGGTAGTACCACCCGGTCCCGTACACCGGCACGCCGTAGTAGGGGTAGGTGCCCATGTAGCCCGGCGTGTAGCCCACGTACACGACATCCGGCGTCGAGGCGTAGATGTCGACGTAGGTCACGTTGTAGACCGGGGCGCTCGGCGGGATGGCCTTGATCTCCTCCTTCGGAATGCTGTCCGCGATGACCCAGGGGCCCTTCGCGCTCTGTGCCCTGAACCACACCGCGTTGTCGCAGGCGTAGTACACGCCCTCGACGCGCAGCACCTGCGACGCCGTGTTCTCGGCGTAGGCGACCTTGGTGCCGGGGATGTCCACGAACTTGGGCTCCCCGTCGTAGGTGACCTCGAGCTTCGCCTCGCTGCGCTTGATCGCGGTGGTCTGCGGGATCTCGAGATCGAGAATCGCGTCTTGGGCCTCGACGGTCAGCGCGATCGAGCTGCGGACGCCCCCGATCGGCGAGCTGGCCGGAATCTCCTGAAACACCGCGGGCAGCGAGTCCGGCCGGGCGAAGGTCCACGGCCCCTGAAGCGATGAGCCGCGGAACCACCGGCCCGAGATCAACAGGTAGTTGTCCCGCCCCTCTGCTTCCCGGAGCCAGGGGGTCTCGGTGTTCTCGACGTAGAGCACCTTGCCCTCGACGGTCGTCTGCCACCTGGGGGGCCCCTGGGTGACCACCAGCTCCGTGGGCTCCGTCGCGGTGACGACTGCCGGGGGCGTGCTCGGGGCCGGCGTCGACGTGGTATCCGGGGGCACGCCGCGCAGGATTTCCTCGGGCGGCTGCGCCCCGGCCTGCCACGGTCCCTTCGGATCGGCCGCCGAGTACCAGATCTTTCCGCCGCCGAGGTAGTAGGTGCCGGTGCCCTTGTCCCGGATCACGCCGAACGGCGTGTTGACCACGAGCTCCAGGTTGGTGTTCTCGATCGCCTCGGTGCGGGGCTCGCCGTCGTACAGGAGCAGCACGGCCAACTGTTCTATGAACACGATCTTGGGGGCGTCGTTCTTGATCCCCTCGGTGTGACCCCGCTCCGCCTCCGCCGACGCCAGACTGGCCGTGAGCCGCTCGAACGCCATGCGGAACCCTTCGGTCGGGAAGTCGGCCTCGACGATCTGCGTGAACTGCTGTTGGTGCTCCGCGGTCGCGTCAGGCCAGCGCACGCGCGTGATCTTGATGTCGTGAATGAGAGCTTCTTCCGCGTCGCGATCGGTCTCGAGGGTGGCGCTCATCCACATCGCGCCGAAGATCGGGTCGGGCTTCCCGGTCAGCTTGAGTGAGATAGCCGCCCGGCCGGTGAGCTGGTTCCCGGTCAGCTTCTCGGGCTGGGGCTGGTACAGCACGATGGTCCCCTGGGAGATCGCGATCTCGCGCGGCCAGCTGTGGTCCTGCGCGGCCAGCGTGGAAGAGCGGAGCACGAGTAGCGTCAGAGTGCCGACTGCTCCCCAGGCAAATCGCGGCATCGTCATCCTCACCGAGTTATGTGCGGAATGCGGGCGGGCCGGAACGCTGGCGGGGCGCCCTGGGGCAATCTAACCCGCGTCGCCACGGCCGGGAGCGGTCCCGCGCTTGGGGATGGCCGCTGGCGGGTCCCGGTCCGAGGGCATGTTGACAGCACCGGCGCCGCCTGTGCAACGTGCTCCCTCGAAAGCCGGTCGTTGGGGCGAAGCTGTTGCCCCGCGGGTGCGGCCGAGCGGCCTTCCGTCCCACGGGGCATCTGGTTACACAAGGAGACGCCATGTCGTCGCGGTCACGACCCCTTCCACTGATTGCCGTCGCCGCGATGGCCGTAGCGCTCGCACTCCCGGCGCAGGCACAGCGCCGCGGGACCCTCGAGCTGGGGGCCCTGGCCAGTTACACCCTCTACGACGACGACATCGGGCTGGACGATGCGGTGGGTGTGGGCGGCCGGCTCGGATGGTACTTCTCCGACAACTGGGCTCTCGAAGCCGACGGAGGCCTCACCCCGACGAAGGCCGGTGCCGTCGACGTGGATCACACACCGATCCACGTTCGCCTGGTCCGCAGCCTCGGGGCCGGGGAGCGCATGGCATTGCTCCTGGCCGGCGGCTGGGCGTACAACCGCTTCAGCAACGGCTCGACCGAAGACGAAAACGGTGTCGGCGGACTCGCCGGGTTGCGTCTGCGTGTAACCAAGCGGGTGGCGGTGCGTGCCGATGTGACGGCAGACTACATGCTCGACCCGGCGATCGCCAGCGACGACAACCTGCACCTGGGTGCGCAAGCCGGCGTGAGCCTGTTGTTCGGCGGCGGACCGGGCGACAAGGACAAGGACGGCGTGCCCGACGACGGCGACCGCTGCCCCGATACCCCGGCCGCCACGGCGGTCGACGCGGGCGGTTGCCCCGACCGCGATCGTGACGGCGTGGCCGACCAGGGCGATCGTTGTCCCGCAACGCCTAGCGGCACGCCCGTGGACGCCCTGGGGTGCTCGGACGCCGACGGCGATGGCGTGGTCGATCCGCAGGACCGGTGTGCCGGCACCGGCGCCGGCGTGCAGGTGGACGCCACCGGGTGCCCGATGGACGGCGATCGTGACGGCGTGCCCGACGCCGCCGATCGGTGTCCCAACACGGCGGCCGGCGTGCCGGTGGACGCGAACGGCTGCCCGCGCGACAGCGATGCCGACGGAGTGCCGGACGCGAGCGACCGGTGCGCGGAGACGGCGGCAGGCGTCGTGGTGGACAGCACCGGGTGCCCCGCTCCGGCTCCCATCGTCCTGGAGGGAGTGAACTTCCTGTCGGGGAGCGCCAAGCTCACCCTCGACTCGCAGGGCCCGCTCAATCGCGTGGTGGCAGGCCTGGCGGAGCGTCCCGACCTGCGGGTCGTGATCGAGGGACACACCGACAACGTCGGCAACCGGGAGGCCAACATCCGGCTCTCGAAGGCCCGTGCCGACGCCGTGCGCGCCTATCTCGTGTCGAAGAGTGTCGCCGCCACCCGGCTGAGCACCGTGGGGTACGGGCCCGATCAGCCGGTGGCGAGCAACGACACGCCTGAAGGTCGCGCGCAGAACCGGCGCGTGCAGCTTCGCCCGCAGCCGTAGGACTTGTCCCCCGGACGCTCAGGGCTCCCGCCACCGGATGGGGGAAGGGGGAAGGGTGCACCGGCGCGAACTGGGTTTGGGCGTAGTCGCCCTAGGTGTCGCCGCGGTCTTCGTGCGGCTGGGTGTGTGGCAGCTGGACCGGCTGACGGAGCGTCGTGCGCGCAATGCCGAGATCCGGGCCGTCCGCGAGCGGCCCGCGATCGCGCTCACGGGGCTCGGCCTCGCGGCCGACAGCGCGCGGCAGCGCCGCCTGCTCGCCCGCGGCGTGCTCGACTACGCTCACGAGCGCGTCTGGACGGCGCGCAGCTATCAGGGCGTCCCGGGCGTTCACCTGATCACGCCGCTGCGCTTGCCCGACGGCGCCGGGGTGCTGGTGGACCGGGGGTGGGTGCCGTCGTTCGACGCGCGCCGGGTGGAGCAGGGGGCGTTCCGTGAGGCGACGGAAACCGTGGAGGTGCAGGGGCTCGGCCTGCTCGCGCCACGGGCGCGGGGAGACGCGGATCCGCGGGCCCTGGGCGATTCTCTTTCGTACCCGGTGCTGCCGTTCGTCGTGCAGTGGGTGCCGCCGACGATCCCCCCTGGGCGGCCGCCCGCCGCCCCCGCGCCCGGGCGCCCGCCGGTGCGCATCGCCCCCTCGGCCCTCGACGACGGTCCCCACCTGATCTACGCGGTCCAGTGGTTCAGCTTCGCGGCGATCGCGATTGTGGGGACGGGCCTGCTCATCAAACGACGTCACGAAGAGACGTCTAGGAGCGACGTCTGACGTCTGGGGAGGCAACTTGGCTGGACGCTTTCACTTGAGGCCTTTTCACGACGTCTTTCCTTGACGGGCTTGGATGTCGCTCGCTTCCATTTCACCCCCCGCCTGGTGATATTGCGGCCCGATCAGCCCGCGGCGTGCATCGCCGCTGATGCAGCCGTGGGCTTCCTGTCTTTGCCGCTTCGCGAGGAGTTCGTCATGCCCGTCACGCCCCTCTCGCCCCGGAAGCCCGCCGTCACCGCGGGTCAGCTGATGCGTCGGCGGCTGCGCGAGCTGCGGCGCACCCCGCGCGAGCTCGCCGAGGCGGTCGAGGTGCCGGAGGCCTACATCGTGGATCTCCTGTCGGGCCGGCGGCATCCCCCGGCGCCCGGGCGGACCGACGTGTACGAACGGATGACCCGGTTCTTGCGGCTGCACCGCAACGATCTCTCCAGCTGCGTCCGGCGCGAGCGGCCGGTGGCGGTGGGCACCCGCCGGCGGGTCGACCCGCGGGTGCGGCAGCTCCTGTTCCAGCTGTGCGACCCGGCCCGGACGCGCGTCCTCGCGCGGAAGGCGACTGGAGATCTGGGGCGGGTGATCGCGCAGCGCCTGCTCGAGGTGGGCCAGTCGTTCGTGCGGCGCCAGATGGACGACCACGTGGGGATGCGGGTGGCGGCGCGGCGCGAGGGCTGCGGGTACGCCGAGCTGCGGATGCGGTTTCTGGAGTTCCTCGACACGACCGCGGAGTCGCTGACGCCCGATCATCATGAGGCGTTCGTGCGGCCGCGCATCGCGCGGTGGGACTTCGACCTCGATACGCGGGCGATGCGGATCGTACTGCGGTCGCAGGAAGTCGCCCCTCCGGGCCGGCGCGTCCAGGGGCTGTAGGCGACGGGTGGTCGCCAAAACGGACGGCGCCGTCTCGAACGAGACGGCGCCGTCCGTTTTGGGGCGGTGAAGGCCGGCTAGAG
>CAZVSO010000054.1:15081-16405 GCA_964629425.1 uncultured Gemmatimonadaceae bacterium
CTTCACGACGTTCTGCGCCGCCGGGCCCTTGGGGCCCTGCACGACGTCGAACTCGACGCGCTGCCCCTCGGCCAGCGACTTGAAGCCGTCCGCCTGGATCGCGCTGTGGTGCACGAAGCAGTCCTTGTCCCCGTTCTCGGGTGTGATGAACCCGAACCCCTTCGCGTCGTTGAACCACTTCACGATGCCGGTGATGCGTGCCATGTGTACGGTACTCCTGACTTAGGATTGTTCGCGACGGCGCGCGCTGCGGACCTTGCGTCGGGCCGCGGCCTGGTGTTTGCGCCGCCGTTGAGCGCCGGGGCTCTCGTAGAAGCGTTTCCGCTTCATGTCCTGGAACAGGCCCGCCTTGGTGACGTGACGCCGAAACTTCTTCAGAACGAAGTCCAGACGGTCGTCGTCGCCCAACACCACGTGCATGCAGTTCTCTTCCGACGAGAGTGCCGAGCCGTAAACACGAACAGGACCATGGGCGCGGCCCAGGTCCTGTGATCGGTCTCGGGGGTTCGGCCCGCGGCACCGTGCCGCGGCCCTATCGCTCGCGGCCAAATGTGTTACCGGGACGCAGGGGAGTCAAGGGGAGGGAGGGGGAGGGGGGAGGGGTGCATGGGGGGCCGGCCCCCCCTCGTGCTCCGTTTCGCTCCGTTCTATTTCAGGTTCCGCACGAAGTTCGCCACCGGCATCGCGGGGAGGGTGAGCAGGCGGACGGTGCCCCGGGCGTGGAGGTCCACGGAGACCTTGGCCATCGTCTCGTTGTCGGGTGCCTCGACGATGCTGACGAAGTCGTAGAGCCCCAGCACGGCGTACTGCGCCGTCACCTTGGCGCCGAACTTCTCGATCTCCTTGTTGACTTCCTGGAGGCGCTTGGGGCTGGCCTTGAGCTTCTTGGCCCCCTCGTCGGTCAGGGTCGACAGCAGGATGTAGGTCGGCATCGGAATCCTCCAACGACGTCAAGTCGAGAACGTCTCACGGGAGCGTCGCGCGGCGGCGTTGCGCTGGGAGCTTGAAACATCGCACGACGCCGGCGCGTGACGTTTCCGTGCGACACTGTTCGTGCTACGTCCTCTGATCAATCGGAACGTAGTCTCGCGCCCCGGGCCCGACGTACACCTGCCGCGGGCGGGCGATCTTCTGCTCCTTGTCGAGCAGCATCTCCTGCCACTGGGCCAGCCACCCCGGCGAGCGCCCGATGGCGAAGAGCACCGGAAACGTGTCGATGGGGAAGCGCATCGCCTCGTAGATGATGCCGGAATAGAAGTCGACGTTGGGATAGAGCTTGCGCGAGACGAAGTAGTCGTCCTCGAGGGCGATGCGCTCGAGCTCG
>CAZVSO010000055.1:0-16396 GCA_964629425.1 uncultured Gemmatimonadaceae bacterium
CGCCGCGCCGACCCCAAAGCGGCGGAGCGCCAGTGAGCGGGGCGCCGCCTCCGATCGCGGCGCTCGGCACCACCTTCCAGAACCCCGTCCTGCTCGCCGCCGGGACGGCGGGGTTCGGTCGTGAGGTCGACGGTGTCATCGACCTGGACGCGCTGGGAGGCCTCGTCACCAAGGCCGTCACGCCGGAGCCCCGTCGAGGGCACGCGGCACCCCGCGTGGCCGAGTTCCCGGGCGGCATGTTGAACGCCGTCGGCCTGGCCAATCCCGGGCTCGAGGCCGTCGCCCGCGACGAGCTCCCGTGGCTCGCCGGCCGGCTCCGTCGCGCCCGGGTCATCGTCAACGTCGCCGGCGCCCGCGTCGACGACTACGTGCGGGTGGTCGAGCGCCTCTCCGACGCCGCCGGCGTGACGGCCTTCGAGCTCAACGCGTCGTGTCCCAACACCGCGGCCGGCGGCCTCGAATTCGGCGCTTCGCCGGACGCTCTCGCCGAGCTGGTCGGCCGGTGCCGGCGGGCCACCCCACGGCCACTGGTCGTGAAGCTCTCGCCCGCGCTCCCCGACATCGCCGCCATGGCGCAGGTCGCGCGCGATCGGGGAGCCGATGCCGTCAGTCTGGTGAACACCATCCCGGGCGCGCTCCCCGGCCGCCTGGGCAGCGACACCGGCGGCGTGAGCGGGCCCGCGCTGCTCCCCGTCGGCGTGCTCGCCACCCGACGCGTGCGCGAGCGGGTCGGCATCGCGGTCATCGGGGTCGGCGGAATCCGTACCGCGGCCGACGCCCGGCAGTACCTCGACGCGGGAGCCTGCCTCGTCGCCATCGGCACGGCCGCCCTCGCCGACCCGCGGGTACCGGAGCGGGTCGCGCGCGCGCTGGCCGATGACTGAGCTCGTCGTCGCGTTCGACCTGCCCAGCGGTCGCGCGGCGCTCGACCTCGCCGATCGTCTGCCGGGGCTCCGCTGGGCGAAGGTCGGCCCCGTGCTGTACGTGCGCGAGGGGCCGGCGCTCGTGCGCGAGCTCGCCGGGCGTGGCGTGCGCGTCTTCCTCGACCTCAAGTGGCACGACATCCCCAGCACGGTCGCCGGTGCCGTCGCGGCCGCGCGCGATCTCGGCGTGGCCCTGGCGACCGTGCACTGCCTCGGCGGCAACGAGATGCTGCGCGCGGCGGTCGCGGCCGCCCCGGATCTGCCGCTCGTCGGCGTCACCGTCCTCACCGCGCATACCGCCGAGGCGTTCAGCGCCACGGTGGGGCGGGGACCGGTCGACCTGCCGGGCGAGGTGGTTCGCCTGGCACGCCTGGGCCTGGCGGCCGGGTTGAAGGGCGTCGTCGCGTCGCCCCTCGAGATCGCGCCGCTGCGTCAGGCGATCGGGCCGGACCCCTGGATCGTCGTGCCCGGAATCCGCCGCGCCGCGGACGCGCCGGGCGATCAGGCCCGCACGGCCACTCCCGAAGCCGCGGCCCGCGCCGGCGCCACGCACGTGGTGGTCGGCCGACCCATCACGGAGGCCGTGGACCCCACCGCTGCCTACCGCGAGATCAGCGAGGCGCTGGGTCAGCGCTGACCGGCGCGACGAACGCAGAATGCGAACGGACTCGGCAGATCGCTCAGTCGGTCTCGTGACCCCGGTCATCGGCCGCGGGTGACGACCCGCAACCCCATGCTTGACAACAGCCTAGGACGCAGCCGCCCCAGGGCCTGGGCACCGAACTTGCTCTTGCCCCCCCTGGGCGAGACCGCTCGCGGCGCCTGCTGCGGGTGGGAGGAGGCAGATCTATGCGTGGCTCGGTCACGATCGGCTCCCTGAACGATCAGCGTGGATTCGCTTTGGAGTCCACGCTCATCGTGTTGCTGCTCATGTCGGCGTTGGCGGTGATCGCGTTCGCCGGTGTGGTCACCACCATCCGCACGACGCACATCGACTACCGCAACGCGCGGGTAAATTCCGCGGCCGAGGGGGGCGCCGAAGCGGTCCTGGCGCAGCTGGACGACAATCTGTACGACGGCCAGCTCACCGACGCCGAGCTTGCGGCCCTGACGCCGCCCGTCATCCCTGGTTTCACCATCGACAGCTTCAAGGCGTCCAAGCTGGGCGGCATCGTGACCGAGACCATCACCGACGGCCCCTTCGCCGGGCTGTACTCGCTCACACAACGCATGGAGATCTATTCCAGGGCGAAGGATGGGGCCGGCCACCGCAGCGCCGTGATCGTGTCGGTGAAGGCGCAGGCGATTCCGCTGTTCCAGTTCGGGGTGTTCTTCGAGAAGGGCCTCGAGATATTCAACGCGCCGCCGATGACGTTCGGCGGCAGGGTGCACACCAACGGCAACCTCTGGCTCAGCTCGGACAACGCCTGGTATAACGAGATGATCACCACCCCGAACAAGGTCTTCCACGACAAGACGTACGGCCACCACGTCCTCAACGGGGTCTACATCAACGACGCCAGTGCCACTCCGGTCCTGTTAGATTTCGACAGCCGAACCACGCCGGATCCAGCCGCCTTCCGCGCGGCGAGCGACGCCAAGTTCGACAACCGCCTGATGACCGATGCCTACCAGGTCGACTCGCTGAAGCTGCCGCTGCCGCCCGGCATGGACCCAATCGAGGTGCTGCTGCCGCGCAAGTTCTCGGACACGCCGGAGCTGCAGGAGTCCAAGTTCGCCTGGCGGGCCGACTGGTACATCGAGGTGGAGCTCAATCAGATCAGCACCACCGGCAAGAACCTGTGCCCGAAGACTGTGGAGAGCCGCACGGTCGGCAAGCTCCTGCCCAGCAACAGCGACTGCAAGAAGATCTTCAGCTTTACGTGGGATGCGTTCTTCGATGGCCGGGAGATGCGGTTCGTCGATGTGTTCGAGATCGACCTTGACGAGCTGCGCAACTGGGTCGGCGTCAGTGTGTCCCGGCGGACGGAGGTCCTCTACGTCACCTTCACCGGCACTCCGTCGGCGGGCATGGACGCAAAGGGCGATGGGTTCATGTACGTCGTGCGGCTCAAGAAGGGCAGCAGGCTGCCGAACGCGTTGACGCTGGCGACCGACCGGCCGCTGTACGTGCAGGGCGACTACAACACGAACACCTGGGTCCCGGCGGCGCTCGGCGGCGATGCCATCACCTGGCTGTCGAACGCGTGGAACGATAGCCAACATCAGTGCGGCAGCCCCTACACGCCGGGCGCGGGCTCGCCGCCGGCCATTTGTCCGGGATACGCGATCTCCACCCCCACCAACACGACCCTCAACGCAGCCGTCGTGGCGGGCCACATCCCCACGCCGTGCGATCATGAAGACGCCGGTTGCCCGGGCGGCAACTACGGCGGCGGGCTCGAGAACTTCCCGCGTCACCTGGAGTGGTGGACCAACGTCGACATGAACTATCTCGGATCCTTGATCTCGCTGCACTGGAGCCGGATCGCGACCGGGGCCTGGATTCACGGGGCGTTCTACAAGCCGCCGAACCGCAACTGGGCGTTCGATACGCGGTTCAGGGACCCGCTGAACCTGCCGCCGGCCACGCCGGTTGTCGGGGCCGTGATCCACACGGCGTTCCGCCCGGTGTACTGATGAGCGGCTCGCGCCGGCGCCACGCATGTGGTGGTCGGCCGGCCGATCGCGGAGGCTGCTGACCCGCTGTCCCGCACGCGCCTTCAATCGCACGCCGGTCCTGGACGAACCACTGCAGGGACGCAGAATGTGGTGAAAGCAGCAGATCACGGTACCAAGCCTCGCGACCGGTGTCATCCGTGATCGGTGACCATCCGCAACTTCATGCTTGACAATAAGCTAGCGCACCGCATGCCGAGGTGAGGGGCACCGAACTTGCTCTTGCCATGGGCGGGTTAGACCGCTCGTGAGCAGGCTGGCACTGGTTGGAGGAGACAGGTCTATGCGGAGCTCGATGAGGACCGCATATATGAACGATCGGCGTGGATTCGCTTTGGAGTCCACGCTCATCGTGCTGCTGCTCATGTCCACGCTGGCGGTGATCGCCTTCGCCGGCGCGGTGACGAACATCCGCACGACGAATATCGATTACCGCAACGCGCGCGTTGGCTACGCCTCGGAAGCGGGCGCCGAAGCCGTTATGGCGCAGATCGACGTGCAGCTGAGTGACGGCGTGCTCACGGACGCGGAGCTCGCGGCCCTGACCCCGCCCGTCATCCCGGGCTTCACGGTCGACAGCTTCAAAGCGACGAAGGTGGGCGGAATCGTGAACGAGACCATCTCACAGGGTCCGTTCGCGGGCATGTACGCGCTGACGCAGAACATCAACATCCGCACCTCGGTCAGCGATTTGGGCAACGATCGCAGCACGGTCGTCGTCTCGGTGAAGGCCCAGGCGATCCCGATCTTCCAGTTCGCCGCCTTCTGGGAAGGCGACCTCGAGGACTACGCGGGGAGCACCAAGCACATGTGGGGCCGCGTGCACGGCAACGGGAACCTCTACCTCAACGGCAGCGATCTGCACTTCCATGACATGGTGACCACGCCGGGCAAGGTGCGGCGCGATCCCAAGAACGCCCACGCGAGCCCGACCGGCGGAACCAAGATCTACAACGCCGCCGGATCCCCCGTAGTCCTCGACTTCGACAGCGAGTCCGTCCCAGACCCGGCGGCGTTCCGCGCGCAGAGCGAGGCGAAGTTCAACAGCCGCTTGAAGACCGATGCTCACGGCGTACCCAAGTTGAACCTGCCGCTGCCCACGGGCACGCCGCCGCGCGAGGTGATCCGCCCCCGCGAGGCCGGCGACACGGACGAAGAGAAGGAGTCGAAGTTCGCCTGGCAGGCGGACCTGTACGTTACGGTGGACCTCAACAGCCTCGTGGCCAAGAACGTGGCCTGCGGCGGCGCCGTCAACCCCGCGCTGCATCCTACGATCACGGTTGTGCGTTACGACGGCGGGCCGCTACCCAGCCTGGTCGATAAGTGCAACATCTTCAGCTTCGCGTTCGAAGCGTTCTGGGACAACTACGTAGACCGCTGGCCCGATCCCCTGACGGTCGATCTGACGACCTTGCGCACGTGGCTCACGACCGGTGGCGGCTCCACGGGGCCGAAGCCGGACGTGATCTACATCGAGTTCAAGCCGCGCGCCGGAGCACCGGGCTCCGGCACCAGCGGGAAGGCGCCGAACGACAACTCGTACTACCCGGTCCTCCGGCTGAGGAACGGGGCGCTGCTCTACGACCGCCTCACCATCGGAAGCGAGTACCCGCTCTACATGTGGGGCAACTACAACAACTCGAGCCCGAGGAAGCCGGCGGCCGTGTTCGGTGACGCGCTGACGGTGCTGTCGAACACGTGGAGCGACGCGAGCTGCGCCGTCGCGAACTGCGCCGTGCCGGCGACGAGCTCGGCCACCCACCAGTGGTACGGGCTCGTGACCGGGACGGGCGAGGGCTACTGGGGGTGCTGGCACCACACCTGCACGCCTCCAGCGGGCGGGGCGTCCATCTGGATGCGGATGCTCGAGGGCTGGGGCGGCACCCTGAGCTACTGGCGCGGCTCGTTCGTTTCGCTCTGGGCGCCGGTCATAACGTGCGTCAGCTGCCCCAGCGGAGGCTCCATGAGCTCGCCGACCCGCGACTGGTCCTTCGACCCCATGTTCTTGAAGCCCGATAGCCTGCCCCCGGCCACGCCGGTTGTCGGCAACGTCATCCACACCGAGTTCCGCCCGGTGTACTGATCCGCGCTCCCGCGCCGGGGCCGCACCCGTGGCCGTCGGCCGGGCGATTACGGTGCCGCTGACCCGCCGTCCCGCACCGGGCCTTCAATCGCACGCCTGGTCCAGGACGAGCCACGGTAGAGACGCAGAATGCGGTGAAAGCAGCAGATCACGGTACCAAGCCTCGTGACCGGTGTCATCCGTGATCGGTGACCATCCGCAACTTCATGCTTGACAATAAGCTAGCGCACCGCATGCCGAGGTGAGGGGCACCGAACTTGCTCTTGCCGTGGGCGGGTTTAGACCGCTCGTGAGCAGGCTGGCACTACTGGTTGGGGGAGACAGGTCTATGCGGAGCTCGATGAGGACCGCCTACATGGACGATCGGCGTGGATTCGCTTTGGAGTCGACGCTCATCGTGTTGCTGCTGATGTCGACCCTGGCCGTGATCGCGTTCGCCGGGGCGGTGACGAGCATTCGCACGACGAACATCGATTACCGCAACGCGCGCGTGGGCTACGCCTCGGAGGCGGGCGCCGAAGCGATCATGGCGCAGATCGACGTCAACCTGCAGGATGGCGTGCTCACCGACGCCGAGCTCGCGGCCATGACCGCGCCCTCGATCCCCGGGTTTACCGTCGACAGCTTCAAGGCGACCAAGGTGGGCGGCATCGTCAAGGAGACGATCACGCAGGGTCCGTTTGTGGGGATGTACTCGCTGACGCAGAACATCGACATCCAGTCCTCGGTCCGCGATGCCAGCAACAATCGGAGCGCGGTCGTCGTGTCGGTGAAGGCCCAGGCGATCCCGATCTTCCAGTTCGCCGCGTTCTGGGAGGGCGAGCTGGAGGAATATGCGGGACCCACGAAGCACATCTACGGTCGGGTCCACGCCAACGGCAATCTCCACCTCGGCTGCAACGACTGCCACTTACATGATCCCGTGACCAGCCCGAACAAGGTGCGGCGCGATCACCGGGACTCGCACTTCGACCCCGAGGGCGCGAACATCAACGTCTTCATCTACAATGCCGCGGGCGCACCGGTGAAGCTCACCTTCGACAGCGAGGAGATCCCCGGCGCGGCCGCGTTCCGCGCGCAGAGCGACGCCCTGTTCAACGGCCGCCTGAAGACCGACGCCTACGGCGTGGACTCCCTCAGGCTACCGCTCCCCACGGGCATCCTCCCGCGCGAGCTGATCCGCCCCCGGGAAGCGAGTGACACCCCGGAGGAGCAGGAAGTCAAGTTCGCCTGGCAGGCCGACATGTACGTGACGGTGGACCTGACGAACCGCGTCGCCTTCAACTCTACCTGCAGCGGCACCTCGACCACCAAGCACCCCACGATCACCGTGGTGCGCTACGACGGCGGCCCGGTCCCGACCAACGCGGCCAAGTGCAACATCTTCAAGTTCAAGTTCGACGCGTTCGGGGACGGGCACGAGTGGCGCTGGGTGGACGCGCTCACCGTCGAGCTCGACACCTTGCGCACCTGGTTGACGGGCGTGGGGGGGCCCAAGCCGGACGTCATCTATATCGAGTTCAAGAAGCCGACGGTGAACATGACGGACTCGGCGGCGACCGATCCCGCGGGCGACAACCCGGGCAGCGGGGGCGGGATCCCGTTCCTCGCCTTGCGGCTGCGGGACGGCACCCAGCTGCACGACCGGCTCTCGATCGGCAGCGAGTACCCGCTGTACGTGCGGGGCGACTATAACACGACCACGAAGAAGCCCGCCGGGGTGTTCGGCGACACCTATACCTGGCTCTCGACCAGCTACCCGGACGGCGGAATCCCCACCATTCCCAAGAGTCCGGTGGCCGCCGCGAACGTCACCCACAACTTCGCGATCGTGACCGGCACAGGGGAGGGTTACGTCGGCTGCTACCATGAGGTGGCGGGATGCGTGCAGCCGCCGCAGGGCGGCGGCGCGGGGTGGTTCCGATCGCTGGAGGATGCGACCGGCAAGACCTACACGTTCCGCGGCTCGTTCGTCTCGCTGTGGGCGCCGGTGCACGCAACCGTGTGGGGCGCCTGCCAGGGGCCGCAGGCGAGTTGCGCCCCCCATTACGTGAGGCCGAACCGAGTCACGCAGTTCGAGACCATGTTCCTGTGGCCCGACAGCCTGCCGCCGGCCACACCGGTGGTCGGCAACGTGATCCACACGGCCTACCGGCCCGTCTTCTAGTGAACCTGCTGCGATCGCGCGCGCGCGGTGCCGCGCCGGGTCTCCGCGACCGGCGCGGATTCGCGCTCGAGTCCACCCTGATCGTGCTGCTGGTGATGTCGTCGCTGGCCGTCATCGCGTTCGCCGGCGTGATCACGACGATCCGCACCACGGCCACCGACTATCGCAGCACGCGGGTGGCGTACGCGGCCGAGGCGGGCGCCGAGGCGGTCATGGCGGAGCTCGAGGGCAACCTCAACGACGGCGTGCTGAGCGACGCGGAGCTCGCGGCGCTGACCCGCCCCACGATGCCCGGCTTCGTCGTGGACAGCTTCCGGGCCGCGAAGGTCGGCGGCATCGTGACCGAGACCATCACCGACGGCCCGTTCGCGGGCCTGTACTCGCTCACGCAGCGGATCGAGATCTACTCCTCGGCCGTGGACGCGCAGCGGCACCGCGCCGCCGTGATCGTGGACGTCAAGGCGCAAGCCATCCCGATCTTCCAGTTCGCCGAGTTCTACAACGGCGACATGGAGCAGTACCCCGGGTTGCGCAAGGACATCCTGGGCCGCGTGCACGCCAACGGCGACGCGTTCCTGTGGACCAACGGCGGGAGCCGCGTGCACTTCCACGACGTCGTGACCATGCCGGGCCGCGTGATCCGCAAGCAGAAGATCGCCCACACGGCCCTCGAGCCCGACTGTTGCCCGTGGGTCTACAACGCGGCCGACGTCCCGGTGGCCCTCGACTTCGACAGCGAGGACACGCCCAACCCGGCGGCGTTCCGGGCGCAGAGCGAGGCCAAGTTCGACAGCCGCCTCATGACGGGCGCGCACGGCGTCGACACCCTCCGCCTGCCGCTGCCCGTCGGCGTGCCGCAGCGCGAGGTGATCCGGCCGCGCGAAGCCGGCGATACGCCCGAGGAGCAGGAGACCAAGTTCGCCTGGAAGGCGGACATGTACGTGACGGTGGACATGACGGACATCCGCGACCACGACGTCGTGTGCGGCGGCGGCAACTCCAAGGACTTCCCCAACATCACGATCGTGCGCTACGACGGCGGCGTGGTCCCCGGTGCGGTCGACAAGTGCGCCATCTTCGACTTCAAGTGGGACGCGTTCCGGGACCGGTTCGAGGGGCGCTGGGTCGACGCGGTGACGGTGCAGATGAACCAACTACGCACCTGGGCCCTCGGCACGGCCGTCCGGCCCGAGGTCATCTACATCGAGTTCAAGACGCCGGCGGGGGGGCTGGGTGGGGATGAGGGCGACGTCGATCCGCAGAACGACAACCCGGGGCCCGGCAACGGCAGGCCGTTCCCGGTGCTGCGGCTGAGGAGCGGCACCCAGCTGCACGGCCCGCTCACCATCGGGAGCGAATACCCGCTGTACATCCAGGGCGACTACAACACCGTCGCCAAGCAGCCCGCCGCGGTCTTCGGCGACGTTTTCACGGCGCTGTCGGGCGCCTGGAACGACGCCGGCAACCCCGGCCTTCCGCTGCCCCACGGCTCCAACATGAGTCAGAACTTCTCCATGATCACGGGGACGGGGCAGGGCTACTCGGGCTGCTACCACCACGACCCAGGTTGCGTCAACGGTGGCGGCGTCCTGGTCGGGTCGATGCGGCACCTCGAGCAGCTGCGGGTGTCGAGCAACTGCGGCTTTGGCTCCTGCCTCTACCGGTGGCGCGGCTCGTTCGTCTCGCTCTTCTCGCCGACCATCGCCAAGGCCTCGCACCCGACCCCGCCGAGTTGTAGCACCTGCTTCTACGAGCCCCCGACTCGGGACTGGGGGTTCGACGTCATGCTCAAGTATCCCGACAGCCTCCCTCCCGCGACACCCGTCGTCGGCAACGTGATCCACACGGGGTTCCGGCCGGTCTTCTGATCCGCTCACCTATGAGTTGATGCGCGCCCGCCGGCCGATCGGTCCGGCGGGTGTTGCGTTTCCGCCTCACTGGTCTTGCTCCCGCAGGGCCACCGATCACCACCGCCCGGTGCTTGGCATCACACTGACCCACAACGCACCGGTCGCGGTGGTGCATTCCCCATCGGCGGCGTAGCTTCCGGGCGCGCTGGGCCCCCGGTCGGGGAGCGCACACGAATTGCTGGTCCACCGGGCCAGTCTAGGGGAGGGTCTCTCAGTGGTCAGGATGCTGGCACGGTGGCGGAATCGGCGCGGCTTGGCTCTCGAAGCGACCTTGCTCGTGCTGGTGCTCATCTCCTTTCTCATGATCGTGGCCTATGCCGGCGTCGTGACCACGATTCGCACCAGCGACGTGGACTACCGCAACACCCGCGTGACCTACGCGGCGGAGGCGGGCGCCGAAGGGGTGATGGCGCAGCTCGACGATCGCATGCAGGACGGCGTGCTCAGCGACGCTGACCTGGCGGCGCTCGCCGCGCCGCCGGTCGCGGGGTTCACGATTGATTCGTTCTGGGCCGCGAAGGTGGGTGGGGTCGTGACCGAGACCATCACGGATGGCTCCTTCGCCGGCCTGTACTCCCTCACCCAGCGCGTGCAGGTCTATGCCGGGGCGGAGGACGGCGCGGGGCATCGCAGCGCCGCGCTCGTGGACGTCAAGGCGCAGGCGATTCCGATCTTTCAGTTCGCGGTGTTCTGGGAGGGCGATCTCGAGGACTACGCCGCGGCCCGCAAGGACATCGTCGGCCGGGTGCACGCCAACGGCGACATGTACCTGCGGGCCAACGACCTGCACTTCCACGATCCCTTGACCACGCCGGGGAAGGTGCTGCGGGATCCCAAGCTGGCGCACGACGCGCCGGGCAACGTGTTCGTGTACAACGCGGCCGGCAGCCCGGTGCTCCTGGATTTCGACAGCGAGACGCATCCCGACCCCGCCGCCTTCCGCGCGCAGAGCGATGCCCGCTTCGACGGACGGCTGAAGACCGGCGCCTACCGTGTGGACTCGCTGCGGCTGCCGCTCCCAGTTGGCGTCCCGATGCGCGAGCTGATTCGCCCCCGGGAGGCGACCGATGGCGACCTCGAGCACGCGACGAAGTTCGCCTGGAAGGCGGACCTGTACGTCACGGTGGACTTCGACGAGATCAAGATCAAGAAGCACATCTGCGGGGGCGGCAGCAACGACAAGCATCCCACGATCACGGTGGTGCGCTACGACGGCGGGCCGCTGCCCTCGAGCACCGACAAGTGCGCCATCTTCGACTTCAAGTGGGACGCCTTCGGCGACCGGCACGAGCAGCGCTGGGTGGATGCGCTGACGGTGCGGATGGATTTCCTCCGCGCCTGGCTCACCACCGGAGCGGGGGCGGGTGGCCCCAAGCCCCGAGTGATCTACGTTGAGCTCCGGCCGCCGGCGGGCCCGATGGTGCCCGACCCGCTCACGGACCCGCACAGCGACAACCTGGGCGGGCAGCCGTTCCCGGCGCTGCGGCTCAAGGGCGGCGCGCAGCTGGACGGCCCGCTCACGATCGGGAGCGAGTACCCGCTGTACGTCCAGGGGGATTACAACACGACGGCCAAACAGCCCGCGGCCGTCTTCGGCGACACGTACACGTTCCTGTCGGGCAGCTACCCCGACGGTGGCACGACCATCCCTGACAAGCCGTCGGGGATCAACGTGACCCACTACTTTTCGATCGTGACGGGGACGGGCGAAGGGTACGTCGGATGCTGGCACCACGCGGCCGGTTGCTCGGCGCCGCCGTACGGGGCCGCCGGGTGGTTCCGGTCGCTCGAGAACATGACCGGACGCACCTTCACGTTCCGCGGCTCGTTCGTGTCGCTGTGGGCGCCGGTCAAGGCGACGATGTACGGTAACTATCCCGGAAGCAACTACTACACACCGCCGATTCGCGACACCCGGTTCGACACGGATCTCCTGGATCCCGCCAAGCTGCCGCCCGCGACCCCCGTGGTGGGGAACGTGATTCACACGGGGTTCCGGCCCGTCTTCTGAATGGCGGGGTGCGTCGAGGCGGGTCTCGGATCCGCTTGGTGTCTCGCTGTCACGACAGTGGTACCCTATCGGTCACATGGCACCCCCCAAACGGTGCTTGATCACGGCGCTGGCGCTCGCACGGCGCTATAGATACGCTCCGGATAAACCCGGGGAGCCGTACCGCCGCCACGTTCGACGGTCGCGGCCACCCGGGGTCATGTCCACTTGGTCGCCCGACCCGGGCGAGGAGACGAACCTGGCGTGACCAGAACATGGAGCCCGCAGCGCAACCGCCGAGGGTTCGCCCTCGAATCGACGCTGCTCGTGCTCTTGCTCCTGTCGTTCGTGATGGTCGCCTTTTATGCGGGCGCGGTCACGACCATCCGGACGGCGAACGTGGATTACCGGGCGGCGCAGGTGCACTACGCCACCGAGGGAGGGACCGAGGCCATCATGGCTCAGCTCCAGGACAACCTGCGCGACGGCGTCCTCTCCGACGAGGAGCTCGCCGGCCTCGAGCGCCCCACCGTGCCGGGATTCACGGTCGATACGTTCTGGGCGCGGAAGGTCGGGGACATCGTGCAGGAGGTGATCAGCGATGGCCACTTCGCCGGGCTCTATGCGCTCACGCAGCGGATGGAGATCTTCACGTCGGCGCGGGACGCGGCGAACCACCGCAGCTCGGTCATGGTCTCCGTGAAGGCCCAGGCGATCCCGCTGTTCCAGTTTGGTATTTTCTTCGAGAAGGACCTCGAAGACACGAACGGGCCGCCCATGACGTTCGCGGGGTGGGTGCACTCCAACGGCAACATTTACCTGAGCTCGGCCAACGCCTGGTACACGGAGCGCATCACGACGCCCAACAGCGTGGTCCACGACCGCAAGGACCACCACAGCGTCCTCGACGGGGTGTACATCGATGACGCATCCGGCGCGGACGTCCAGCTGCTGTTCGACAGCCGCTCTCTGGCGAGCGCCGTGGCGTTCCGGGCGCGCAGCGAGGCGGACTTCGACAGCCGGCTCAAGACCGGAGCCCACGGCGTCGATTCGCTCAGGGTGCCCCTGCCGCTGGGACTCTCGGCGATCGCCGTGATCCAACCGCGGCTGGGCGCCGACGACGAGCAGACGCGCGAAGCCAAGTTCGCCTGGAAGGCGGACTGGTACATCGAGATTCCGCTCGACGATCTCAGTGCCACCGGCACCAACCTGTGCCCGCACCGGACCGAGGAGCGGCCGATCGGCAAGGTGCGACCGGGTGTCCCCGACTGCAAGAAGATCTTCAGCTGGACTTGGGACGGGTTCTACGAGGGCCGGGAAGGGCACTTCGCCGACGTGCTCGACATCGACATGGACGAGCTGCGCCGCTGGGTGGGCGCCGACGCGAGCCGGCGGACGGAGATCCTGTACGTGACCTTCACGGGGCCGCCCGGGCATGATCCCAATGGCGACGGGTTCTATCCCGTGGTCCGGCTGATCGACGGCAGCCAACTGCCCAACCGGCTGACGTTCGCTACCGACCGGCCGCTCTACGTGCAGGGCGACTACAACCTGCTCAACTGGGTCCCTGCGGCCGTGGCGGGGGACGCGATCACCTGGCTGTCGAACGCGTGGACGGATGCGACGCACACCAGCCCGGGCAAGACCACGGCGGCCGAGACCTGGATCAACGCCGCCGTGCTCGCCGGCCATTCGGCGACGCCGTGCGATCACGAAACCCCCGGCTGCCCCGGCGGCTACCACGACTTCTACGGCGGCGGGATCGAGAACTACCCCCGGTTCCTCGAACGCTGGACCGGGATCTACATGCACTATCTTGGGTCGCTGGTCTCGCTCCATACGAGCGTCATCCCCACGGGGACCTGGAACGGGTCCTACTACGACCCGCCGCGGCGCGACTGGCAGTTCGACATCCGGTTCCGCGACCCGGCGAACCTGCCGCCGGGCACTCCGGTGGTGGGCAACGTGATCCACACGGCGTTTCGGCCCGTGTACTAGGCGATGAGAACCATGAAGAATCGAGGCTTCACGATCATCGAGCTGGTCGTCGTGCTCGCGGTCATGGCGATCGCGATGGCGGTAGCCCTGCCGCGCTTCCGCCTGACGCCGAGCCACAAGGTACGGTCGGCGGCCAACCAGCTGGTGCGCGATCTGGAGCTGGCCCGCACCCGCGCCCTCGGCACCAAGCGCAAGGTGCGGGTGCAGTTCGACGTCACGGGCGGCGCCTATACCGCCTACCTCGACGACGACGGCAACGGCACGATCGCCGAGACCGCCGCCGAGCGGACCGCCTACGGCTCGCTGGCCAGCCGCACCCTCGAGCCCGACGTGCTGTACGGTCGTGGCACCACGACGGGGCTGCCGGGCGACCCAGGGTCGCTCGCCGTCACGTTCAGCGGCGCCGAGGTGGACTTTGCGACCAACGGCGTCACCGTGCCCTTCGGCACCAGCGGCAACATCTACGTCGTCAGTCGGGACGACTCGAAGGTCGTTGCGGCCGTCTCGGTAACGGGCGCGGGGTCGTTCAAGGTCTGGCGTTACGCCGGCGGGAGCGTGTGGCAATGAAAAAGCAGGCGGGTTTCACCCTCATCTCGGTGCTGATCGCGCTGCTGCTGCTCACGATCGGCATCCTCGCGGTCTCGCGCACCGGCTACCAGGTACTGCGGGCTCACACGAACGCGACGACGCGCACCACGGCGCTCGCGCTCGCGCGGAGCTATCTCGAGGAGCTCCGCAGCCGCGATCCCACGACCCTCGTCAATGAGGGGCCGGTCAAGTTGAATGATGCGGCCGCCGTGTCCGCGACCGGCCTGTACACGCGCTCGGTCATCATCGAGCTGCTGGCCCCGAACCTCCGGCGGATCACCGTCCGGGTGGCGGCGCCGAACCTGAAGGTGCCCGTAGAGCTCGTCACCATGGCGTTTGGCTAGGAGGCAGGGATGTCGTCGCTCAGGAATCGAGGCTTCACCATCATCGAGATGCTGATCGCGCTGGTCATCGGGCTGGTCGTGCTGTCGGCCGCGCTGTCGTTCGTCGCCACGACCTACCGCACCGCGGGTGGCAACGAAGTGCGCGAGGAAGTGCACCGCAACGCGCGCTTCATCGGGATGTCCCTGGAGCGCGACTTCCAGACGACCGGCGTCGGCATCACGAGCACGCCGGCGTTCGGGACGCTGGGCCTGTGGAACGACACGATCGTGATCATCCATGTGCCCTTCGACTCGACGGAGGCGAAGATCTACCCGCTCAAGCCGGCCACCTGCACCGTCAGCCCGCTCCCCGCCGGCGGCACCTGCGGCGCCAACTGCGTCAATGTGGACAAGGGGGTGGGCGTATTCGGCATCAAAGTGGGCGACCTCGCCCAGATCAACGTCAACGGCGTGCGGCGCCTCATCGTGGTCTCGACCGTGACCGACATGGGTACCTCCATGGCGCTGCAGTTCATCACGGCGGACTCGCTGCTGCACCTGCCGGCGGGCGTCACGGGGCCGCCCCCGACGCTGCTGACCTGTCCCACTGGCACGTTCGTGCAGCGTCTCATCCCGATCCTCTACTGGCGCGACAGCCAGAAGCGTCTGTGGCGAGCCGAGGCCCTCAAGCTCGATGGCAAGCCGAATGGCGTGATCGTGGCCTACGGCGTGGACTCCCTGAAGTCGACGCTCGTCTTTCTGGATGGCACCCAGGCCACGGTGGTCAACCGCAACGGCGCGCTGCCCAATCAGACGTTCGACAACGTCGTCGGTCTCCGCGTCGACGCCGTGCTCGCGGCCGAGAAAGCCGATCCGCGCTTGAACCAGGGCCAGCTGTACAAGCGGCGGTATATGTGGCGCTTCGCGCCGCGCAACCTGATGTGGCAGCGGAACCAGATCTAGCGGGTGCCGCACAATGCCGATGGGGGGGCCGGGAGCGATCCCGGCCCCCCGGCGTTTGCGGACCACGCCTGGCCCACGGTCGCGAGCGGCCCCGACGCCGCAGAACCGCCGCACCGGGTACATTACGGAGGTATGCGCCGCCTCTTCGCCGTGTACGCGACCCTCACCTGCCTCACCGCCGGGTTGGCCGGGGCCCAGCAGTCGCTGGCCGACGCCGCCCAGCGGGCCCGGGGCGCCTGGCTCGCGCACGACGCCGCCGGTGTTATCGGCTCGAGTACCAGCATCGTGCTCCAGATCCCGGGTGCCGACCCCTCGTCGGCGCTTGGGGCGGCGCAGGCGACTGAGCTGCTGCGCCGCTACGTGCGGACGGCCGAGGAGCGAGGGGTGGAGGTGCGGGCGGCACGGGAGGTCGAGGGAGGCCGGGGGCTGGTCGAGCTGGAGCGACGCTATGTGGTCGTGGGCACGACCGATGTGCGGCGTGAGACGCTGTTCCTCGGCCTGCGGCGTGGCGAGCGCGGCTGGGTCCTGGTGGAGTTGCGCAGCGCGCCCTAATCCCGCCCCTTGCGTGAACTTACGGGCCCGGTTAGAGTTTCGGACTCGTTTGGAATCCTGTGCCATGGGGGCCCGTTGAAGGTACGCTCGAGCGTCAAGCCTGTCTGCGAGCACTGCAAGGTGATCCGGCGTCGGGGCGTGGTCCGGGTGATCTGCCGGCGCAATCCGAAGCACAAGCAACGGCAGGGGTGAGGCGATGGCGCGCATTGCCGGCGTGGAT
>CAZVSO010000056.1:0-16341 GCA_964629425.1 uncultured Gemmatimonadaceae bacterium
ATTCCAGTGCGTTGGAGCGCAAAGCTGCCCGCTTTCCCTGCAAGGTGCCCGACGACCTGCTCGAGGCCGACGAACGTGGCGGAGCCGTCGCTGCGGTACATCATCAAGTATTCGACATGGCCCTCGCCCGCGATATCGCCGGCGAACGTCTTTGTTACGGCGGCCCGAGTCAGCTTTGGTAGGTCCTGGCCCTCACTATAAGGCTTCTCGTCCCAGCTCTTGATGGTGAATCGGGAGTTCGCAACATTCCTCATTTTTCTACCTCGGCCAGGTGATCGGAAAGAGGATGTCCAGGGGCGCTATAGTTTGTAGGTGCTAAATGCGATTGAGAGGCGCTGCCTAACGAGTCGCAAATCTGCTGCGGGCGACTCGCTGGATGGCGAGTCGACCGCTGGGACGTACAGCGTGCGCTGCCGGGCGCACAGTCACAAATTCCTTCAAAGCGTGCGCGCCCGCCAGCAGCATTTGCTGGTTAGGCAGCAGCCTCAGCTGTGGCGCCGTCTGCGACCGAGCCAGCCAGGCACCGATGAGTGCGAAGGCGAGAGCGGCTACCGTGGAGGCCGTCTCAAACTGGAAGTTATCACTAAGTCGAGACGACTGAAGCAGCCCTCGTGTTCTCTTCGATCTTCAGCTGACAAAGGGCGGTCTGAGCTCGGAGTCTCAGGACGAACGCGCGCTCCCTTCCAGTTGAGAAGCCTATTCCACCGAAGAGGAGAATACAGAGCGCCTCATAGGGCATGCGCCCTTCTGCAACTTCACCGAGGAGACCGGCCATGACGTAACCGATGGAAAGTCCAATGCCGACGCCTAGTAGCGTATACGTCGCGATGCGGGTGTTGGCCCTCGCGTAAAGACGTTCCACGCCCGTGTGAATGATGGTCTCGTCGTAGATTACGGCCATAGGAGTCCCCATCTCAGTACGGTGACTGGATCACCTCACCCCTGGTCATTCGGCATGAGGAGGAAGCGGTGAACTCTCGCCTTGGGCTGCTGCCTAACGGTAATTTGACTGGTCTTCTTAGAGTACAAGCGAGCCATCAACGCCGCCAGCTAGGGCTCTCGTCTGGCCGCGCCGCCGCCGGATAGACAGACCGGCCTAGTTTCGCTGTCACAGCGTGTCCGCGGGGCTACGGACACCGAACCCGCCGCGCCGCAGCACGTGGTGTAAATCATCGTCGTCCGTACGTCCCGATGGCCGAGCCCAGGAAGCGGGGCTCGGCATCCACTCTGCCATGGTATTCGCCGAGCGCGACTTCGCGCCGTATTATCGGTCCCATGTCCCTCGCCCGTCGTCTCCTGCTCCGCGCGTCGCGTAGCGACTGGCTCGCCGGCCAGCTACGGCGCCGCTCGTTCGTGCGCCGCGCGGTGCGGCGGTTCCTGCCCGGCGAGGACCTGGCCGACGCCCTCGCCGCGGCCGCCGACTGCGCCGGCCGCGGGATCGGCTCGGTCCTCACCCAGCTGGGCGAGCAGGTCCGCTCGCCCGCCGAGGCCGACGCAGTGCGCGATCACTACCTCGGCGTGCTCGACCGCATCCGCCAGCGGTCGCTGCCCGGGCAGTTGTCGGTGAAGCTCACGCACCTCGGCCTCGACGCGGACCGGCAGGCGTGCATCGCGCGCGTCCAGGCGCTCGCGGCGCGCGCGGACGCGACCGGCTCGTTTCTGTGGATCGACATGGAGGAGTCGCGCTACACGGACGCGACGCTCGAGGTGTTCCGGCAGGTGCGCACTGGTCGCGTCAACGTCGGCGTGTGCCTGCAGGCGTACTTGCGGCGCACACCGGCCGATCTGGCCGCACTGCTCCCGCTGCGGCCCGCCATCCGCTTGGTGAAGGGCGCATACAACGAGCCGGCCGACATCGCGCTGCCGCGCAAGGCGGACGTGGACGCGAGCTACCTGGCGTTGGCCGAGCAGCTGCTCGGGGCGGCGCGGAACGGGGCGCGCGCGGTGTGCGGGACGCACGATTTCCGCCTGATCGAGCGGATCCGCGCGCGCGCCGGCGAGCTGAAGCTCCCGCCCGAGGCCTGCGAGTTCCACCTGCTCTACGGGATCCGCACGGCGGAGCAGCACGCGCTCGCCGCCGCCGGAGCGAAGGTCCGCGTCCTCATCAGCTACGGGGTGGCCTGGTTCGCCTGGTACATGCGGCGGCTCGCCGAGCGGCCGGCAAACGTGTGGTTCGTCGTGCGAAGCCTCTTCTGAGCGAGCTAGGGCACGAGCCGAAGACGGTCCGCGTGCCGGGGGCGGACCACCCCGAAGTGGCGCCGGTCGGTGGTGAGCACCACGCCGACGTCGAGCCGTTCGGCCATCGCGACGAGCGAGGCGTCCACGAAGCCGAGCTCCAGGTCCGCGTACGCTTCCACGAGCTCTGCCGTCCGCACGAGGTCCGCATCGTCCAGCGACTCGACGGTGTAGTGGCGATCGGCGACCGCACGCACGAACGCTGCCTCGGCATGAGCACCGATCCGGCGCGCGAGCAGCCAGGTGATCTCGGGGAGCGTCGTGACCGGAAGGAGAACCTCATCCGGCCCCCGCTCCCACCACCGCAGCACGCGGTCGTGCCAGGCGTCGCTGCGATCCATCAGGGCGTAGACGGCGCCGGAGTCGGCGATGACCCTCAGGCGTGCGGGTCCTTCCAGAGCAGCTCGTCCACGCGCCCGGAGGTGTCGGTGTGGCCGCTCTCGAAAGCGCCGGCGAGAGGCGGCAGCCGGGACGCTCCGCGGGAGCGGGCGAGGTAGTGCGCCAGCGCCTCGCGCACCACGGCCGCGAAGCTCCGCCCCTCCGTTCGGGCAGCCTGTTTGAGGCGCTTCAGCAGGGCGTCGTCGAGGAACACCGTGGTACGGCGCATGGCATATATATTACACTGACTGTATGTCACCCGCAAGGCACTCCAGGCCCTCCCTGAGCCCGCGGCAGCGCGCCGTGTTGGATGCGGTGTGCGACGCGTTTCTCCCCTCGATCGCCCGGACCGACGATCCCGAAGGCCTGTTCGCGACCGGCGCGCGCGCCGCCGGGACGGTCGTGCAGGCCGAGCGGCTCATCGCCGCGGTCGCCGACCCGCGCGACCGCGCGCGCCTGCGGCTGCTGCTCTCAGCCCTGGACTCGCGGCTCGTGAACCTCGTCCTGAACGGCCGGTTCGCGTCGTTCGCGGCGCTGCCCCTCGACGCGCGCGAGGCCGTGCTCCGGGACTGGGCATGCTCTCGCCTGCCGCAGCGGCGCGCGGGGTTCCAGGCGCTGAAGCGGCTCGCCCACGTCGCGCACTACTGCTGGCCCCTGCCGGACGGCTCGCACCCCGCGTGGCGCGCCGTCGGATACCGGGGGCCGCTCCCGCAGCCGGCCGTCGCCGTCGAGCCCCTGCCGACGCTGGCGATCGACCGAGACACGACGCTCGATTGCGACGTCGTCGTCGTGGGTTCAGGTGCGGGTGGCGGCGTCGTGGCCGGCGTGCTGGCCGCGGCAGGCACGCGCGTGATCGTGCTGGAGCGGGGTCCCAACCCGGGCTCCCGCGACTTCTCCCACATCGAGGGAGACTCGCTCGAGCGCTTCTACCTCGACGGCGGGCTCCTCACGACGCAGGACGGCTCCATGCCGATCCTGGCCGGGAGCTGCCTCGGCGGGGGAACAGTGATCAACTACACGACGAGCTTCCCTCTGCCGGCTCCGATCCGCGCCGAGTGGGACCAGCTCGCGGGGCTCACGCTGTTCACGGGCGCGCGGTTCCAGGAGTCGCTGGACCGGGTGAGCGCCCGCGTCGGCGCGAGCACGCGCTGGAACCACCCGGGCATGCGCGACCAGCTGCTCGAGCGGGGCTGCCGGGCCCTGGGGTGGCACGTCGCGGCCCAGCCCCGCAACGTGACCGGCTGCCGGGAGGGCCTCGACTGCGGCTACTGCGGCTACGGCTGCCGGCACGGCGCCAAGAATTCGACGGCCCGGACGTACCTCGCCGACGCGGCCCGGGCGGGCACGCGGTTGATCGCGCACTGCGACGTCGAGCGGGTGCTGGTCGAGCGCGGCCGGGCCACCGGCGTGCGCGCCACGGTTCGCGCCCCGGACGGGCGCGCGCACGCGCTCACCGTGCGCGCCGGCGTCGTTGTGGCGGCGTGCGGCGCCATCTGCACTCCCGCGCTGCTGCGGCGCTCGGGGCTCGCGAACCCCAACATCGGGCGTCATCTCCACCTGCATCCCACGTCAGCCGTGTTCGGCTTTTTCCGCGAGCGGATCGAGCCGTGGAGCGGCGCGCTACAGACGCGGTACTCCGACCAACTCGCCGACCTCGACGGCGGCTACGGCGTGAAGCTCGAGACGGCGCCGATTCACTTCGCGCTCCCGGCGAGTGGCTTCGGATGGGACGGCGCCGAGCGGCACCGGGAGGACGTCGGTCGCCTGGCGCACCTCGGCCTGGTCGGCCTCCTGCTGCGCGACCGCGACGCGGGGCGCGTCGCCGTGAGCCGGGCGGGGCGGTCGCGAGTGCACTACGCGGTGTCTCGGTTCGACGCGGGGCATATGCGCCGGGCGGTGGTCGCGGCCGCCGAGCTGCTCGCGGCGGCCGGCGCGACCGAGATCGTGACGACTCACACACCCCCGGTGCGCACGCGCCCGGGCCCGGCCGGCTGGCTCGACCGATTCGCGGCCGACGCCGACCGGCGGGGGTACACGGGCACCCGGATGTCCTGCATCACCTTCCACCAGATGGGCAGCGCCCGCATGGGCCGTGACCCCGCCGGGTCGGTCGTCGACGGTCGCGGCGAGTCGCACGACGTGCGGGGCCTCTATGTGGCCGACGGCAGCGCGTTCCCGACGTCGAGCGGCGTGAATCCCATGATCACGATCATGGCGATCGCCGACCAAGTGGCGCGGGGGATCGTGGAAGCGTGACTGACCCGGGCGCGAGCCCGGGGTGCCGGGAAGGTGGGGTCGGTCATGCCCTGGGGATGTCCGCCCATTCCTGGCCCCACACCGGGACCCCGAATATCTTTCGGTGCCCTCACTCGTGGACGTTTTCCCTTCGTGACCATGAATTGGCGGCGCGAGCCGGAGTTCCAGGCCGTGCTCCGGACGCTCGCGCTCGCATGACATCCGTTCACCAGCGCCTCGAGTCCGCCCTGAGCGGTCGTTACACAATCGAGCGCGAGCTGGGTCAGGGCGGGATGGCCACCGTGTACCTGGCGCAGGATGTGAAGCACGACCGCCAGGTCGCGCTCAAGGTGCTGCGGCCCGAGATCGCGTCGGAGATCGGCGCCGAGCGCTTCCTCCGCGAGATCAAGCTCGCGGCCCGGCTCACCCATCCCCACATCCTCCCCCCGCACGACTCGGGCGAAGCCGGCGGCCTGCTGTTCTCCGTCATGCCCTACGTCTCGGGAGAGTCGCTGCGTGACCGGCTGGGCCGCGAGCGGCAGCTCCCGCTCGCCGACGCGCTGGAGATCACGCGCGGAGTCGCGGCCGCCCTGGACTACGCCCATCGGCAGGGCGTGATCCACCGGGACATCAAGCCGGAGAACATCCTGCTGCACGACAGCACGGCCCTGCTTGCCGATTTCGGGATCGGCAAGGCGCTCAGCGCGGCAGGCGCGTCGACCACCCAGACCGGCGTCGCGCTCGGCACGCCGGCCTACATGAGCCCCGAACAGGCGTCGGGTGAGAGTGAGGTGGACGGCCGCAGCGACCTCTACAGCCTCGCGTGCGTGACGTACGAGATGCTGGCCGGGGAGCAGCCGTTCACGGGGCCCACGGCCCAGGCGGTGATCGCCAAGCGGTTCATCACACCGGTGCCCCCGCTACGTGCGGTGCGGGACGTGCCGGAAGCGGTGGAGGCGGCGGTGACGCGGGCGCTCGCGCGCGCGCCCGTCGACCGCTTCCCGTCGGTCGCCGAGTTCGCCGAGGCGCTCCGGGCGACGGGCGCGCCCGCCGTCGCTCCCCAGCGGACGCCGCCGGAGGGCCGCCGCGCCGCGGCGTCGCGCCAGAAGGCCATCGCCGTCCTGCCGTTCGCCAACATGAGCCCGGACCCGGAAAACGAGTATTTCTCTGACGGGATGACCGAGGAAATCATCAATGCCCTGTCCAAGGTGCGCGGCGTGCAGGTCGCCTCTCGGACCTCCTGCTTTGCCTTCAAGGGAAAGACGGCCGACGTGCGCGAGATCGGCGACAAGCTCGGCGTGTCGTCGGTGCTCGAGGGCAGCGTCCGCAAGGCCGGCACCCGGATCCGCGTGACGACACAGCTGATCAACGTGGAGAACGGCTACCAGCTGTGGTCGGAGACCTACGACCGCCAGCTCGAAGATGTGTTCGCGATCCAGAACGAGATCGCGCGGGCCATCGTGGACGCGCTGCGGGTGCAGCTATCGAGCGAGACCGGGCGGCTGGTCGTTCCGGCGACCGAGAACATCGAGGCCTACAACCTGTACCTGAAGGGCCGGTTCCTCTTCAACAAGTTCACCGAGGCCGAGCAGCGCAAGGGCCTCGAGTTCTTCCAGCGCGCCCTCTCGGAGGACCCGGGCTACGCCCGGGCGCACGCCGGCATCGCCGACGTCTGGTGCAACGTGGCCGACGACTGGGTATCGCCCCAGGACGCCTACCCCAGAGCCAAGGCGGCGGCGGCGCGCGCGCTCGAGCTCGAGCCGGAGCTGGCCGAGGCCCGCACGTCCGTCGGCAAGGTGCTGTGCTGGTACGAGTGGGATTTCACCGGCGCGGAGCGGGAGCTGCGGCGGGCGGTGGCACTCAACCCGAACTACGCCGAGGCGCACTTCGTGCTGGGAAGCACGCTCCCGGCGGTCGGCCAGCTGCCCGACGCCATCGCCGAGCTGCGGCGGTCGCTGATCCTGGACCCGCTGGCCCCGCACCACAGCCGCTGGCTGGCCCGATTCCTCCTCTACGCCCGAGACTACGCCGCAGCGGCCGCTCAGAGCGCCAAGACCATGGAGCTCGATCCCAGCTACTTCCAGACCTACCATGACATCGCGCAGGTCCATCTGGCGCAGGGGCGTCCGGCGGAGGCGCTCGAGTGGTACCGCCGGGGACAAGCGATACAGGGTGCGGCGCGGGTGTACGACGTGCACATCGTGCGGGCCCTTACCGCTCTCGGGCAGCGCGACGAAGCGACCCGCCTGCTGGCCGACCTCGTGGCCCAGTCCCGCGAGCACTACATGCGGGCCGAGATTCTGGCGATGGGCCACGCGGCGCTGGGCGCCCTGGACGACGCGTTCGCCTGCCTCGCGCAGGCGCTGGCCGCGCGCTCCGCCGGGCTGATCTACTTGCACCTGGATCCCGGATACGAGCCGTTGCGCGGGGATCCGCGCTTCATGAGCCTCGTCGAGCGCGTCGGGGTGAAGTAAGGCCGCGCACGAGCCTCGGCAGCACCGGGCCTCGTGCCTCCCGACGTGCGACCGGCGACCCCGTGACACGTATCACCTGATTTCTCGTGACCGATCGGAAGATTATCGAGCAACAGGCCAGCGAGCCTAAGTCGCAACCGAAGGAGGTCACGATGATGCGCAACACACTGCTCCTGGCGCTCGTCGCTGTCACGGCGAGCTCGGGCTGCAAAGTCCCGGGGCGGTCGCAGGCGACGGCCATGCAGACGAGACTCGATTCGTTGACCGCGGCCGGCGTCCAACGGGAACGCCTGGTCGCCGAGCTGGCGGACAACGCCCGGCTGTTGAGCGACATCAGCGCCGAGCTCGCGAAGGTGCGGGTGCCGCCCAAACACCTGCGCGTGTCGAGCGAGTCCCCGCTGCGGGCCTCGCGGGACAGCATGCTCCAGACGATCCGCTACGCGACGCGTCGCTTGAACGAGATCGAGCCGCGGCTGCGGGAGAGCGAGCGCCGCATCAAGGAGCTCACCACGCTGTCCGACAGCCTGCGGGACGACCTCCAGACCACGGTGTCGAACTATCAAACGGTGGTCGAGTCGCAGAAGGCGACCATCGTGGCACTCTCCGATCAGGTGAGTGAGCTGGTCGCCGTCAAGGCGGCGCTCGAGGACTCGCTGGGCACGGTGAGCCAGCGGGAGAACACCGTGTACTACGTGGTCGGCACCAAGCAAGAGCTGCTCGAGCGCGGCATCGTGGTGGAGGAGGGCGGCGCGCGCTTCCTCTTCATCCTGTGGAAGTCGGGCGAGACTCTGACCCCGGCCCGCGAGCTCGACAAGAGCGCGTTCACGGCCATCAACAAACGCAGCATCACCGAGATCCCGCTGCCCGACTCCGACAAGGAGTACCGGATCGCGTCGCGTCAGGCGCTCGAGTACCTGGCGACGCCGCCGGCCGAGGACAACGCCATCCGGGGAGCGTCGCGCCTCAAGATCGCCGACTCCGAGCAGTTCTGGGCCGCGTCGAAGTTCCTGATCATCGTGAAAAGCTAGGGAAGGACGGCGAGAGACCGAGAAGGACGGAGGGGGCTACTCCCCTCCGTTTTCTTTTGCTCCTTCTTCCTCCCCCGCCTCGAGCGTCGCGCTCGTGATGTCCTCCAGCCGGTCACGCACCCGGCCCCCGTGTCGCGTACTCTCGTCGAACTGCTTCTGCGCATTGCCCAGATGCACGCCGACCTTGTCGAACGCGCCCCAGAAGGCCTCGAGCTGCTGGCGCAGCGTGGCCAGGCGATCCTGCATCTCCCGGGCCCGACCCTCGACCGCCATGCCCTTCAGGCCATGGAGAATGACCAGGAGATACGCGTAGAACGTGTGCGGCGAGACCGGGATCACCCGCCGCCGCAGCGCGTGCCCCAGGACGCTCTTGCCGTCCTCGGGATCCTGCGCGCGCAGCACGGCCTCGTAGTACACGTTCTCGGCCGGGATGTACATCAGGGCGAAGTCGTAGGTGCCCTCGTCCGGGCGGATGTACTTGTCGGCGATCTCGTCGATCCGGTCGCGCAGCGATCGGCCGAAGGCCCGCCGCTCGCGTTCGGCATCCTCGGGCTGCGTGGCCGTGAGCATCCGCTGGCAGGCCTCGAGCGGGAACTTGGCGTCCACGGGAACCATCCGGTCGCCCAGCGTCACGACCGCGTCCACCCGCTCGCCGGACGAAAAGCGGTGCTGCATCCGGAAGTGGGCAGGCGGCAGGATCTGCCGCAGCAGCTCCTCGAGCCACACCTCGCCCAGCGTGCCGCGCAGCTTGGGCACCTGGAGCAGCTGCTGCACCTCGGTGACCGTCTCGCCGACGGTCTCGAGCCGGCGCGCGACCGCGCCGAGCTCGCCGAGGCGCTCGCGCACGTCGGCCAGCACCTGGACCTGCGCGGCCGAGCCCTCGGCCAGCGCGCGGGGCACCTCGCGCTGCGCCATGTTCAGCGCGTCCAGCCGGGCGCGCAGCTCGACGAGCTGCTGCTGCAGCAGCGCGGCCTCGCGCTCCCCCGGCGACCGGCGGAACACCAGGACCGCCAGCAGCACGAGCGCCAAGACGACGCCGAGAAGCAGGGCCGTTTCGATCGAGAGCGACATTCAGGGAGCCGGCCGGGTCACGGCCGAATGTGTGGCACTGCAGGCGACGGGGCGCAACCCCGGGGCCGCGCCAGCCCGTCGTACCCCTCCCCCTTCCCCCGTCCCCCTTCCCCCCGACTACGGCGTCACCACGGTCCCCATCTCCACGACTTCGAACGCGCTCCCCGGCACCGCCTTCAGTGTGTTGATCTCGTCGTCGTTCCACCTGACGTCCGGCGCGCCCGAGATGAACCAATCGCCGCCGTTGTCGGCCACGATCATCCCGTAGGTCTTGAGGGCCTGGAGAATCACCTGCGCGCTGGGCGGGAAGCCCGAGATGTCGTAGCCCGCCTTGAGCCGCACCCGCATCCCCATCGGGGGCCGGTTCGAGCTGGTGTCGGCGCTGGCCCAGTGGCGCGCGGGGTACACGTAGCCGCGGCGGCTGCGGGTGACGGTGAACCGCAGCGCGTGGCGGATCACGCCCTGCTCTACCACTTCGTCGTAGCGTGCGAGGCCGGGGAAGATCGGGAGTCCGGCCGCGTCTGCCGAAGTCCACTCCGCGGGGCGGAGCGCGTTGGAGCCAAGGTCGAAGATCGCCCCCGAGCCCGCGGTCCAATCGCTCGAGCCGGGGACGGGGTAGGCCGAGAACACCTCGTACAGCGTCCAGTCATCACGGTCGATCACCAGGATGTGCCGATCGCCGCTGCTCGCGGGACCGCCCTCGATGGGCGCGTCGGGCGGGATGGGATAGGGTCCCGGATCGCTCTCGTCGGCGTAGGTGAAGCTCACGTTCACGCGCGCCGTGCCGCCGGCCACCACGATATAGGGGATGCCGAACGGGCCGCCGAGGTAGTCGGCGCCGAAGTCGGGGTGCAGCGTCGTGGTGAGTCCGATGCTCGCGATGAGGGCGTCGGAGTTGGGGTCCACCGGCGCCGCGTCCACCGGCGTGTTCCACGGGTTGTCGTCGGGGAACGGACGGCGGCCGTTGAGGCTCGCGTTCGGGCCCAAGTCCGGCGTGCCGGGCGGGGCGACCGCCCGATCGGATCGGCACGCGGCGACCGCGGCGAGGAGCAGCCCGAGCGAGAGAGCACGGCGCATCATGATGGATGATGATCGCGGGCCGAGGCGCAAGATGTGACGCGCGGCACAGGCCTGCACGGCCAGCCGGCCGCTGGCCACGCGCCGGACCCGCACGTATAGTCCCCGTCCATGGCGGAGGCCGATCTCGTCCTCACGAGCGCGCGCGTCGTGACCCCGGAAGGCGTCCGGCCCGCGGCCGTCGTCGTCACGGATGGCACCATCGCGTCGATCGAGACGCCGTCGGGGCTGCCGGGCCACGCGCGTCTCGTCGACGCGGGCGACGCCGCGATCCTCCCGGGCCTCGTGGACCCGCACGTGCACGTGAACGAGCCGGGACGGACGGAGTGGGAAGGCTTCGCCACGGCGACCCGCGCGGCGGCGGCCGGCGGCATCACGACGATCGTGGACATGCCGCTGAACAGCATCCCGGTCACCACGACCCCGGCGGCGCTCGAGAGCAAGGCCGCCCGCGCCGCCGCGAGCGCGCTCGTGGATTACGGCTTCTGGGGCGGCGTGGTGCCCGGCAACCTCGACGCACTCGGCCCGCTGCACGCCGCTGGCGCCCTCGGCTTCAAGTGCTTCCTGGTGCCCTCGGGGATCGACGAATTCCCGTCGATCGACGCGGGCGGGCTCCGGGCGGCGATGGCCACGCTCGCCGGCCAGAGCGCGGTGCTCCTCATCCACGCCGAGCTGGCGGGCCCGATCGAGCGAGCCACGCGTGCCGCGGACGGTGGCGACCCGCGGCACTACGCGACCTATCTCGCCACCCGACCGGCGGCGGCCGAGGGCGAAGCGATCGCGCTCGTGCTGCGAGCGGCCGCGGAGACAGGCTGCGCGGTCCACATCGTCCATCTGTCGTCCGCCGACGCCGTCGAGGCGATCGGCGCGGCGCGCGCGGCGGGGGTCGCGGTGACCGTCGAGACGTGCCCGCACTATCTCACATTCGCCGCGGAGGACATCCCGGACGGCGCCACGGCGTTCAAGTGCGCGCCGCCGATCCGCCAGCGCGAGAACCGCGAGCGGCTGTGGGCCGCGCTCGCGCGCGGTAGCCTCGACCTGGTGGCCAGCGACCATTCGCCCTGTCCGCCCGGCCTCAAGCGGCTCGATTCGGGCAGTTTCCTCGCGGCCTGGGGCGGGATCGCCTCGCTCGAGCTCAGCCTTTCGGCGACCTGGACGGGGGCGCGGGCCCGCGGCCACAGCCTCGCCGATCTCGCGCGCTGGCTCGCCACCGGGCCCGCGCGGCTCGCGGGGTTCGCGCGGCGCAAGGGCCGGATCGCCCCGGGGCACGATGCCGACCTCGTCGTCTTCGAGCCGGACGCCGCGTTCGTCGTCGATCCTGCCCGGCTGCACCAGCGACATGCCCTCACGCCGTACGCCGGCATGACGCTGTACGGCCGGGTGCGCCAGACCTTCCTGCGGGGACACTGCGTGTTCGACCGTGGTGTGTTTCCGGCGCCGCCCGCGGGCCGCCGGGTCCGGCGCGAGGCTCCGTGACGCCGCGGCCGGGCCTGATCGACCTCGCCGCCGCGCGGCTCGGCGGGCGCGCGGTGATCGCCAACGACGAGTTCTTCGCGTCCCGGCACAACCTCCTCAAGCCCGGACGGGGCGTGTTCATCGAGGGCCGCTACACCGACCGCGGCAAGTGGATGGACGGCTGGGAGACCCGGCGCCGGCGGGAGCCCGGCCACGACTGGTGCATCATCCGGCTGGGGGTGCCGGGCGTGATCCGCAGTGTCACGGTGGACACCAATCACTTCCGCGGCAACCACCCCGAAGCCTGCTCGCTCGACGCCTTGGCGCTCGCCCGAACGACGGAGGCGCGGCGGCTCGCCGCGCTCGGGGACACCTGGGTCGAGATCGTTCCCCGTGCACCGCTCACCGGCCACGCCGAGCACGAGCTTCCCGTCCGCGCCGGGACCCGGTTCACGCACGTGCGCCTCAACATCTATCCGGACGGCGGGGTGGCGCGGCTCCGCGTCTGGGGCGAGGCCCGCCCCGACTGGGTCCGGATCGGTGCCGCGCGCCGGCCCGTGGATCTCGCCGCGGCGCTCAGCGGCGGCGTGCCGCTGCTGTGCAGCGATCAGTTCTTCAGCGAGCCGCTCAACCTGCTCATGCCGGGCCGCGCCGCGAACATGGGCGACGGCTGGGAGACCCGGCGGCGGCGCGGGGCCGGACACGATTGGGTCGTGCTGCGGCTGGGCCACCGGGGCGTGATCGAGACGGTGGAAGTGGACACGACGCACTTCAAGGGCAACTATCCGGAGAGCTGCCGGCTCGAGGGGTGCGACGAACCCGGCGCCACGGGCACGACCGTCCCCGACGCGGGGACCGGGTGGCGGGAGATCCTGCCGCGCGCCAAGCTTCGTGCCCATCGCCGGCAGCGCTTCATGGTCACTACGGGCGCGCGCCGCCCGGTCACCCACGTGCGGTTGAGCATATTCCCGGATGGCGGCGTGAGTCGGCTGCGGCTGTGGGGGCGGCCGGCGGAGTGACGCGCCGTCTCGCGGAGCACGTCAACGCGCTCGACGATGGCGCTGCCCGGGACGCGCTGGCGCGCTGTTGCGGCGCTCGGCGCTGGGTGGACGGGATGATCGACGCGCGCCCCTTCGCAAATGACCGGGCGCTGCTCGATGCCGCCGACCGCGTCTGGTGGGCGCTCGACCGGGCCGACTGGCTGGAGGCGTTTGCTGGCCATCCCCGGATCGGTGAGCGTGGCGGGGACGAGCGGTCGCCCGGGGAGCAGGCGGGCATGGACGGCGCGGCCGCCGCGACCCGCTGGGCCCTGGCCGAGGGGAACCGGGCCTACGAGCGGCGCTTCGGCCACGTGTTCCTCATCTGCGCCAGCGGCCGGGGCGCGGACGACATGCTGGGCGAGCTGCGACAGCGGCTGGAGAGTGACCCCGCACGCGAGCTGCGGGTGGCCGCGGGCGAGCAGGCGAAGATCACCCGCATTCGACTCGAGAAACTGGTGAGCCCATGAGCGGCATCACGACGCACGTGCTGAACACGGCGCAGGGCCGCCCCGCGGCAGGGGTCGCGGTGACGCTCGCCGTTCGCGGCGGCGACGCCTGGACCGATGTCGGCGCGGGGCGGACCGACGCCCAGGGCCGCGTGGGCGATCTCCTGCCGCAACGCGCGATGCGCCCCGGCACCTACCGGCTCCGCTTCGAGATCGGCGACTACTTCGCGGGCCAGGGCGTCGCCGCCTTCTACCCGTACGTGGAAGTCGTCTTCACGCTGGGAGACGAGCCCCACTACCACGTGCCGCTGCTCGTCAGCCCCTTCGGCTACACGACCTACCGCGGCAGCTGAGCATGGACCCACACGCCGGGCAGTGGCTCGGTCTCGCGCTGCGCTGGCTGCACGTGATCGCCGGGATCTCCTGGATCGGCACGTCGTTTTACTTCAACTGGCTGAACGGCCGGATCCGTCCGCCGGCGCCGCCCGAGCCGGGCGTCGCAGGCGAGCTGTGGTCGGTCCACGGGGGCGGATTCTACCGCTCGGTGCAGTACGGCGTCGCGCCGGAGCGACTGCCGGCGACCCTGCACTGGTTCAAGTGGGAGGCCTACGTCACCTGGCTGAGCGGCGTCGCGCTGCTCGTCTTGATCTACTACCTCGACGCCGGCGCCTACCTCCTCGACTCACAACACGCGGACGTCACCCGGTGGGTCGCGGTCGGGATCGGCCTGGCGGCACTGCTCGCGGGGTGGCTGGTCTACGATCTGCTGTGCCGCTCCCCGCTCGGCGCGCGAGGCGGCGCGCTCGCCGCGGCAGGCGTGACGCTCACCGCGGCCCTCGCGTGGGCGCTCGCCGCCGTTTTGAGCGAACGGGCCGCGTACATCCACGTCGGCGCGCTGCTCGGCACCTTGATGGCCGGCAACGTGTTCCGCGTGATCATCCCCGCCCAGCAGGCGATGGTCGCGGCGATGGCGGCGGGCCGGCCGCCCGACACCCGGCTCGGCGGGCAGGCCGCGCTGCGCTCGCTGCACAACAACTACCTCACGCTCCCCGTGCTCTTCATCATGGTGAGCATGCACTCCCCCGCGACGTACGGGCACGAGTGGAGCTGGGCGATCCTCGTCGGGGTCTCCGTGATCGGTGCGGGGGTGCGGCACTGGTTCAACCTGCGCAACCAGGGCCGGCGCAACGTCTGGATCCTGCCGGCGGCGGCGGCCGCGATGGTGGCACTGGGTGTCGCCACCGCGCCGCGCCGGCCCGCGGCGCTGGCCGGCGGGACCGCGACCGTTTCGTTCGACGAGGTGCGCGTGATCGTCGCCCGCCGTTGCGCAGGCTGCCATTCCTCCACGCCCACGCACCCCGTCTTCACGACCACTCCGGCGGGAGCCGTCCTCGACACGCCGGAGCAGATCCGGGCGCTCGCCTCACGCATCGAGGCGGTCGCCGTGGTGGCGCAGACGATGCCGCTCGGCAACACGACCGGCATGACTCTGGAGGAGCGCGAGCTTCTGGGACGCTGGGTGCGCGAGGGCGCCCGGATCAGGTAGCCCGCCGCCCCTCCAGGATCTTCAGGAACGACCGGCTGCCAAGCTCCTCCAGGGTGAGTCCGGTGGCGAGGGCCTCGCGCTCGGAGATGGCCCCGCAGTTCAGTCCCCGCAGGAAAAAGTTGAGCAGTCCCTGCCCCGTCGCGGCGTCGTCGAATACATCGCCCACCAGGGTGGCCTGCGCCGCCCGCTCCACGAAGCGCGCCAGCCGCACCGAGGCGGAGTCCAGCGACGCGAGGAAGAACGCGTACAGCGCCGCGTATCGCGTCGGCAGCTGCGCGGGGTGCAGATCCCAGCCCTGGTAGAACGCGTTGACCAGGGAGTGGGTCACGTCCTCGAAATGCAGCCGCCAGCCCCGGAACACGCCGGCGCGATTCGCGGCGCGCTGCTCGGCCGTGAGCGGCCGGCCCGGGTCGGGGCGATGGGGGGCGATCGGCATGACCGTCGTGGCCCCGTCGGACAGCCACACGCCCGTGCCCGCGAGCGCGACCTGCATGATCCCGCGCGCCAGGTCGCAGGCGGGATGGCGCATGCGCTGGTGCGCCGCCGTGATGCCCAGCGCGGCGGTGTAGTCGTACACGCCGAAATGCGCCGCCACG
Source organism: uncultured Gemmatimonadaceae bacterium (assembly GCA_964629425.1). GTDB lineage: Bacteria > Gemmatimonadota > Gemmatimonadetes > Gemmatimonadales > GWC2-71-9 > CAZVSO01. The sequence goes on from CAZVSO010000056.1 coordinate 15,582, forward strand.
CAGCGGCCCCGCGCCGCGGCGACCAGGGCCGGGAGCGGGCAGCGCCCCTCGGCGTCCAGGATCGCTTGCGGAGTCTCGACCATGAGCTCGAGCTTCACCGCGCCGGGAGCCAGGCCAAGGCCCGATTCGAGCGATTCCAGGAGGGCGGCGCACGCCGCGACCTGCTCCGGCACCACGACCTTGGGGAGCGTGACCACGAAGCCGGCCGGGAGCGTCGCGCCGGTGCGGGTGACCAGCGCGCGGAGGAACCGGTCGAGCGTCCGGGCGGCGCGGCGCTCGAGCTCGCGACTCAGTGGCTTGATCCGGATCCCGATGAAGGGCGGCAGCGTTCCCGCGGCCATGCCCCGTGCCGTCTCGACCGCCGCCGCTTCCGCTGTCGCGTCCTCTTCGGCGTCCGGCCGGTTGCCGTACCCGTCCTCGAAGTCGATGCGGAAGTCCTCCACCGGCTCGCGCTCGAGCTTGGCGCGTACCCGGGCGTACACCGTGTCGGCGAGCGCGGGATCGAGGCCGAGCGCCCCGGCGAACGCGCCGGCGTCGGGTGCGGCGTCGTCGAGCGCACGCAGGGCGAGGTCGCCGAGCTTCCGCGCCGAATCGGCGCGAAACAGGTGCGCGCCGCCGTACACCGTGTGGACGGGCTGGCGGGCGCCGGACTCGCCCGGATACCGCGCCGCCAACACCGCGTGGCTACTGGACGCTCTCACACATCCCCCGCAGATCATGATAGAGGAGCCGCGCCATGACGCGCCGGCGGTACTCCGCG
>CAZVSO010000057.1:0-1305 GCA_964629425.1 uncultured Gemmatimonadaceae bacterium
CTGCGCCGGGCGAGCGTCGAGTGCCTGGAAGGCGCCCTCACGGTGCTGGGGCCGGCGCCCTGCCCGCTCCCGCGGCTGCAGGGGCGCTGGCGCTGGCACGTGCTCGTGAAGGCGGAGCGGGACGCCCGGGCCCTGGGGCGGGTGGTGCGCGCCTGGCGGGCGCGTCCGCGCGGCCCGGTGATCGTCGATCGCGATCCGGTGTCGCTCATGTAGCCCGGCGCCAACCCTGATGGACTAGGAGCCGACGTTCCGGGCACCCCGGGCTTGCGCCCGCGGTCAGGAACGCGCTCCTGGCCGCGAGAGTTTTCACTGACCCAGGCTTTGCGCCCAGCGTCAGAACGGCGCCCCTCGCCGTGAGCGTTCTCACTGACCCCGGGCGACAGCCCGGGGATGCCCGACACCAGCTGGCGAGCCGTTGTGTGCGCCGCAGGCGGCGCCTATTTTGCGACGCTGTGACGCGTCCGCCCTTCCGGTACCGACCGCCCAACTTCGACGCCGAGCCACTCGCGGGTGCGCCCGACGCACGCTTCGAGCCCGCACCGGCCGACGGGGTGATGCCCGACGGCTTTTTTTCGACCACCAACCTGCCGACCTATCTGCGGGTCGGTGGCGCCTGGCGCCGCCCGCGCCTGCCGCGCATGGATTGCGTCGTGGTCCGCGGTGCCGACGCGGACCTCGTCGTCACCGAGCCGCGCCGCGTGCGCCGGGGCGACCTCGTGGCGCTCGGCGCGAGCGAGGACGGCACCGAGGGCATCTACGTGCACGGCGAGGGGTTCCTCGGCAGCGGGCACAGCGCCAACGAGTTCCGCTTCATGCAGACCGAGGTCTCGCGGGAGAAGCCCGTGGACTACGCCGTGGTGGCGCAGCTCCTGGGCGAGGAGAAGCGTCGCAGCGGGACGATCGTGTGGGTGGTCGGACCGGCCCTGGTGCACGCGCGGGCCCGCGACGATCTGATCTGGTTCGTGGAGAACGGCTACGTCAACGCGCTGCTCGGCGGCAACGCCGTCGCCGTGCACGACCTGGAAGCGGCCATCTTCGGCACCACGCTCGGCATGTCGAGCAGTGGGGAAGGGGTCGAGGGCGGGCACGCGCTCCACATGCGCGCGATCAACGCGATCCGGCGGGCGGGGTCGATCCCCGCGGCGGTGCAGGCGGGCCTCGTCACGGCGGGCATCATGCACGCGCTCGTGAAACAGCGGGTGCCCTACGTGCTCGCCGGCTCGATCCGCGACGACGGCCCGCTGCCCGGCGTGCTGTCCGACACCCTGGCGGTGCAGGACGCGATGCGGGAGGTCACGGCGCGCG
>CAZVSO010000057.1:1315-15914 GCA_964629425.1 uncultured Gemmatimonadaceae bacterium
TGCTGCCCGCGTTCGTGGACGCGCCCGCGCCCGAGGACATCCGCCCCCTCACCACGATCTGCGTGGACCAGACGGAGTTCGTCGTCAATAAGCTGCGGGACCGGGGCACGCATCAGGCCTACGGCGTGGTGACCAACGCGCAGGACTTCATGCACGTCCTGCGATTCTACGTGGAGCGATGGGAACAGGCGCAGGCGCAGACCCCCGCGGCACCGGCCCGCTGACGCCGGGCGGGGGCCCGGGCTGGGCGAAACTGGCGGCCGCGCTGGCGACGGAGGTGCCGCCGGCGGAGATCGAGACCATCTTCCTGTTCCAGCCGATCCGGCGCGACGGCCGGGAGTGGGGGACCGCCGTCGTGACGCGCCGCGCGCCGGAGTCGGGCGCGCGGTTGCGCGTGTACACGGCGCGTTACATGCTCGTGATCCGCGGGAAAGAGCGGGGCGACGGGAGGGTCGCGGTGGAGGAAGTGGCGCTCACGCCGGCCGAGGTGGTCGAGCGGGTGATGCGCGAGACGGCCGATCGCACGGGCGACGTGACGCCGCCCGTCGCGGTGGGGCCGGCGGTGTGGTATGAAGGCTGAGATGCAGGCCCATCCTCTGGTACGCGCGAGGTGACGGGTTGATCGATCCACGGATGTTCATCCCGACGAAGGCCTTCCTCACGAAGGGGGTGGGGCGGCACCGGGAAAAGCTCACGAGCTTCGAGATGGCGCTGCGCGACGCACACCTCGCCAACTTCAACCTGGTGCGCGTCAGCTCGATCTTCCCACCGCATTGCGAGCTGCTCGACCGGGAAGAAGGATTGACGAGCCTCCGGCCCGGGCAGGTGCTCTTCACGGTGGTCGCGGAGTCGGCGACCAACGAGCCGAGCCGGCTGGTGGCCGCCTCGATCGGTCTGGCGATGCCGGCCGACGTCTCCCACCACGGCTACATCTCGGAGCACCACAGCTACGGGCAGAACGAGCTGGCGGCCGGCGAGTATGCCGAGGACCTCGCGGCCTCGATGCTCGCCACGGTGCTGGGGGTCCCGTTCGACCCCGAGAGGGCCTGGGACGAGCGCCGCGAGGAATGGCTCCTCTCGGGCGAGATCGTGCGCACCATGAACGTCACCTCGGCCGCCGAGTGCGGCGACGACGGGCGCTGGACCACCGTCGTCTCGGCGGTGGCGTTCTGTGGATAGGACGCTTCGCAAGTTCCCCTGGGGCGCGCCCGTCAACTTCCTCGGCCTGCCCACCGGGGAGACGACGCTCGAGTCGGCGGGGGTGGTCATCCTGCCGGTGCCCTACGAGGCCACGGTGTCCTACATGGGCGGCACGCGCTTCGGCCCGCGCCGCGTCATCGAGGCCTCGCGCTACATCGAGCTGTACGACCACGAGCTGGACACCGAGCCGCACACCGTCGGGATTCACACGCTCCCCGAGCTGCAGCTCTCGGGGGCGGGCCCCGAGGAGGCCCTGACCGAGCTGGGCTCGGCGTACGACCGGCTGCTCGAGGCCGGGAAGTTCGTCATCATGCTGGGCGGCGAGCACTCGATCTCCGGTCCGCCCATCGAGTCCCACGCCAGGCAGCTCGGGAAGCGACCGCTCTCGGTGCTCCAGCTCGACGCGCACGGCGATCTGCGCCCCGAGTACGAGGGGACGCCGTTCTCTCACGCGTGCGTGATGTACCGCGTCCACCGCAAGGTCAAGCTCGTGCCCGTTGGGATCCGCTCGATCACCACCGAGGAGCGCCAGTTGATGCGGGAGCGCCGCATCCCCACGATTTTCGGCCACGAGCTGGACGGGGACGAGCGCTGGATCGAGCGGGCCGTGAAGGCCCTGGGCCCCGACGTCTACATCACGATCGACGTGGACTACTTCGACCCGAGCCTGGTCCCGGCCACGGGCACGCCGGAGCCGGGCGGCGGCGCCTGGCATCCCACGCTACGCCTCCTGGAGCGCGTGTTCCGCGAGCGCAACGTCGTGGGCGTGGATGTCGTCGAGCTCGCGCCGATCCCGGGGCTCGTCGCCCCCGACTTCCTCGTGGCCAAGCTCGTCTACAAGCTCGTGGCGTACCGCCAGCATGGCCGGACTGCAGGAAGCGGCCGCCGCCGCTAGCGGCGTCTCGTTCGCGGTGGCGCTCGCCGCCGGGTTGCTGAGCTTCCTGTCGCCGTGCGTCCTGCCGCTCATCCCCAGCTACGTCGGGTTCCTGACGGGGATGTCGCTCGAGGAGCTCCAGGCGCGCCGCGGCGCCGCCCTGGTCCACGCGCTGTGGTTCGTCGGCGGCTTCACGCTCGTGTTCGTCGCCCTCGGCGCGACCGCGTCGGCGCTCGGCAGCCTGCTGCGCGACTCCCAGGTCTGGCTCGGCCGAGCCGGCGGCGTGCTGGTCATCCTGTTCGGTCTCTATCTGCTCGGCGTGCTGCGGCCGGCGTTCCTCATGCGCGAGCGCCGGCTCCACCTCGCCGAGAAGCCGCTGGGCTACCTCGGCTCGGCGTTCGTCGGGGTCGCCTTCGGCGCCGCGTGGACGCCCTGCGTGGGCCCCATCCTCGGCGCCATCTTCACACTCGCCGCCGCCGAGGCGAGCCTGCGTCACGGGATGGCCCTGCTCGGCGTGTACGCGCTGGGACTCGCTATCCCGTTCCTCCTGACCGCCGTGGCGCTCGACCGGTTTCTCGCGTGGTTCCAGCGCTTCCGGCCCTACATCGTGTGGGTGAACCGCGTCGCGGGCGCAATGCTGATCGTCCTCGGACTCCTGCTCGTGACCGACCGCTTCACCCTGCTCGCGGGATACCTGCAGGGGCTCACGCCGCAGTTCCTGAAGAGCAGGTTGTAGAGGGCAGACGCACAGACGCACAGCAGACGCACGGACGCGGTAGGCGCACAGGTGGTGAACCGGGGTCGGGGGTCGGTTGGTGAGGTCTACCTGACCCCGACCATCTGTTCCCTTCTATGCGTCTGTTGCATCTGTGCGTCTGGCTGTGACTCTGCTGCGTCTATCCGTCTAGCCCTGCCGCGCCTGTGTGTCTAGGTTTGCTGTCCGTGCTCCCCTGTCCCTACTCGAACCTGTGGAGGGTCGCGGCATGCTGGCCGAATTCAAGAAGTTCCTAGTGGAAACGAACGCGGTCGCGCTCGCGATCGGCGTCGTCATCGGCGCCGCGGTCTCGAAGCTCGTCGGGACGCTCGTGTCCGGGATCTTCATGCCGCTGCTCTCGCTGGTGCTGCCCGGCGGGTCGTGGCGCGAGTGGAAGGTGCCGCTGGGGAGCGAAGGCAACGCCTTGGCGATCGGCGAAGTGCTGGGCGCCACGGTCGATTTCCTGATCATCGCCTGGGTGGTCTACGTCGTGGTCCAGAAGCTCTTCAAGATGGGGCCGGCCAAGTGAACAAGAAAGTCATCGAAGCGGCCCGGACCGCATTCCCGGCGGGCGCCCCGGGGATTACCCTGGGGGCGGTGGTGCACGATGGCGCGTGCCACCCCGAGCCCCTGGTGAGGCTGCCCCTGGCGATGATGAACAGGCACGGGCTGATCGCCGGGGCGACGGGAACAGGCAAGACCAAGAGCCTGCAGCTCATCGCCGAGCAGCTGTCGTTGGCGGGCGTGCCCGTGTTCCTCGCCGACATCAAGGGCGACGTCTCGGGCATCGCAGTCCCCGGGGAGCCGAACGACAGAATCACCCAGCGTGCCAAAGACACCGGCTGGCCGTGGAAGGCCACCGGGTTCCCGGTGGAGCTCCTGAGCCTCACCGGCAAGCAGGGCGCGCAGCTGCGCGCGACCGTGTCGTCGTTCGGCCCGCTGCTGCTCGCCAAGGTGCTGGAGCTGAACGAGACGCAGGCGAGCGTGCTCAGCCTCGTCTTCAAGTACTGCGACGACAAGGGGCTCGCGTTGCTCGACTTCGCGGACCTGCGGGCGGTGCTGCAGCATCTCACCGGCGAGGGGGCGGGGGCGCTCAAGGACTACGGCGGCATGTCCGCCGCGACCGTGGGCGTGCTGCTCCGGGAGATGGTGCAGCTGGAGCAGCAGGGCGCCGGGGAGTTCTTCGGGGAGCCGGAGTTCGACCTGGACGACCTCATGCAGATCCGGGAGGGCCGGGGGCTCGTGAGCGTGCTCGAGCTCAACGACGTGCAGGACCGGCCGGCGCTGTTCTCGACGTTCATGATGTGGATGCTGGCCCGGCTATACAACGATCTGCCGGAAGTGGGTGACCTCGAGAAGCCCAAGCTGGTGTTCGTTTTCGACGAGGCGCACCTCCTGTTCTCCGGCGCGAGCAAGGAGTTCCTCCAGCAGGTGCAGCAGGTCGTACGGCTGATCCGTTCCAAGGGCGTGGGCGTGTTCTTCGTGACCCAGAGCCCGAAAGACATTCCGGCCGACATCCTGGGGCAGCTGGGGCACCGCGTGCAGCACGCGCTGCGCGCCTTCACACCCGACGACGACAAGGCGCTGAAGGCCGCGGCCCGGACCTTCCCGAAGACCGAGTTCTACGACGTCGAGGAAGTGCTCACGACCCTGGGCACCGGCGAGGCGCTGGTCACGGTGCTGACGGCGCGGGGCACGCCGACGACGCCGTTCGCGACGCGCATGATCCCGCCGGCGGCGCGGATGAGCCCGCTCGACGACGCCGAGATGCGGCAACGGCTCTCCACGGCCCAGGTCAAGAAGTACACGGAGGCGATCGACCGCGAGAGCGCCCGGGAGCTGCTGGCCAAGCGGATGGCAGACGTACCGGAGCCCGCACCCGCCCCGATCCCCGGGCGTTCTGGGGGAAGCCGTCGTCCGCCGCCCGGCACGCTGGAGACGATCCTCAAGTCGCCGACCACCCGCTCGCTCGCGAACACCGTCCTGCGCGGGGTGCTGGGCGCGCTGCTGGGCTCGGCGGCGCGGCGGAGGCCGCGGTTGTAGTCACGGGATGTAACGCACCCGGCGGCAGAGCTGTGCCCTGCGCCTGGGCTTCGCCTCGTCAGTCCGAACGGTCGGGAGTGGTCGGTTGCACGAGAGCGATTCGCCGCCGGCGCTCCTCAGGCAACCGCGCCCAGGCGGCGCCGAGGTCCAGCGGCAGGTCGGCCCCACGAACCAACTCGATCAGTGCCTGGACGCCGAAATAGAATAGCCCGAGCCGCAGGTTGCCGGGCCCCCGCAGCGACCGCTCGTCCAACAGCATCGCGATCCAGAAGAACGTGATGAATTTTTCGACCCAGCGGGCCCCCGCCGTGGCGCGCACGGTCCAGTCGTGGGCCCGGTACGCGAACGCCAGCACGTTGGGGAGCGCCAGATACAACAGGGCCACGACTCCCGTCGGCCCGCCGCCCGCCTTCCAGGCGAACGCCGAGTAGAAGAGGAGCAGCACCGCGACGGCCACGATGCCGCCGAGCCGCGGCTTGCGCTCAGGTCCCCGGGCGAAGCTCGCGGCGAGCACCAGGAAGGGAAACCCGTGGATCAGGAGGAACTCGAGCACCACGAGACCGATGAGTGTATCGCGAGACCATCCCGCGAGCGGTCTGTCATGGAGCTCGCGCCAGTAGGCCCAGACGAGCGGCGCGAGAAGCACCGCCGCGGCCAATGACCGCCAGGTCACCCGCGCGGCCAGGCGCCGGAACCCGAGCACGACCGCCGCCGACCAGTCTCGCGCGCCCTGGGCCGCCGCCAGGGCGCGGAGCGCGGGGACGACCATCGCGTTGCACATGACGAGGAGGAACACGCCGAAGAGGAAGGCCGCGATGCGCCCGCCCGCGCTCGGCGCCTCGTCGGGCTCGATCACGCCCACGGCCATGAGCACGACCGCGCCCCCCATGAACAGCATGAACCCGGCCATGCCGAGCTGCAGGAGGAATGCGCCCTGGGGGGACAGCCGCGGGCGCGTCACCGCGCAGCGCCCTGGAGCGGCGCGGCCCGCCGGACGATCAGCCAGTGCAGCACGCCGAGCGCGGTGACGGCCAGGATCACCAGCAGCTCGGCCTGTCCCATGCGCGCGGCCAGCACCGTGCAGAAGCCCAGCGCGATCACGGCCAGCGCGGGCCCGCCGGGGATCGCGAGCCATGCGCCGCCGGGCTGGGTGCGGCGCAGCACGATCAGCGCCAGGCACGTGCTCGCGTAGACGAAGAGCCGCGTGACGGCGCTGAGCGTCGCGTTCCATTGAAAGGTGCCGTACACGGCCAGCGCCCAGACGAGCGCCGCGAAGCTCAGGATGGACACGTAGGGGGTCCGGAACCGCGCGTGGATCCTGCCGAATGCGGCCGGCGCATCGCGGTGCTCGCTCAGCGCGAAGGTGAGGCGCGGGGCGCTCAGGAAGTTCGCCGAGAGAAAGCCCACCACCGAGATGAGGGCGCCGCCGGCCAGCAGGGCCGCGCCGGGCGCTCCCATGAAGACCCGCGCCGCGTCGGCCAGCGGCCGCGCGCTCGCTCCGGGATCGGGGAGCGCCGCGTTCACCAGCAGCTGGGTGCCCGTGTACAGGGCGGCGAGCAGGACGATGGCTGTGCCCAGGGCGAACGGGGCGTCGCGCCGGGGCTCCTTCGCTTCGCACATCGCGATCATCGCGCCGTCGAACCCCCCGTAGGCGAAGCCCACCAACAGCAGGGCGTGCAGCCAGTCGGCCGCCGCGGCCGGCGATGGTGCCGCTGCCGGTCCGGGGCCGCGCAGGAGCAGGAACGCCGCGCCCGCGGTCACGAACACGGCGAGCGGCACCAGCTTCGCCACGGTGAACACGTTGCTGACGCGGGCGCCGCCGCGGGCGCCGCGGTAGTTCACAGCGACGAAGCCGCCCAACACCAGCGTCAGCACCGCGACCCGGACGGCCTCGCGCTCCACGCCGGGGAAGAACTCGACCAGGTTCACCGTGAACAGGTTGGCGCCCGCCGCGACCGCCGACACCCGGGTGAGATAGGCGAGCCAGCCGACCAGAATGGCGGGCAGCCGGCCCAGGGAGGCGCGAGCGTAGAGGTAGGCGCCGCCCGCTCCGGTGAAGCGCGACGCCACCTCGGCGAAACACAGGATGATGACCGCGTTGCCGGCGGCGCCGACGATCCAGGCCCACGGGCTCGCCGGCCCCAGCGACCGGGCGACCACCGACGGCAGGCCGAAGATGGCGCTGCCGATGCAGGCGTTGATGACCAGGGCGGTGACGGTCCACCGTCCCATCACCCGCACGAGGGTCGGGGCGGTCACCGGGCCGGCAACGGTCTCTGAGACGGGTCTAGCGTGGTGAGCGAGGCGTCAGCGGTCGCCGGGCCCGCGTTTGGACCGCGCGCGCGGCGCGACGGCGAATACCACGACGAATACGACCGCAACGATGAGACCCAGGCGCCAGTTCATCATCACCTCGCGTGGTGGCGGGCCGCCGGACCGAGCGTAAAGCTGCACGGTTCGGCGGCCGCGATCAAGCGAGACCAACGCTACGGCGTCGTGACGCCGATCAGCTGCACGCGATCGCCGCCGCCCACCGGCACCTCGAGCACCGTGCCGATCTGGGCGCAGTAGTACTTGTACTCGTGCGGGCCGCCGTCCAGCGCATTCCATTCGTCGATCTTGACACAGCCGGTGAAGCTGCCGTAGGGCACGGTGACGCTCTCGCTCAGGGTGACGATCTTGGCCCAGTCTTCAGCCTCGCCCCGATAGAACTCCTGCCGGTAGTCCTCGCCGACGTGGGCGGCGGGGTCGGCCCACATGATGATCCCCGGGAGCGCGCCATCGACTGCCCATTCCCACGAGCCCTCGGTGCTCACCACCTGGCCGTTCTCGTACTCCTTCGTTTCCTCGCCGAGATACCAGACGTTGCCGGCGTCGTCCTGAGCGTACCAATCGTAGGTGTCCTCGATCAGCACGCCGTCCAGGTACACCCGGTCGCGCACGACCGTGGCCACGACGCCGTTGACCAGCCGGGTGCCGGGCAGGACCTCGACGGTGATCGTTTCGAGCCCCTCGGCCGTTTGGCCCTCGTACTGGAACGTCGTTCCCGCCACGAGGGGGAAGTAGGCATTGCTCACGGTCGCAACCCAGGCGGTCGGGAGCTGCGGGTCGTAGCTCGGGCCGGTCGTGCTGGCGTCGCAGGCCCCGGTCGCGATCGACCCGGCCGCCAGCGCCGCCAGGAGCGTGAGGGAACGTGTGGTCATGGCATCTTCCGTCGTCTGCGGTGGATCGTAGGAGCGTGCTGCTCGTCGGAGGAGGAGCAGACCAAACGGAGGTTTGTGACGGCGGACGGTCAGACCCTCCGCCCTTCGCTCACCGCGCTGCCAGCGGCCGCACCAGCCGGATGCGCTCCAGCTCCGCCAGGCAGAAGCGAAGGTGCGGCTCCCCGATGTCGCTGTTTCCCGGAAGGGCCTCGAGGATCGACGGGACGTCGAGGTTCCGCTTCGTCCCCTCCTCGGTCACCAGCGCGAACAGCACCTCGAGCGGGATCCCCCGCGGCTGCGCGACCCCACGTTTCGAGAGCGCCGCCTCGATGCCGGCCAGCTCCTCGTCGAGGAAGGCGGAGAGCACGTTCCCCAGCTTGCCGACCTTCTCGACGAGCGCGGGGTCGAAGGTCACCGTCGCTGGTGTCTCGGTCCCCTGCCGCTCCAGGTCGGCGCGCCACAACCGATCGAGATAGACCTGGAGATTCGTGAGATCGATGCCGGTGCGCCGGTCGCGGATGTTCTCGAGGATGCTGGACACCGTCGCCGGTGGATCGGTGACCTGGATGCCGGCCGCTCGCGCCGTCCCGACGATGATGCGAGCCAGGTTCGAATCGTTCAGCTTCTCGATCCGGAGCCGGTTGTCGAACAGCGCCGGCACCATCTTCTCAAACTCCGAGAGATAGGCGATGTACTCCTCCCGGATGACGAGCAGCACCTTGCAGGTGACGCCGGCCCCGAGGAGCTGGAGGACCGTCTCGTAGAAGCGCTGCTGCTCCGGCGGGCTCCCCAGGATGAAGAGTTCCTCGAACTGGTCGAAGACGAGATAGATGGGACGGTAGTGGTCGAGGTACAGCGCACGGATCCGCTCGGTGATGGGCACCTCCGCAGCCAGGCCGTCGCGCTTCATCGCGCCGCTGATCTCGCGCTCGAGCGATCGGTTGAGGTCGGTGCCGCGCCTGACGTACAGCGGCAGCCAGTCGGAGTCGACGAACTGGTTTCCCAGCCCGCAGTTGATGATGCTCGTCTTGCCGGTTCCCGAGGCGCCGTACACGAGCACCAGGTTGGACGCGTGCACCGCGTTGTACAGCTGGGCGGTCTCGCGCTCGCGCCCGAAGAAGCGGTCCGCGTCCTCCTTCTGGTACGCGTCGAGGAATTTGAAGGGGCTGCGGCTCATGGCGCGGCTCCCAGGTCGGCGATACAGGAGTCGAGCTGGTCGCGGAGCACCTGGAAGACCTTCACCCCGCCCTCGCTGGGCGCCTGTGGCGCCAGTCCGAAGCTGGCGTCGAGCCCGAAGGTGTCGGGGGCGCTGGCACTCGGGCTGAGATTGCGCCCCTCGGTGAAGTCCTCGCGGGTCATGTCGGTGTGGACCCGGTCGCGCTCGTTCTCGAGGGCGTAGCGGATGCCGTGATCGACCGCGAGGTAGACGAGCCGGCCCTGCTCCACGTAGGACAGGATGAAGATGTGCGCGAGGCGGGCCGTCTCCGTGCCCTCGCCCTTCTTCACGCTCACGAACGTGTTCTTGTCGATGATGAACGGGGAGAGGTTGAGGCAGTCGTCCAGCTTGTTCTCATCCCTGGCGAGCACGATCGACTGGCTGTTGCTGAGGTGCGTCTTGCGGCGGTGCGCGGCATCCTGGTAGAGGCCGAGGGCACTGCTGTCGACCGCATTGAGCGGCCCCAGGTCCAGCTCGTACGCCACCGCTTCGAAGCGCATCGCCTCGACCGAGATGTTTCGCACCGTCAGCATGCGGTAGTTGGCGAGAAAGGCGGCCGAGCGCAGCACGACCGACAGCGCCTTCTCTGCCTCCAGGCAGCGCTTTTCGAGGTCGTTGGCCGGCGGGCTCGCCAGCAGCTCGGTGCGGAGCTGCTCCAGATAGGTGTGTGCACTCTGGAGCGGTCCCGTCGGGATGTCCCACGCCTCCGCCACCCGCTCGTACTCGGCGACGTACGGGGCCACGCCCTGGTCGTGAAACAGCCGATACAGTGTGACCGTTTTCGCCAGGAAGTCGAACGAGGCGAAGGCGCGCGCGTCCATCGTCAGGCCCGCCTCGAACGGCTGCGGGAGCTTGATCTTCTTCAGCCGGCTCTGCTCCCACAGATTGGAGAGCAGGATGTAGTAGAGCAGCTGCGATGTCCGCACGTACGCGCTGACCAGGTGCTCGAGCCGCTCGACGCCGGGTCTGTCCTGTTGACGCAGGAGCCTGATCTGCGAGCCGAGCGGCCACGGGAGGTTCCGGACGATGAGCTCCGGGTACTCGCGCGAATCGCGCTTCACCGATTCGCCGCCCTTCTGCTCCATCATCTGGGCGTAGATGTCCGGGTTATAGCGGGCCATCTCGTCCAGCACCAGCATCACGTAGCGGTTGGCGGTGAAACTGCTCCCGATGTACTGGATCATGTCCTGCGGGAGCCCCACGGCCTGGTAGTAGGGGAGCTTCCAGCTCATGACCTCGGCTTCGTGCGCTTCCTTGACGTAGAGCCCCCACGGGATGGAGTCGCCGGCGTCCGGCGACTCGCTGGCGGTCACGTCGCGCAGCTTGACCACCCCGATGTCGCGGACGTCCTTGTACTTGGTCTGGAGGAAGGCCTGGGCGAGGCCGAAGGCCTGGGCGATCGTGCGCCGATTGGCGAGTGCCTGATAGAATTGGGCGGCAAACTCGGTCGCCTTGTCGTCGCGGATGGGCACCGACGTCGCAATGACGGCCTTGACCCCCGCGGCCAGGAGCTGATCTACCTGCGGCCGCGTGGCGCAGCCGTTGAGGAAGACGAGCTTCAGGTTGGTCTGCTCGCCCAGCAGCCCGGCGATCCCCCGAGCGTTCGCCGCCCCGCCTTCCATGCGGAGCGTCATGCCATCGGCGTGGCCCCCGTAGTGGAAAACGGCGACGCGGTCCTTGAAGGAAACCAGCGAGTCAAAGAGCTCGTCGACGTCGGCGCTCTCCTCGCGGTGCACCTTGACGAATTCCTGCCGGTCGAGATCGCGCAGGGCGTTGAAGACGTCCTTGCTCTCTTTCTTCAACAGCTCGAGGTGCGCGTTGGCGTCGTTGGAGAACGCGAGGAACAGGACGGGGGAGCTCATAGGCCGTCGCTCACCGGGGCAGCGGGCGGCGCACCCGCGCCCGAGGGCCAGTCCTGGCAAGTGCGGCGATAGGGTGAGTCGCCGAAGTACTGGCGCCATTCGGCCAGAGAGAGGTTTCGGCCCGCGAAGGCGCAGGCGCGGAGAAGCAAGGATTCCCGCGCGATGTCCCACAGGATGACCGTGCGGTCTTCGCCCGCCGAGGCGAGCGTCTGGCCGTCGGGGCTGAACGCGACGCTCCAGACGGCGCCGGTGTGTCCGCGCAGGGGTTCGCCGCGCCGCTGCCGGCGCGCGAGGTCCCACAGGATGACCGTGCCGTCCTCGCTCGCCGAGGCGAGGGACTGGCCATCGGGGCTGAACGCGACGCTCGAGACGGCGCCGTCGTGTCCGCGGCGGGGCGGCCCGATCCACCTCAGGCGCCCGACATCCCACAGGATGACTTTCGCGGCCTTGGTCGCCGTAGCGATGGTCTGGCCGTCGGGGCTGAACGCGACACTTGTGATGGCGCTCTTGTCACCGAACAAAGGCTCGTCCCGCTGCTGCCCCCCGACATCCCACAGATAGGCCCGGCCGTCCTTGCTCCCCGAGCCGAGTTTCCGGCCGTCGGGGCTGAACGCGACGCTCAGGACGGCGCCCTCGTGTCCCACTAGACGCACCGCCTTGTGGCTGCCCAGGCTGTCCCGTTGCCCGCGGAGGTCCCACAGGATGACCGTGCTGTCGTCGCTCGCCGAGGCGAGGGTCCGGCCGTCGGGACTGAACGCGACGCCCCAGACGGCGACAGTGTTTCCGCGCAGCGTGTCGCGTGGCTGCCGGCGCGCGACGTCCCACAGGATGACCGTGCCGTCGTCACTCGCCGAGGCGAGGGTCTGGCCGTCGGGGCTGAACGCGACGCTCCAGACGGCGCCAGTGGGTCCGCGCAGCGTGTCGCGCGGCTGCCGGCGCGCGACGTCCCACAGGGTGATCGTGCCGTCCCCGCTCGCCGAGGCGAGGGTCCGGCCGTCGGGGCTGAACGCAACGCTCCAGACGGCGCCGGTGTGTCCGCGCAGGGGTGCGCCGAACAGCAGCCCACCGGCGACGTCCCACAGCATGGCCGTGCCGTCCTCGCTCGCCGAGGCGAGGGTCCGGCCGTCGGGGCTGAACGCGACCTGAAGGACGGTGGCGGTGTGTCCGCGCAGGGGCGCACCGTGCGGTTGCCCGCGCGCGACGTCCCACAACACGACGGTGCCGTCCCAGCTCGCCGAGGCGATGATCTCGCCATCAGGGCTGAACGCGACGCTCGCGACGACCTCGGTGTGTCCGCGCAGGGGCGCGCCGCGCCGCTCCCGGCGCGCGACGTCCCACAAGAGGACCGTGCTGTCCTCGGTCGCCGACGCGAGGGTCCGGCCGTCGGGGCTGAATGCGACGCTGTTGACGATGCCGGTGTGTCCGCGCAGCGTGTCGCGCGGCTCCCGGCGCGCGAGGTCCCACAGGATGACCGTGCTGTCGTCGCTCGCCGAGGCGAGGGTCTGGCCGTCGGGGCTGAACGCGACGCTGGTGACGCTACCGGTGTGTCCGCGCAGCGTGTCGCGCGGCTGCCGGCGCGCGAGGTCCCACAGGATGACCGTGCTGTCGTTACCCGCCGAGGCGAGCGTCTGGCCGTCAAGGCTGAACGCGACGCTTTGTACCCAGCCGGTGTGACCGCGCAGGCGTGCGGCGAGCGGCTTTTCGCGCGCGACATCCCACAGGATGACCGTGCTGTCGTTGCTCGCCGAGGCGAGGATCTGGCCGCTGGGGCTGAACGCGATGCTCCGGACGTCGCCGGTGTGTCCGCGCAGGGGCGCGCCGCGCCGCTGCCGGCGCGCGACGTCCCACAGGATGACTGTGCTGTCCCAGCTCGCCGAGGCGAGGATCTGGCCGTCCGGGCTGAACGCGATGCTGCTGACTGCGATCGTGTGGTGTCCATGCAGGTAGCCGCGCACTTTCGTGGCGGTCAGATGCCAGGTCAGGAGAGGGGAGCGTGCCTCCGCGGCTGGACTTGCGAGAGCGGCTTCCTTCGCCAGAAGTGCCGCGAGATCCAGGAAGCCGTGGTCCATCGCGGTTGTCGTCCGGGCGACCACGTGGCGCGAGGTCGCAAGGCCTGCCTGCACCCGGGCGGCGTGCCGCGACACAATCGAAAACACGGTGGACGCCGCGAGGACCGCGATGATGCTTGCGACCGCAACGCGAAGCCGGTTCCGCTTCCGGCGGAGCGCGCGCTCGCTCTGCGCGATGAACGCCCGCTCCTCCCTGTCCGCCTGGATGGCGTCCAGGTACGGGTGGACATAGTCGAGATCGTCCCGCGTCAGCAGCGAGCCGCGCTCGCGGTACATGGCGAACCGGTCGCGGATGTACTTCTCGATCTTGCGCCGCGTCTGCGCGTCGGCCGAGGCCTTGTCGAAGACCTGGCGCGCGATGGTGTCGTGGCTCAGCTCGAAGCGCGTGCTGCGCGCGTCGGGGTCCATAGAGCGTTCTGAAAGTCGCTTCAGATCAACTGTCGCTGATCCGTGTCAACCACGTCGCTTGTTCGGAGCGTGGCGTACATTAGAAATAATTTTGCTCTCGACCTCCGTGATGGCCACTCTGGCGGTAGTGTGCCCGCTCTGGTTTCGATCCTGAGCATTGGGACTGAGGCCTACGTTGGGAGAGCTGACCTGGACAATTGTCCAGGAGGGCGATCCCGTCCGGGAGGCCAGCTCATCGGCCCGGGCGAGGGCTTCATCAACCACATCCTCCACTGTCGTTTCAGCTTCGTTCATTTCCTCAACGAGGTCCGCCCGGTCGATTTGCTGCTCGCCTTCGTCGTCCTCGTCGCCCTCGTCTGAGAGGGCTGTCAGGATGGCGCTTCTCAACTCGTCGATGTCGTACTGCTCGTCGGGTGACTCGAACTGAGACATGTCATCAAGTTCAGCGAAGAGATATTCCTGAAGTTGTTCATCAGTGTAGCGGTCAAGGTCGTGCGCTGCCTGGACCCGAAACTGGACCAGCGCAAGCCCTGAGCCTGCCAGGAGGACAACCAAGGTCAACTTGAAGAGTCGGTTTGACATCCCGTCACTCCTTGTCTGGATGTGAGCCGTACCGGGCCACCGAACGGAACGCGCGTCAGCCAGCGGGTGCCCCGAGCAGGCGGGCCGTCCGCCCCGGCGTTCCGGGAGAGTGAGTACCGCACAGTCATAACGTCTCCCTGCCTGGTCGCGCCTGCCAGCTCCATGCTCAGGTGAGGCACCGGGCCCAGTGCTCCGTGGTCGGCCAGCATCCGTTCAACGTGTCAGCAGCAGCTGGCCGGTCCAGGGACCATGATGCCAGGTGATTCCTCCGAGACTATTACCGGTTTGTGCGAGCACCAGCTCATAGCGGTCGATCCCGAGGATGCTGTTCGGATCGTCCAGGCGGTATCCCTCCAGGCGCGCTACGCGGCACCGGCTGTCGTACGTA
>CAZVSO010000058.1:0-11440 GCA_964629425.1 uncultured Gemmatimonadaceae bacterium
GTACGTTTTCGAAGTCCGCGATGAATTCATCGCAGATCTTCGCGCCGCTCACCAAGACGCCCAGCTTCTCCCATTCGGCGCGCCGAGCGCTCCACTTGGCTCGAAACTCTTCGCGTGTCATCGGTCACCTCCATTGCTGATCGTTGAGAAGTGACCTGGGTCGAACAAACTCGGACCAACTCCGACATCCAGCGCGTCGACTCACGACAGACGGACGACACGATCTCGCGGTTCGTGTACGTTTTGTAAGTCGTTGCAGCGTAACGGGTTTTGCGCTCTGGATCAGGAGAGTCCTGGTTCGAGCCCAGGAGGGGCAACCTTGAACGGCGGGCCTGACAGCCCGCCGTTCTTAGTTTGCCCCTCGAGCCTCGGCGTCGCTCCGAGCCCGGGAGGGGCACTCGAGGCAAGGGGCCTCCCTGGGCTTGATGTTCGAGACTACTTTATGTAGTCTATTGCACTCTATTATGTAGTCTCCAACAGTCGCCTTTGCCGCATCGTGTATATGACCCACCTCTCCGGCCGACAGGCCACCGAAGCCGCCCTGACAGCGCTCGGCGAGCGCCTCGCCCACGCGCATTCACCTTGCACCATCGTAGTCGTAGGCGGCACCGCGTTGAACCTGCTGGGCCTGGTAGACCGCCCGACTATCGACGTCGATGTCCTGGCACGCGTAGGGGAAACCGGGGAGCTACAGCCGCCTGACCCACTCCCGAACGCACTCGTGCAGGCCATCGCCGCCGTGGCCCGCGACCGCGGCCTCCTCGAGCACTGGGTCAACACCACGGTCGCCGATCAGTGGCGGTTCGGGCTGCCGCCCGGGCTCCCGAGCCGGATCCACTGGCGCCCGTTCGCCGCACTCACGGTCGGCCTCGTCGATCGCCGGGATCTCATCTTCTTCAAGCTCTACGCCTCAGCCGACCAAACGGGCCCTGATAACGTCCACGTGCGCGACCTGCTCGCGCTGCGCCCCAGCGACGACGAGCTGGATGACGCGGCCGCGTGGGTCGCCAGACAGGACGCGTCGCCGGATTTCCGCGCCGTGGTGGCCAAAGTCCTCACCTATGTCCGGCAGACGCTTCGCTAGCGCCGCCGCAAGGCTGCGAGAAGCCGCTGCCGACGCCGCCTGGATCCAGTGGCAGGCACTCGGCGGCCAGGCTGCGGTGCGCCGCGCGCCCGCGAGCATCGTGGACCCGGAGGCCTTGGTCCTGTTCTCGCTCTGGATGCGGGACGACGAGCCCAGGCTCGTGGACTTCCTCTACGGGTTCGCCGAGCTCGGCTCGCGAATGCTGTCCGTGCAGCGGCTAAGACGGGTGATGACCACATTCCCAGCCGACGCACCGGCGCGCGTGGCGAGCTTCGCCGCCGCCGTCCGGCACTTCGGCAAGGATCCTCGCTGGACGCGACTCGCGGGCGAGCAGCGCGCCAAGCCGGGCCGCCCCGGGAAATCGACGAGTCCGACGGTGCGCCTCTCCGAACCCCCGGCCCTGATGCTTCGCCTCCGAACGGCGTTCGGCGTCGACGTGCGGACCGATGTGCTCGCGTACTTGATCGGCCGTCGGGAGTCCTGGGCCAGCGTCCGCGAGATCGCCGCCGCGCTCGGCTACGCCAAGTTCTCGGTTCGCAACGCCTGCGAAGCGCTGGCCGCCGCGCGTTTCGTGACCGCCGGCGAGGAGCGGCCCGTCACCTATTATGCCGATGCCGGGCGGTGGCGTCCCTTCCTGGGGCTCTCCGAAGCCCCTCCCTGGCAACCGTGGATCTCGGTGTACGCGCTCGTGCTGCGACTCCTGGCCTGGTTCCGAACCGAAGGCGCAAGACCGATGTCGGACTCGCTGATGAGCTCCCTCGCCCGTGATGTGATCGAGGCCGACGCGGGCGTCCTCAAGCAGCTTCAGCTTGCGGTGCCCGTTCCGCGCGATCACCTAGGGGAGGCATACCTGCCCGCGTTTGAGCGCACCGTGACGGTGCTCGCCGACTGGTTACGGCGCAACGCGTAAGGGGGGCAGGGGGGAGGAGGAACCACGGCCGAACAACGGGCCCCCAGCCGGAGCAATAGTTCATCAGACTCACTGGGCCGCCGATACCTGCACGCAAAAGTGGCGACTATGATTCGGATCCCGACACACGGTGCTCCCACGCACCCCGGCGAGATGCTGGCTGAGGAGTTCCTCGAGCCTCTGGGTCTCACGCAGAGCAAGCTCGCCGAGCGCATCGGCGTACCGTTTCAGCGCGTGAATCGAATCGTGAACCGGAAGCAGAGCGTCACCATCGACACCGCGCTCCGGCTGGCACGGTTGCTGGGAACGACCCCCGACTTCTGGCTCAACCTTCAGCGCGCCTGGGATCTGTATGAGTTGCAGCGGTCGCGCGAGGCCGACGCCATCGCCCGGATCAGGCCGCTCAAGCGGCGCTCTCGCCAGCCTGCCTGAGGCCGCACGCCCACTCCGCTCGGCGACGGCCGCACCCGGCCGGACGCGTCGAGCCCAGGAGGGGGAACTCGAGGCGCGCCCTCTGTCCGGCTCGCTCGCCGGGTGCCTGGCTATAGCACGTCGCCCGATCGCCGCGCCGCCTGCAGCCCCATCTCGTTCAGGAAGCTACTGCCACCCGAGTCGCGCCCGAACCGCTGATCGACACGCGTGAGAATGAGTCGGTCTCGTGCCCTCGTCATCCCGACGTACAACAGGCGGCGGGCCTCCTGGATCTCGTCCTCCCGGCCCTCGATTGCAGCGTAGTAGCCGGGAAGCTGGAAGTCCTCCACGCCAACGACGTACACGCGCGAGAACTCGAGGCCCTTTGTCGAGTGCAGGGTGAGGAGGTTCACTCGGTCCGGGGCGACCTCGATGCCCTCGGAAGTCGAGAGAGCGACGCGCTCCAGCAGGCATGCGTCGCTTTCCTCCAGGGTTGGCGCGGTGTCGCTGTCCATGAGGGCCCGCAGGCGTGCCACGGCCGCCGGGTAGCGCTGGGCCGGGTCGGGTTCCGCCCGCAGTCGGGTCATCAGGGTTCTCCCGCCCATTCGCTCGATGACCTCCTCAACCGGCGGCGCTGCTGGTCCCGCCCGCTCACGCTCGGTGGCGTAGAACTCGAGACAGTCGCTGTAGCGCCCGAGGGCGTACAACCGGGCTAGGTCGAACAGCATCCGGCGCTCGTCGCTCGGCCGATCGAGCGTCTCGAAGGCAAGCGCGAGGCCAAGATAGTCCATGAGGTTCACCAGGACGGCCTTCCGCGCGCGGACGATCCGTTGCCGCTCCAGTTCGCCGAAAACGCGCGCCAGAGTGACCGCGTCGTCGAGCGCGTGGTGCGACCGCCCCGGATCAATGCCGAAACGGGCCGCGAGGTCCCCGAGCTTGGCGCTATCCCGGGAGAGGGATCGCGCGAGCGGTAGCGTGTCGTAGAACACGAGGCTGTTCACGCCATCCATCCCTGCCGCCAGGCGGCGCAGCAGCGGGATGTCGAAGTGCTGGCCGTTGTGCGCGACGAGCACGTCGTTCCCGACGAACGCCCGAAATGCGGGCCAAACCTCGGCGAACGACGGCGCGTCCCGGACGTCGGCGTCCGTGTAGCCGTGCACCTTCGCTGCGGCAGGCGAGATGGGCCGGGAAGCCCGCACCAGCGTGCGGAACCGCTCCACCAGCTCGCTGTCCACGACCCTGGCGCAGCCGACCTCGACGATGTCGCACGTCGCGGGGTCATTGTCTGTGGTCTCGAGGTCGAACGTCACGTAGCGGTGGAGCGCGGTTTCGAGCTCGCGGGCGTGGATCAGTTGCAGCGCCTTGAAAAGGGCGAGCGCGAGCCCGATGTCGCCTCCGTCCGCCGCCTTGAGCACGAAGTCACCCTCCGTTGCCTGCTGGCCGATTCGGGCCGACGGAATGTGTCGCACGCTGGCGGCCGCGAGCATCCCGCGCAGGGCGATCTCGAGGCCTCCCCGGGGTTCGATAAAGATCGGTCGCTCGGTCGCGATAGCCTGGTCGAGGCGCTTCGCCAACCGGACGGCCTCCGGCAGTTCGGCGGGGTCGGCGAGCTCGTCGTGGCGCTCTTCCAGCGCGTTGCGGTAGGGGCCTATGCTCTGTGACAATAGTTCCTCTACGAGCGCCGGGAGGGAGTGATGGGAGCGCGACAGCGCTGCCAGGTTCTCCACCTGGTAGAGGAACCGCCAGAGTTTCTTGGTGTCCGGGTCGCTGCTGGGGCGCGCCCGGGCGAGGTTCCGCACGGCGCCGAGGAAGTCGCTGGTGTCGCCCGCCGCGGCGGCCTGCAATTCCTGCAGCAGGTGCTCGGAAAAGACGCGTCGGGCGAACGCTTCCGCGGCCACTGGGTCGGCATTCCGCATCACCCGCAGCGCACTGACCACGTAGCCGACCACCTCGTCCTCGGCGATGGAACGACCGCGGGCGAGCCGGCAGGGAATCCCCGCGCGCAGGAGGCGACTCTCGAGGGACTCGCCTACGCGGTGCTGGCGGTAGAGGATGGCGTAGTCGCCCCATCCGAGCCCCGACGCCGCCCGGTCGGCCTGAAGGTCCTCGAGGAGCCACGCCGCTTCGGCGTCCTCGTCGGGGAATTCGTGTGCGCGCACGTCGTGCTCGGACTGCCGCTCGGCCGTGAGCTGCTTGTCGAACAGCTGCGGATTCTCGACGAGGACACGGCGGGCGGTCTCGAATATCTGATGGGAGCAGCGGCAGTTGCGGTCGAGCACGATGGGCCGCTCGATCCCGAAATCATCCCGGAACCGCACCAGCACCCGCGGGTCGGCACCGGTCCAGGAAAAAATCGACTGCTCGTCGTCGCCGACTGCGAAGAAGTTGCCGTGGGGCATGGCGAGGCGTTTCAGGATCTCGTACTGGGCGGGGGTCAAGTCCTGGAACTCGTCCACAAGGAGGTAGTCCCAGCGCGCCGCGACGGCGTCCGCGACGGCGAGCTGCGCGCGGAACAGCTCGGCGGTCTTGGCGATGAGGTCGTCGAAGTCAAGCATGTTCCGCCGTGCGAGGTAGGCCGCGTAGTCCTGATACAGCCGCTCGTCTCCTGCCGTCAGCCCGTAGTCCTGCAACCGTCGTCGGCTGAAGAGGCTGAGCAACGCGCTCCGCCGCTTGGGATGCACGTTCAGGCGGCCCAGGATGATCCGCTGGTAGTCCTCGTCGGCCACGCCGAAGCCCCTGCGAAGCCCAGCGGCTTCCGCGTGCTCGCGTAGGATGCCCAAGCACAGCGCGTGCAGCGTTCCTCTCGTTACCTCCTCCGCGCGTCCCCCAAGCGTCCGCGTGAGCCGCGCCGCGATCTCCTCCGCAGCCTTGTTTGTGAACGTCACGGCGCAGATCCGGGCGGGCTGGAAGCCGATGGCGGCAATCAGGTGGTTGACTCGGCCGATCAGGCAGAAGGTCTTACCCGCACCGGGCCCGGCCACCACAAGCACCGGCCCGAGCGGTGCCTCGATGGCCAGCCGTTGCTGGGGGAGGGGGACGAGGTCCATGAAACGTGAAGTGTAGTCGCGTAGTACGACTGCATTGCGGGTCGCTGTGCGCCGGCTCGATCCACGGCTCCTCCATCATGGCAAGGCGAAGCGCGCGCAGCAGCCCTAGCCCTGCTCGCGGGTCGCGGAGAGCGATGAGGAGAGCCGCCGGCATGTCGCGGCGTGCCGAATGTGCTAACCGGGCCTGTCTCGACACGCGCCGGGACCGTAAGTTTGCCAGGAATGACCTTCCCTCTTGATGCGCCGGGCGGCGACCTGATCGCCGCCGGCCTGGCCGGCCCCGAGCGGCGGCTCTACGAGCACCTGCGACGCGACGACTCCGACGCCGCGCACTCCCGCTACAACGCCCTGATCCGGCGGCTGGTGAGCTTCGAGCGCGCGCTCGCATGCGCGCGGTAGCGGACGCCCAGCGTATCCGTCGCTTCATGGAAGGCCTCGCCGCCGAAGCGCGAGACGACGGCCGCGTCTACTTCACCGGCGGCGCCACGGCCGTGCTCATCGGATGGCGCGATAGCACGATCGCTGTGGACCTAACGCTCGTCCCCGACCAGGACGCGCTGCTCCGGGCGATTCCGCAGCTCAAGGAGACCCTCCAGCTCAACGTCGAGCTCGCGAGCCCCGCCGACTTCATCCCCGTCCCCGCGGGGTGGGAAGAGCGCAGCCCGTTCATCGACCGCGTCGGGCGCCTGTCGTACCACCACTTCGATTTCTATGGCCAGGCCCTCGCCAAGCTCGAGCGGGGCCACGCGCAGGATCTGGCGGACGTGCGCGAGATGCGGCGGCGCGGTCTGATTGCGGCTCCCCAGGCGCTCGAGTACTTCCGCGCCATCGAGCCCGAGCTCTACCGCTACCCGGCGATCGATCCGCCCACGTTCCGCCGCGCGGTGGAGGCCGCGTTCGCCTAGAGAGCCGTGGGCGAAACCCGCGTCGACCTGCTCCACCTCCATCGTCACCGAGATCGTGGCGAACTCGCTCGACTCCAGCGCTACCACCATTGCCTTCACGCTCGATCCCAACCAGTCAACCTCGACGATTGGGTCGGCGCGAAAGTGCGCTGGGGGCGGGATGAGCCTGCGTCTTTCAAGACGTGCCGTTTCACGCCGAGCCGGCCCTTCAGGGCACGGATCCCCGTCAACAAACCTCGAGGCGCGGCTGTTCCATGATCCCCGACAACCGGACCCAGCGCTGACATGGCCCACAGTCTGAGCAAGTCCCGGTTCGTCGCCGGCGTGCAGTGCCACAAGCTTCTGTGGTGGACCGTCCACGAGCCCGGCGCCGTCGAGCTCCAGCCCGACAAGGTCCTCCAGGACCTGTTCGACCAGGGCCGGCAGGTGGGCGAGATGGCCAGGCGGCTGTGGCCCGGCGGCGTGCTGATCGACCTGCCCCACAACGCCCGGCCCGCGCGCGTGGCCGCGACGCGGGCGGCGATCGACGCGGGGGCGCCCGCGGTCTTCGAGGCCAGCTTCGTCGCGGACGGTACCTACGTCGCGATCGACGTCCTCGACAAGCAACGCGACGGCTACCGCATCACCGAGGTGAAATCGTCCACCTCCCAGAAGGACGAGCACATCCCGGACGTCGCCGTACAGGCGTACGTCGCGGGGGCGTGTGGCGTGAACGTCTCCTCGGCCGAGGTGATGCACCTCAACAAGGAGTTCCGCCACCCGGACGCCGGCGACCTGTTCGCGCGCACCGACGTGGGCCAGGCCGTCGCGGGCTTCCTCCCCACCGTGCCCGACGAGCTCGCGCGGCAGAACGCGGTGCTCGCGGGCCCGCTCCCCGACGTGCCCATCGGGCTGCACTGCTTCGAGCCGCGCGAGTGCCCCTTCATGAACCGTTGCTGGCCGGACGCGCCCGACCACATCCGCCACCTGAGCGGCGTGGGACCGAAGAAGACCGCCGGTTACCTCGACCGGGGGATTCAGTCGATCCGCGATCTCCCCGCAACCGAGAAGCTCAACTTCACCCAGCAGCGCCAGCTCAAGGCGATGGCCGCGAACACGCTCGTGGTGGAGCCCACGCTCGCCCGCGAGCTGGAGCCCTTCACCGGCCGGCTGGGCTTCCTCGACTTCGAGACGATCATGCGCGCGGTTCCCGTCTGGCCCGGGATGGCGCCCTGGCAGCAGGCCGCGGCGCAGTTTTCGTATCACGAGCGGCAGCCCGACGGCAGCTACACCCACGCCGCGTTCCTGGCCGAAGGACCCGAGGACGCCCGCCCGCGCCTGGCCGCGGCGATGGTCCGCGCCACCGCCCAGGCCGACCGAGTCGTGATGTACACGTCGTTCGAGAAGACTCGCATCCGTGAGCTGCAGCTCGCCGTGCCGGAGCTGGCCGAGGAGCTCGCGGCACTCGAACGCAAGCTCATCGACCTCCATCCGGTCGTGAAGAACTGCGCCTACCATCCCGACTTCCGGGGGAGCTTCAGTCTCAAGCACATCCTCACGCCCCTCGTTCCCGAGCTGACCTACAGCGATCTCGTGATCGTGGACGGCCGCGTGGCGAGCGTGGAGATCGCCCGGCTGCTGTTCGTGGCGGACAAGATCCCGGCGGCGGAGCGGGATCGCGTGCGGCAGGACCTGTTGAACTACTGCGAGCGCGACACCTGGGCCATGGTGCGGCTGCTCGAGACGCTGCGGGGGCTCGCGGGGTGAGGGCCCATTGGGGCGTGCGCTTTAGCCGGCACGGCGACCTCACCCCCTGACCCCCTCTCCCTGTCGGGAGAGGGGGTACGATCGCCGAGCCCCACAAACGTCCTTAAACGTCCTTCAGAGCGTTGCGCCGGCGCCAAGCCGGCTCTTTAGAGCACGGATCCCCAACCGTGAGCCTCGCCCAGGAAGTCAGTTGACGTTCGCGTCCAGGACCGCGCCATAAATGGCCACCGCCGCCCCGATGACAACAGCGAACAGTGCGAGTAGCCCGATCGTGTTGCCAGCACTGACCTTCTGGATCGCGACCTGCGTGACGTCCGCGACCGCTACGCTGGATGGCGCACCCTTGTGGAGCCCCGACAGGCTGTCGCCCGCGGTGATCGTGGGCTGATCGAGAACGATGTGCGAGCTGTCGGCCCTGGTGACTCGTACGGAAGTGGGATGCTTGGTGGCGATCAGTTGCTGCGGGCTGACCCCCTCCTCGACGTGCCAGGCCGTGCACGCGGGCAGATACCAGAGGAGGAGAGTATAGGCGATGGGACGGGGAGGCATGTTTGATCCCCCTTCCCGACCCAAGAGGGTAGCTCAAAAATGCGGGGGGGGGGGACGGGGGGGTCAGGGGGTGAGGCCAGGCGCTGAGGCTCCCGACCCCGTGACCCAGCGCACAACCCCGGCTCGCTCCGATCCCATATTGCTGCGATCCCGACGCCACCCCCTGTGCAAACGACGCCCGATCAGTCACCCCAGGACGCCTGGTCCGTAGACGAACGCTCGCTCACGGCGTTCGCCGAGCAGCTCCGGGGACCGCCCGCCGACCGCGCCTGGTACGAGCTGCGACGCGACGCGGACCGGATCGCGCTGGTCCCCGGCTTCGACCGGCTGATCACGCTCGAGGCCAACGCCATCAAGGAGCTGCCCCACCAGATCGACGTGGCCCAGCGGGTGCTGCGCAACATGGGCGGGCGCGCCATCCTGGCCGACGAGGTGGGCCTCGGCAAGACCATCGAGGCGGGCATCATCTACAAGGAGCTCGCCATTCGCGGCCTCGCCCGCCGCGCGCTGATCCTGACCCCGGCCTCGCTCGTGGGGCAGTGGCAGGCGGAGCTCGAGGAGAAGTTCTTCGAGCGCTTCGACACTCCGACCGACCCCGACGACTGGCAGCACGCCACGAAGGCGATCGTGTCGCACGACCGCGCCCGCTCGCGCCGGCACGCCGAGGAGATCCTGCGGCACCGCTGGGACCTCGTGATCGTGGACGAGGCGCACAAGGTGAAGAGCCACCGCGGCGCGACCTACCAGTTCATCGAGAAGATCGAGCGGGACTTCATCCTGCTCCTCACGGCGACGCCGCTGCAGAACGACCTGCGCGAGCTGTACAACCTCGTCACACTGCTCCGGCCGGGGCAGCTCGGCACCTGGCCGGAGTTCCGCCGCCAGCACCTGGTCGCCGGCGACCACCGCACGCCCCGCGACCCCGACGCCCTCCGCGCGCTGACGCACGAAGTGATGATCCGCACCCGGCGCGCCAGCGTCGTCGACGACCTGGACCTGCCCCCCCGACGGCCCCGACACCCCGAGGTCCGGCTGACGCCAGCCGAGGCGGAGCTGTACGACAGCACCACGCAGTTCCTGCGCCGGCTCTATCGGGAAGGCTTCATTCAGCCGAGCGAGCAGGAAGAGGAAGAGGACGGGGTCCGGCGGCGGCGGACGGGCAAGGGGGTCCTGCAGCTCGCCGTCATTCACCTGCACCAGCGGCTGTGCTCTTCCTCGCGCGCGCTCGGCGAATCGCTCGAGCACCTCGCAAAGGGCGAGCGCATCACCCCCGAGTACCGCGAGATCGCGCGGCGGCTCGCCGCGCAGGCAGGGAAAATCGGCACGCACGCCAAGCTAGATGTGCTGACCCAGCTGCTGCGGGAAACGCCGGACCGGATGGTGGTGTTCAGCGATCACCGCCCGACCATCCAGCTGATCGAGCGGCAGGTCCGCGCGCTCGACCGCACCCCGATCGTCTACTGGGGCGCTCACTCGACGCCCGAGCGGGACAAGCGCATCCGTGCCTTCCAGCAGGACGAGCGCAGCGTCCTGATCGCCACCCGCGCGGGCAGCGAAGGACGCAACCTCCAGTTCTGCAACGTGCTGGTGAACTTCGACCTGCCCTGGAACCCGATGGTGGTCGAGCAGCGCATCGGGCGCCTCCACCGCATCGGGCAGACGCGCGAGGTCCACATCGTGACCCTCGCCGCCGCGGGAACCATCGAGTCCTACATCCTGCGGCTGCTCGACACGAAGATCAAGCTGTTCGAGCTGGTCGTGGGCGAGCTGGACGTGATCCTCGGCGAGTTCGGGGGCGGGCAGAAGTTCGAGGGCCGCCTGGCCGAAGAGTGGCTCGCCGCCGAGAGCGAATCGGACTTCGCGCGCCGGGTGGAAACGATCGGCGCCGAGATCGAGCAGAGCCGTGAGGCAGGCAAGGAGCAGGAACGGCTGAACTCCCTCATCGCGCCCGACGACAACGCCCTGCGCCTCGAGCGCCGGTTCCAGATGCTGTCGGTCCCGGGCCGTCTGCGACTGGGCTACGGCACGAGCCAGCTCGTCAAGGCAGCCGGCTGGGACGCGAAGCGCCACCAGCTCGGCGTGCACGTGAAGGAAGTGCTCGAGGCCCTCGGCAGCGTCACGACGCCGGAGCCGGCCGGACAGCATCCCGAGCACGGGGCCCTCGTGCGGCTCACCGGAGTGACCGACGCCGGACGGTCGATCGCGCTCGTGGCGCAGGTGGACCGCCTGCCCCTCGTGCTGGTGGACATCGAGGCGGACGCCGCGGCGCCACTGGTGGAGGACTTCGCCGCATGACGAGGAGCCCTCGCCACGCTCCGATGCCGGCCCGGGTGTCGGCCGCCGACACCGATCCCCTCGCCGACCCCCGGATCCGGCCGGTGCTCGAGCGCTACTGCCGCCTGGCGGGTGTGAAACGGGCCGCCCTCGGCACCGATCACTACGAGCTGAGCTTGCCCCAGGCAGAACGCGCCTTTTTCCGGGACCGCCAGTCGCTGCGGGTCGCGTTCTCCCTCGACGCTCTCGCGGGCGACCCGGACGCCGAGATCGCGGTGCTCGGCAGCCCCTTCCTCACCCAGCTGCTCGAGGCGATCCGCGCGCGCGGGGCGCGGCTCTCACTCGGCCTGATCGCGCCGGCCGTGCCGAGCGATCCCGCGGGCGTCGAGCTGGCGATTCCCGTGCGGGACGGCACGGCGCAGCGGCCCGTGACCCGGCTGGCCGTCCATCCGGTGGGGCGGCTCATCGCGCGCGTCGTGCTCCGCGCGGGCGCCGGGGTCGAGGAAGCGGTGGT
>CAZVSO010000058.1:11450-15743 GCA_964629425.1 uncultured Gemmatimonadaceae bacterium
GAAAGCGACGTGTACGACCTGTCGGCCGGTGCTCGGCTGGGTGACGAGCTGGCCGGCCTGTTCCGGGATCTGGAAACCGGCCGGGTCGGGCCCGCGGATCCGTCGCTGGCCGCCGCGGCACCCGTCCCGCAACGGGAGGCCGCGGAGCTGCTCCGGCTGCTCCTGACCAGCCTCCGAGACAAGTCGGCGGAGCGGGTTGCCGCCAGACGCGCCGCGGCGGAGCAGGACCTGGCCGCCGAGCTCGACAGGCTCGACCGGTACTTCGAGTCGATCCTTCAGGAGCAGTCCGATCCGGAGGCCATTGGAACCGTCACGGCGCTGCGCGAGCGTCGCCGCAGCGAAGAGGTCCGGCGCAACCAGGTACGGGCGGTGGTGCATCCCCTGCAGCTCATCGAGGCCGCCGTCCTGATGCAGCGCGCGGAGTGGCAGCTCGAGTCGGCCCGGGGGCGTCGCGCGACGTTCAGCGCGCAGCGCCCGCTCAGCGGCGCGGCCGCGTGGATCATGACGTGTCCCCACTGCGGCCGTCCGCCGGCGGCGCTCGTCATCTGCCGGCACGAGCACACCAGCTGTGAAGCCTGCTCCTCCCGCTGTTCGGTCTGCACCGAGGACTTCTGCGCGGACCACGGCATCGCCGAGTGTCGCGTGGACGGGCAGCCGGCGTGCGAGGAGCACGTGCGGGTATGCCCGTCGTGCCGGTTGCAGCACTGCACGGTGCACGAGGGGGTCTGCGCGGAGGGCGACCACAAGGCCTGCTCGGCGTGTCTCGAGTCCTGCGGCAGCTGTGGCCGCCCGGTCTGCAACCGGCACGCGGAACACAGCAGCGCGGACGCGCCGAAGGGCAGCCGCCGGCTGTGCGCGACTTGCCTGCGGTATTGCGAGGGCGGGACCAACGAGCCGGTGGGAGTGGACGAGGTGGCGCGGTGCGCCAGCTGCGACAAGTCGGTCTGCACGGCCCATCAGGCCGTGTGCGTGGTCGATGGGCAGGTGCACTGCTCCCAACACCTGCGCCGCACCGACAAGTCGCGGCGCCTGGTCTGCGGTCGGCACCGATCCGCGTGCGCCCACGAGCCGGCGGCGATCCTCGCCTCGGATGAGGTCGGGGCGTGCGCCTCGTGCGGGAAGCTCGCCTGCGCCGGCCACTCGGCCGAGTGCGTGGTGGACCGGGGGCGCCACTGCGTCACCCACCTCGCGCCACTGCTCGACGCCAACGGCTCTTATGGCTGCCCGGCGCACCGCAAGCAGTGCCACGTGGACGGCCAGGCGTACTTGCTCAATGGGGCCAAGGAATGTCCCGTGTGCGGCAAGGACGCGTGCGCGCGACATCGGGCGGCGTGCGCGTACTGCGGCCGGCAGGTGTGCACGGCCGACCTGGGCCAGCAATCGCGCCGCTGCGCCACCTGCGCGCAGCTGGCGGCGATCGCCGACCCGCCTGACGAGGTCATCACGGCGGCGCTGACGGCGACTGGCGGTGAGCCGAAGGCGTCCCGCGGCTGGCGGATGGCCCGCGACCGGAGTCACCTGGTCGTGGAGCTCGATCTCGGGTTGACGCGAAGGACGGTATTCTCGGTGCGGCACGGGGACAACGTGCCGGACAGCGTCGTGACGCATTCGCTGGTAGGGTCGAAGCGGCGGAAGTAGGACCTTGGTGCGGCGCCCTTCAAGGCGTGCCGCGAAGCGCCGAGCCGGCTCTTTAGAGACGACCCCTTCTTCATCCGCGTCGTGGTGGGCAGTGAGCTGACCCCGCAGGAAACCGACGAATGGGTCGGACGGCTCGCCTAGAGGCTCCGCGTCCCGGACGGACGGCTCGCCATCACGGGCGGGATCGAGTTCGTGATGGAGCCCTTCGCGGCGTTCGCGCGGGCGATCGACGAGGCGCTACAAAAGGATGTGGGGTGAAGGATTACGGCGCGAACATCTCCTGCAGCACCGCGAGCGCGCGGGTGACGCTCGCCGGCGCGAGGCGGCCCAACCGCCGCACGAGCCGCTCGGCGTCCACGGTGCGCACCTGATCCAGGACGACGTGGCCGGCCTTACCAGCGAAGCGGCAGGGCACCCGAAACGGATACGCATGGCTGCCTGTCGTCAGCGGCGCGACGATGAACGTACGCAGGTGGGCATTGAGATCATCGGGCGAGACCACGACGCACGGCCGCGCCTTGCGCATCTCGCCCCCGCGGGTGGGACGCAGGTCGACGACGTACACGTCGCCGCGGCGCACCTGCGCGGCTACCACTCCCACTCAGCCTCGTCGAACCGCGTCGGAGTGGGAGGCTCGGGGAGCCGGTCTCCGCTTCGTTCCCGCAGACGCCGTGCTGCATCGGCCCACCCCGCCCGGGCCCCGACCACCGGCGCGATCACGATCGCTCCCGACCGCACCCGCAGCTCGACTTCGTCCGCCAACCCCGCCTCCTCGATCAACGGCTTGGGCAACCGCACGCCGCGGGAGTTCCCGATTCGGACCAAACGGGTCTTCATGAGGCCTCTAGTGGATATGTGATTACAAAGTAATCACAGCCCCCCGAGGCCGGCAACGCCCGGAGAATGACCCCTTCTCGTCAACGTCCCATCATCGGTTCCACGACCGCCTTCGTCACCCGCCGCGCCGCTACGTCGTCCAGCGCCCGGTTCGCGTCCGCCAGCCCATAGCGGCCGCCGATCGTCTGAGCGAACGGCAGCCGCGACCGGTGTTTGGCAAACAGCGAGAGCGCCCGCAGCACGTGGTGTAGCTCGGTGCCCCACTGCCCCCGCAGGTCGACGTGCTTCTTGTTGAGATGGAGATGCGGGTTCAGCTCGACCGTGCCCGTATCGGTGTAGTGACCCGCCACGACGTACGTCCCACCATCCCGCAACAGCTCGAGCCCCTCGGCTAACGCCGCGGGGTTGCCGCTGGCCTCGATCACCACGTCCGGTCCCCGACCCTCGGTGAGCCCCAGCACCCGCTCGCGGCGCGCCGTCGGGGGCTCGGCGTCGAGATCGATCACGGCGTCGGCGCCGAGCGCCCGGGCCAGGGCGAGACGCGCCGCGGGCGCCCCGATCACCATCACTACGCCAGCGCCCGCCAGCGCCGCCACCGCCGCCGCGCCGAGTCCCACGGGACCCGCTCCCTGGACCAACACCGTGTCGCCCGGGTGCAGCGCGCTGCGCTCGACCGCCGCGAACCCGGTGAACAGACCGCACCCGCCACCGATCACATCGTCCGCCGTGAGCGGCTCCGGCAGTCGCACCACGTGCACGCCGGGCTTGAGGTACACCCGCTCGGCCCACCCGCCCAGCGGCCCGTCCTTCGCCGAGTACGTGATGCCGTACACCTTGCGATGGGGACAGCGGGTCGGCCGGCGCGCCACCAGGCAGTACCAGCAGCGGCCGCACACCTCGTGCACGTCGTAGAACGTGACCACGTCGCCCACGGCGAGCGGGCGGCCGAGCGCGTCGCTGGTCACGCTGCGCGCCTCTACCACCCGGCCCACGGTCACGTGCCCCGGGACGATGGGGTAGGGGACGCCGGCCAGCCGCCCGTGGTAGAGGTGCACGTCGGTGCCGCACACCTCGCTCACCACTGTCTCGAGCAGCACGGCGCCCGGCTCGAGCACCGGGTCATCGAGCTGCCATACCTCCAGCGGTCGCTGGGGCGCGACCATTACCGCCGCGCGGATCGGCATGGGCGAGAGTGTATGAGCGTTCCCCCTCCCCCGTCAGGGGGAGGGGGTCAGAGGGAGAGGATGCAACGGTCCCCGTCAGGGGGAGGGGGCCAGGGGGAGAGGGCCATCATTCCCCCTCTCCTCGTAGTAGAGGAGAGGGGGCCAGGGGGTGAGGTCCCCCCCTAACCCCCGATCAGCCGCCGGATCCGGGGGTGACTGCGCAGCCCGGCGAACTCCGGCCGGTACCGCACCCAGTCGCGGCCGTACGGCAGCGCCGCGATGAAGCGCTCGAGCTGCTCCGCGGCACGATCCTGCTCGCCGAACTGCGCGTAGATCTCCGCCAGGGTGAGGTAGGCGAACGGGCCCTCGTACGCGTCCTTTGCGGACGCGGCGACCGCGGCCTGGCCGGCGCGCACGGCATCGGCGCGTCGCCCCGCGCCGGCATACGCGCGCCCCAGGCGCTGGTGCAGCAAGGCGTCGTCGGGCCGTTCGCGCACCTTGCGCTCGAACCGGACGATGGCGGAATCGAAATCGGCGCGCGCATCGCGGCCCAGATAGCGGCGCGCCGTGGCACGCTGCAGGTAGTACGATCCCGTGTCGGAGATCGCGGCGGTGAGCGGAGGGAACGGATCGAACGCCGAGCGGTCCGCCGGAG
>CAZVSO010000059.1:0-15588 GCA_964629425.1 uncultured Gemmatimonadaceae bacterium
CGCCGCGCTCGCCGAGCGCGCCATCGGCAAAGCGCGCGGCAGCCGGGACGCGCAGCCGCTCGAGCCCGGCAAGTACGTCGTCGTGCTCGAGCCCACCGCGGTCGGCAACCTGCTCGGCCTGCTGGGCTTCGCCCTCAACGCCCGCACGGCGGACGAGGGCCGGAGCTTCTTCAGCAAACGCGGCGGCGGCACCAAAGTGGGCGAGAAGATCGTGGACGAGCGGGTCACCATCGCCTCGGATCCCAACGACCCCGATCTGCTCACCCGGCCGTTCACGGGGGAAGGGCTCCCGACCGAGCGCGTCGTCTGGGTCGAGAACGGCGTCCTGAAGAACCTGGCCTACGACCGCTTCTGGGCCGACAAGAAGGGCGTCAAGCCCACGGCGGCGGCGCAGGGATTTCGGCTGACGGGCGGCACGGCCACGCAGGACGAGCTGATCGCCGGCGTTGAGCGCGGGCTGCTCGTGACGCGCTTCTGGTACATCCGGCCGGTGGACCCGCGCACCATGCTGTTCACGGGCCTCACGCGGGACGGGGTGTTCCTGATCGAGCAGGGGAAAGTGACCCGCGCCGTGCGGAACTTCCGGTTCAACGAAAGCCCGATGGCGATGCTCAACAATCTCGCGGCGCTGGGGCGGCCCGAGCGGGTGGCGGCGGGGGAGGGCGGGGGCGGGGGGTTCGGCGCCACGCTCGTGGTCCCGCCGCTGGTGGTGCGGGAGTTCAACTTCACGTCGGTGAGCGAGGCCGTTTGAGACGCTGCCCCGCGCTGGTCGTCGCGGGGTGCCTCTGGGCCGGCGCGGTGTCGGCCCAGACGCCCGCCGAGGCCCAGCGCTTCATCGACGCGGCGGAGCGCGGGCTGCTGGCGCGCTCCCTCCCGTTGGCCCGTGCCTCGTGGATCGCGGCCAACTTCATTACCGACGATACCGAAGCCCTGTCGGCGCACTTCCAGACCGACTACAGCCTCGCCGTGCGTCGTCTCGCGACCGAGGCCGCGCGGTTCGACGGCGTGGCTCTGTCGCCGGAGCTGCGCCGCCGCTTCCTGCTCCTCAAGCTCTCTCTCGCGGCGCCGCCGCCGGCCGACTCCGCCCTCGCCGCCGAGCTGACCGGGCTCCAGGTCGGCATGGAAGCGGACTACGGCCGCGGCTCGTACTGTCGCCCGTCCCGGTCAGGCTCGGGACCGGAGTGCCTCCAGATCTCGGCCATCGACTCGATCATGGCCAACAGCCGCGACCCGGCGGAGCTGCTCGACGTGTGGCGCGGCTGGCATCGCGTGGGCGCCCCGATGGCGCCGCGCTACCGGCGCTTCGTCGACCTGGCCAACGAGGGGGCCCGCACGCTCGGCATGCCCGAGGTGGGCGTGATTTGGCGCTCGGGCTACGACATGCCGCCGGACTCGTTCGCCGCCGAGATGGACCGCCTCTGGCTGCAGATGCGGCCGCTCTACCTGTCGCTGCACGCGTACGTCCGGCGCAAGCTGTCGGAGCGCTACGGGCCGGCCGTCGTGCCCCCCGACGGGCCCATCCCCGCGCACCTGCTCGGCAACCTCTGGGCGCAGAGCTGGGGCAACGTCTTCCCGCTGGTCGCCCCGGCGCGGGCCCCGCCGCTGTACGACCTCACGGCCATCCTCCGCGCCCGCAACGTCGACGCCCGCGAGATGGTGCGCATCGGAGAGCGCTTCTTCCTCTCGCTCGGCTTCGACTCGCTGCCCGCGAGCTTCTGGGAACGGTCGCTGTTCACAAAGCCGCGGGACCGCGACGTGGTGTGCCACGCCAGCGCGTGGGACCTCGACAGCCGTGACGACCTGCGGATCAAGATGTGCATCAGCCCGACCGCGGAGGACTTCGTCACCATCCACCACGAGCTGGGGCACAACTTCTACCAGCGGGCCTACAAGGACCAGCCGTACTTCTAC
Source organism: uncultured Gemmatimonadaceae bacterium (assembly GCA_964629425.1). GTDB lineage: Bacteria > Gemmatimonadota > Gemmatimonadetes > Gemmatimonadales > GWC2-71-9 > CAZVSO01. The sequence continues at coordinate 1,912 of CAZVSO010000059.1, forward strand.
CAGACGGGAGCGAACGACGGGTTCCACGAGGCGATCGGCGACGCCATCGCGCTCTCGATCACGCCTGCCTACCTGCGCCAGATCGGCTTGCTCGACCGCGAGCCCGGCGCCGCGGCCGACACGATGCTTCTCTTGCAGACGGCGCTCGACAAGGTGGCGTTCCTGCCGTGGGGGCTGCTGGTGGACCGCTGGCGGTGGATGGTGTTCTCCGGGCAGGTGTCGCCCGCGGACTACAACCGGGCCTGGTGGGACCTGCGCACGCGGTACCAGGTCGTCGGCCCGCCCGACCAGCGCCCCGCCGACGCGTTCGATCCCGGCGCCAAGTTCCACGTGCCGGCCAACGTCTCCTACGCGCGCTACTTCCTGGCGCGGGTGCTGCAGTTCCAGTTCTACCGCGCGATGTGCCGGGCGGCGGGTCACACCGGACCGCTGCACCGCTGCTCGTTCTACGGCAGCCGCGAAGCGGGGAGCCGGCTCGACGCGATGCTGCGGCTGGGGGCGAGCCGTCCGTGGCCCGATGCGCTCGAGCAGCTCACGGGAGGCCGGCGGATGGACGGCGGGGCGCTGCTCGAGTACTTCGCGCCGCTGCAGGCGTGGCTCGACCGGCAGAACGCGGCGGCGCGGCCCTCCCGGTAGGGCGGGCTACGTCCCGCGAGCGGCCGTCATCGCGTCTCTTTACCAACTCACCATCCTGACCTCGCACAGCACGCCTTCCAGGTCGTTGAATTTCAGGCTCTTCGGCTCGGCCGGCATGAGGGGAAGCACGATCTCCGTCTGCGGCCCCCGAACGTTGACCCGGTACCGCCCCTGCCGGCCCTGGCCCAGGTCCACCGTGACGGGCACGTACATCTGGAACCCGTCCGCCACGTTCTCCTGCGCCACCCGGAGCGTCACGCGGTATTGGCCGTTTTCGACGGCGTCGGCCTTGTAGGCCACGCGATACGTCGGGATCTCGGTACCATAGACCCACTGCTGGAAGAACCAATCCATGCTCGCCCCGATGTGCTTCTCGACGATCCGCTGGAAGTCCGCGGTGGATGCCCGCCGGCCGCGATGCGTGCGGTAGAAGTCCTGCATCATGGCGGTGAACCGATCCTCTTTCGCCGTCCGCAATTCGAGCATGAGGATGCGCAGCATGTGGAGCACCCACGCGCCCTTCTGGTACACGAGGATCTGGTAGCCGCCCTCGTCCTTCGAGCTCGACGCCCGGTAGCCCAGCCAGATGGGGCTGGGCTCGTCCCGCTTGTCGAAAATGTTCGCCCGCCAGCGCCGCAGGATGCCGAAGTACTTGTCGCTCCCGTGCCGCGCCGCGTGCAGGTACCACAGCCCCGAGAAGTCCGAGAACCCCTCGCTCAGCCACTGGTCGTGGTAGGTGGCGAAGTCCACGGCGATGCCCCACCACTGGTGGGCCACTTCGTGCGCCCGGAACACCTCGTCCTCGCCCTGCTGGGCGGTCTGCTGGAAGGTCGCCCACGAGAGGTTGACGAGCCCGGGGAACGCTTCGCCGTGGAAGTACGGGATCTCCGTGGCGTAGAGCTCGGTGACCGGTGCGGTACCGTAGACCTGTTGGAAGAACTTGAGGCTCTGGCGCACGTCGGTGCCCACGGTCTCCTTCATCTTGCGCTGCTGGACGTAGACCCGCGAGAGCTGGCGGTGCGCCTGCTCGGACACCAGCACGGTTACCGACGGGCTCCCCTCCTCCTGGACGCGGTATTCCTCGAACAGGCCGAGATTGAACGACGCATTGCGGATCGGCTCAAGGGCGACCCAGCGAGTGGTCAGCACTCTCCCAGCGACCGTCGCTTCCGTACGCTGCCCGACGCTCGCGATCAGGTAGTGGCTGGGGCTGTGGTAGGTGATGTCGAAGATGGCATGGCTGCGGCCTTCGAGGGAGCGCGGATACCATGCGATCGACGACTTGATGAAGAAGAAGTCACCATAGCGGTCAATCAAGTCGCCATGATAGTACAGCAGGAGAGAGCGCATCTCTACCGCCTGGTGCTGGCGGTCGAGCCTGATCCAGAGCTGCACCGCGTCCTTGCCGCGAAAGACGGTCGCGGGTGCGCCGTCCTGCCACCGCGCCGAGTCAACTTGGAGCTTGGAGAACAGTTCGAAGGGAACCCAGCGGCCGGTCGGCGAGGCTGCGATTATCCCGAGTCTCGCTACTGTGGCGAAACTGAGGTCGCCCATTCCGGTCTGGGCCAGCGTAACCTCGAGCCGGTACTGGGCGATCATCGCGGCGTCATAGCGCTCGGCGGTGGCGTTGGCGGGAGAGGTTCCCTGGCGCGGGAACCGGCAGATCACTTCGGGCTGGTTGGTCCAGGCGACGCGCGGCGGCCGCTTCCCGAGCGTGACCCCTTCGGTCTCGAAGGGATTCACCATGAACATCAGCGGGCCGCTCCCGTCCCGGTTGATGTGCGCGTAGAACAGGTCGCTCGACTCCCCGTTCAGGAAGGCGGCCATGAGGTCGGGGTCGAGCGTCTTGCTGTCGGGGTCGCCCAGGAACTCGAGATTGCTCCGGACCGTAGCGCGGAGGTCGCCGGGGACCGCCCCCTGGCCGAACGTCAGGGTCCTCTGGAGCTCGGCGAGCGTCGTGTCGGCGAACAGCAGCACGAGCTCCGTGAACGATGCTTCGAGGGACGGGGTCTTCTCGAAGCGGGCCAGCCGGTCCTGCTCGATCTTGGTCGGCGGGGAGAAGGAGAACGTCCCCTCGCCGCTGAACGCGACGCCGATGGTGCGGCCGCCGACCGAGGAGAGGAGGTAGAGCGCCCCGTTCCGCAGCGTGAACCGCGCCACGTCACGCGTCAGGACGAGGTTGCTGACCTGGGCGACGCCGTCGGAGCGAGGCTCGAGCGCCAGCACTTCGTCGTAGCGCTCCTCGTAGGAAGTCGCGGGCGTCGACCCGCTCTGCTCCTTCGGCGTCTGCCCGGCGAGCACCGACGGCGACAAGGCCAGGCAGCCCAGAACGCGGACCGCGCGCATGTCTCAACATGCACCCCGGGTCCTGGGCCAGCTACCCCCGGACGTTCACCGCGACACAAGCTCCATGCGATACGCCCGGTGCCGGCTCTCGCCCTTGGCATCCCGCCAACGCAGCGTCGCCGTCCAAGAATCCGTGGACTGTCGCGTCCACACGAACGAGTTGGTCGCATTCTCGGCGGGATCGAAGCGCAGGCTCAGGGGATCCACCGCCGTGAGCACCCAGACTGCGGTGCCGCCGCGGCGAGTCACACGGCCGCCGGCGAGCGCCAGCACGCCGGTGTCGGAGACCGCGCGGGCGGTGGAGTCCGCATACGTCGCCATACGCTCAGAACAGTGGAATCGTCCAGGAACCGATAGCTCTCGTAGAACGGGTCGGCGCCGTTCCCGGTGCCCCGCCAGGTGCCTTCGATCCACCGCAGCGACTGAAACTGCTCCAGCGTGACCCGCGCGGGTGCGGCGGACCCCGGCCGGTCGGACGACCGGCAGGCGCCGAGCAGGAGCGCCAGGACGACGGACGAAAGGCTGAAGCGCGTCACGGACAGGACCGTTCTCACTTGCAACGGGTTGCCGTTTGGGGGCCGCCGATGGGCCGAGCGAATTCCGCCCCGGCCAGCCATTGCGGCCGCTCGGCAGCGCCGGCGACGGCGATCGTCACGTCCCGCACGAATTCGGCGAGCTGGCGCGCGCCGTTCAGGTCCACGACCACGGTGTCGTACTCGTCGCTGGGCCGGTGGTAGTGGCGCTCGAGGTACTCCCGGACTCTGGCGTCCGTCCATCCGGCGGGGCGGCCGGCCACGTCCGTGCCGAGCGCCATGTAGAGTGCGGGCACACCGGCGACGGCGAAGGGATAGTTGTCCGCGCGCAGGAAGAACCCTTCCTCGGGATAGGGATCGGGGGCGACCCGCAGTCCCATGCGCCCCGCGATCTCGGCGACCGTCTGCCCTAGTGTGCTGAACTCGATCCCGAGGGGGGCCGCGTCGCGCTTCACGCCGAACAGCTCGACGCCGTCGTCCACGTTGAGGTTCGCGACGATGCGATCGAGCGGCACCGGACTGTCGCACGCGTAGGCCCGGGCCCCGAGCAGGCCCCACTCTTCCGCGGTGGTGAACAGAAACGTCAGGGAGCGGCGCTGTGCGTGGCCGCCGAACACCCTCGCCAGGGCCAACAGCACGGTGACGCCCGATCCATCATCGAGTGCGCCGTTGTAGATCGAGTCCCCGTTCACGGCGGGCCCGATGCCGTACGCGTCCCAGTGCGCGCTCAGGACGACGTGCTCCCCGGCCAGACTGGAGTCGCGCCCGGTGACGACGCCCAGCACGTTGTGGGTGCGTACCGCCAGCGGACGCGTGCGGAACCGCACGTCGAGGCGCACCCCCAGCGGGACGGCGCGGAATCCGGGGCGAGCGGCTCCGGCGAGAAGGTCCGGCAGCGCCGCTGCTCGCGGGGGCAGCAGCGTCGCGAGGGCGGAGTCGGTGACCATGCCGGTGAACCGCCCGCGGGAGCGCGCGGCCTCGTCCGCGAGCCGCCGCGCGCCGGTCACCGGGGAGCGCGAGATCGATCCGGCGGGGTGGACCCAGAGCACGCCGACGGCGCCCCGCCGCTCCATCTCGGCGACCTTGTCGCGCGCCCACGAGAACCGGGACGCGCGGACGCCGTTGAAGCGGACGGAGTCTCCCGGGATCGTCGGCTCGCCGAACAGCGCCACGGCGACCTTGCCCCGCAGATCGATCCCCGCGAAATCGTCCCACCGGTACATCGGGGCATGGACGCCGTAGCCCACGAACACCAGCTCGCCACCGGCTTCGACCAGCGCGCTGTCGGACTGGTTCGAGAGGCGGATGTCGCGTCCGTGCTCGAGCCGCCGGGACACCCGGCCGCTCACCCTGGCCTCGTTCGGCGAGTCGGGACTCGGCTCGTGGGTGACGATGGAGACGGGTTGGAGCCACCCCGTGGCGGCGCCCGGCCGCAGGCCGAAGCCCTCGAGCTCGCTCACGAGATATGCCGTCGTCAGCGCTTCGCCGCGCGTGCCCGGGAGACGGCCCTCGAACAGGTCGGACGAGAACAGGCGGAGGCGCGCGCCCAGCTCCTCGATGGTGATAGCGAGAGAGTCGCTGCGCTGGCCGTCGAGCGCCGGCGGGAAGACGACGGCGGCGAAGAGAAGGAGTGTAATCCGCATGGTGGCCAACAGATTGCGCGGCGGCGGGTGCGCGGTCAAGGCGACGGGGCAGATGCCGGTCTCGCCCGTGGTGCGCGTGCAACACCCGGTGTCCCCGCGTCCCACATGCGGTTGCCCTGGCGGGCTTTGCGTCTGGTCCGCGGCTTGCCTTGGTGCGGGCCGCCCGGGGGCCGGTCAGCCGTATCCCGCGTACAGCCTGATTCGCTTCGAGTGCCGAGGAGACTCCCTCGGGGTGGCCGTGTGTCCGCCCCGTTCCGGAGCCGGCCCCGGACCACCGTCGATTGTCGAGGAGGACCACCATGCAGCGTTGGGCTCGGTTGGGAACTACCGTCGCGGCAGTGCTCGCCGCCGCCTGCGCCGGGGAAGCGCCCACTGAGGGGCCTCGTGGCCCCGGCTCTCCGGGCTTCCAGATCACCGATGGCGCCCACGGCGCCGGGAACCCGCACTTCTTCTTCCTGCCGCCGATCGCCGATCCTCCCGCGTTCTCGGGCCAGTTCGATGCCACGCAGTCGCCCGCAGTGAAGATCTGCGAGTGGGCGGGGACGGCCTGCGGCGTGGAGATCGCGGCGTTCTCGATGACGGCGGGCCGCGGCTCGGAGATCGTGCGGATCGATCCGGTCGGTGAGATCTACATCGTGAACTGGATGACGCAGGATGACAACCTCGATCCGGCCAAGCCGTATCGGCTGCGCGTGCTGGCGAACGGATTCGAGCTGGGTCATGCCGACGTGGACGTGGTGACGTCCACCCAGGAGGCCAAGGGCGTCGACACCGAGCAGTACGTTCCCCTCGTGGCGGGGCGGCCGCTGGTGATCAAGTTCCGGATCGAGGAGGGCGCGCTGCCGGCAGGCCCGTCGCCGTTGAGCGCCGGCTTCAATCACGCCTGCGGTATCGCCGCTGGGGGAGCAGCATACTGCTGGGGCCGAAACAACTTCGGCCAGCTGGGCAACGCCACCACGTCGCCCCTACCCACCGCCGCTCCGGTCGCGGTCACGGGCGGGCACACCTTCGTCTCGGTGACCGCCGGTGTGTGGCACTCCTGCGGTCTCAAGTCCACCGGGCAAGCGTACTGCTGGGGCTGGGACGGGACCGGGCAGATCGGCAGAGGGTCGCCTCCCCCCTTCGTGTTCGCGTTTTCGAGCCCGATAGCGGTTGTCGGTGGGCACACCTTCACGGCGCTGAGCGCGGGCGGGCACCACACCTGCGGTCTCACCACCACCGGGCAGGCATTCTGCTGGGGCTGGAATATCTACGGGCAGATCGGCCTGGCCACGCCCGGCGTCGTCGTCGGTACGCCGCAGCCCGTCAGCGGCGGGCATACGTTCGTGTCGCTCGCGGCGGGGCTCTTCCATACCTGTGGGGTCACCACGGGTGGCGAAACCTACTGCTGGGGCTCGAACCAGCAGGGTGCGCTGGGGGTCGGGTCTTTCGTCTCGCCCGTCAGCACGTCCACTCCGCAGCTAGTGACCGGCGGCCACACCTTCGCTGCAGTGACTGCTGGAGTCCACACCTGCGGCCTCACCGCGGCCGGGGAGGCCTATTGCTGGGGCTACGACAACTACGGGCAGCTGGGCGCCGGCGGAGGGTTCGGGTCCGCGAGCCCCGTGCGCGGGGCGTCCGGGCTGACATTCGCGTGGCTCGTCGCCGGTGGCAACCACACGTGCGGGTTGAGCGCGGGGACACTGTACTGCTGGGGCTATAACTTCTTCGGACAGATCGGCGACGGCTCGCCGCCGGCCTCCGCGTTCATACCCTACGCGGTGCCGGGAGGCCCGTACGCGGCGGTCAACGCGGGACACCAGAATACGTGTGCCGTGACGTTCGCGGGTGAGGCGAGGTGCTGGGGTGCCAATGATTACGGCCAGGTCGGCACGGGCGCGGCGTCTCCTGTCGTTGTGTCGAATCCCGTGACGGTCACCGGTGGGCTGACGTTCCCCGTGACTTTGCCCTAAAGCGAGGGCCCACCGACGGGCCGTGCGCTGAAACGAGAGGGGCCGCCTAGGCGGCCCCTCGTCGTTCACGGCCGGACGGCCCGCGCTACGGCGCCCGCGTGCCCTCGCTCCGGCCGTACAGCACCGAGTCGGCCCCGCTCGTCGCGTACCGCGCGACGAAGGTGCTGACCAATCGACCCTCGCGCAGCCGATTGACCACGCGAGTCGTGACCATGACGCCCGGGCGCAGCAGGCTCTCAAACGGCCCCGCTTCGGTCACAATGCTGTCGCCATCCACCGCGACGACGCGCATGGGGATGGGGTTCCGGTTGGGCGGCAGCATCTGCCAGCCGGCCCCGTCGGCGGTGGCGACCATCCCAAAGGTGACCAGAGTCGAGTCGCTGCCCTCCCCCATCGTCCGCACGCTCCACTGGCCCGCGACGTCGGCGAGGGAGATCGCCGGCGTGCTCGCTGCCTGCCGATCCGCTGACTTCGCGCACGCGGTGAGGAGCGCTGCGCAGGTGACAATGATGACAGCCCGCATGAGATCCTCCTGTTGTTAGGAACCATCGCGCGAGTCCGCGTGTGCGCGCGGGTACTCGCCGGGCCAGACCACCCGAAGGCGCCAAGGGGGTTGAACGTACGCGCCGCTGGCTGGGAGGTCAAACGGCTCGTTCGTGCGGGTTCATGCGTAGCAAACGGGGCCGGCTTTCGCCGGCCCCATCGGGTTCCCTGGATGCGAACTGCTGGGAGCGTCGCCTTTACACCGGGTAGTTGCGGTCGAGCGGCAGCCGCCGATGGGGCTCGGCCCCGACGGCGTCCTCGTCCGCGCACCAGCAGTAGGCCCAGATCTTGGCCGGGTGCAGCAGCTGGTGGCCCGCGCGCAGGATGATCCCGAGCGGCTCGTCGTCCAGTACCAAGGGGAGGCTGGTCATGAGACAGTTCTCAGTCGTCAGTTGTCAGTCGTCAGAGCAAGTGCCTGGCCACGAGGTGGAGATGGTAAGCTGTTTACTGACAACTGATTACTGGAAGGGGTGGGTGGGGTGGGCAGGCTGGAGTTATCAGTCCGACACGTTCAACGCCGTGTCGTGGCGACGCGGCTTCGTCGCCGTGAACCCGCCGCTGCGTTTGGCTCGGCTGGGCTCGATGTCCCAGCCGGCGTAGAGGGCCCGCAGCGATTCCGGGGCGAGGGGAATGACGTCGGGCGCGGTGGGTGCCGCGAGCACGACGTGCACCCCGTCGGGCGGGGTGCGCTCCTGGAGGTCGCCGATCAGCGCCTGGCGGTCCCGGCGCCTGGTCTGGGCCAGCGCCGCGGGGTCGACGACGACGAGGCTGGGCATGGCGTCGGGGAGCCAGCCCCCGAAGGTGACCACGAGCGCATGGAAGCGCCCGGCGAGTTGCTCGGTGACGGCCCGCTGCTCGGCGGCCTCGACGGCGCCCAGCGCCTGGTCCACGATCAGCAGCTCGGCATCGTGCGCCGCGAGAAACAGCGCGGCGGGGAGCGCCGCGGCGCCGACGACGAGCACCTGGTCCCCGGGCTCGAGCCGGTGCGCCCACGCGACGAGCGGGTCCCGCGGGTCGAGTCCCCAGTGGGTCGGCTCGCGCTGGGCGGCGCGCAGGGCCCGGTGGCGGTCGCGCCACCGCGCGAACGACGGCAGCCGCAGCCGCCGGACGATCACACGGTCCACGTGCTCGAGCAGCAGCACCTCGGTGAGCAGGTACTGTCCGTGCGCGCTCGCCTCGAGCTCGCGCACCGCGTCGTCGCCGAGGGTCAGCAGGGCGGCGCGCGACACGGAGTTCTTGTACTCCTCGATCCGCTGGAGCAGGAATTCCTCGTACTCCCGTCGGAGGGGACGCGGCGGGCGTCGGACGGCGGGGCCCTCGCGCGGCTGTGCGCTCAGCATGGCTCGACGTGCACGGTGACCACGTCGAGCTGGAGGTCCTGCTTCAGCCGCTCCTCCACCTCGTCCGCGATGGCGTGTGCCGCTGCGACGTCCGCGTGGCGGTCCACGGCGATAGTCACCTCGGCGTAGCGCATCCGGGCACCCCGCCCCCGGGAGCGGATCGCGTAGGCGCTCGTCACGCCGTCCACGCCCTGCGCGGTCTCCTGGATCGATCGCGTAGCGATGGCGCGCTCGTCGACCAGCACCGGGATCGTGCGCCCCAGGATCTGAAACGCCACCCGCACGATCAGCACGGCCACGATGATCGCCACCACCGGATCGGCCCACTGCCACCCCTGCCGCGCGAACAGCACGCCCACGAGCACGCCGATGGTGATGAACACGTCGGTGCGGGTGTGCGCGGCATCGGCGATGAGCAGCTCGCTCGCCAGCTCCTGCCCCCGCCGGTGCTCGTACCAGGTCACCACGACGTTGACGCCGAGGGTGGCGACCAGCACGGCGAGCCCGAGGTCGGTCATCTCGATCGGCTGCGCGCCACCGGTCAGCTTCTGCACAGCGCTGCGCACCAGCTCGAAGCAGGTGATCGAGAGGAACATCACGATCGCGAGCGCGCCCACGGTCTCGAACTTCCCGTGGCCGTAGGGGTGGTCCTCGTCGGGCGCCCGCGCCGCCACCCGCACGACGATCAACCCGAGCACGTTGTAGAGCGAGTCGACCGAGGAGTGCAGCGCGTCGCCCAGGACGGCGAGGGAGTGGGATCTGAGGCCGATGACGAGCTTCGCGATCACCACGGCGAGGTTGGCGACGAGCAGGCCGGCGAGCACGCGGCGCACCGCGGGAGCGGTGTCGCGCGTCTGAATGCCGGCGGGCGCCATGGTGTGCAAGGTTATGAGGCACGCAGGGTTAGTCAACGGCCCTGCGGTTCGGTCGTTCCGTCAGTCCACCGCCCGCAGCAGCGCGCCTTTCAAGTACGCCGTCTCCGGAACGTTGACGATCTCCGGATGGTCCCCCGCCGCCCCCGTCAGGGTCACCAGCTCCAGCCGGCGGCCCGAGTCCTGGGCGGCAGCGGCGAGCAGGTCCAGGAAGTCCCCGCGGTGCACGTGGTAGGAGCAGGAGCAGGTGAGCAGGGTCCCGCCCGCCGTAAGGAGCCGCATCGCCCGCAGGTTGATTTCCTTGTAGCCGCCCATGGCCTTCGGGACGCTGGCCTTGGTCTTGGCGAACGCCGGGGGATCGAGCACGATCGCGTCGAACCGGTCCTCGCGGCGCTCGAGCTCCCGCAGGTAGTCGAAGGCGTTCGCCTCGCGCCACGCGATGTTCGTCAGGCCGTTCAGCGCGGCATTCTCGGCCGCCCGCGCGAGCGCCTCGGCGCTCGCGTCCACGGCGATCACTTCCGTCGCCCGCCGGGCGAGATGGAGCGCGAACGACCCGTGGTAGGTGAAGAGATCGAGCGCGCGGCCGCCCGCCCGCGCGTGTGCCGCGGCGAGGACGCGATTCTCGCGCTGATCCAGGAACGCCCCGGTCTTCTGCCCCGTCCACGGAGCCGCGCGGTACCGGATGCCGTGCTCGGCGACTTCGATGATCTGGGGAACGGTGCCCGCCGCCAGGGTCACCTCGAGCGAGAGCCCTTCGTGCCGCCGGATGGCGGCGTCGTGGCGCAGCAGGATCCCGTCGGGGTGAAGCGCCTCACGCAGCCCGGCCAGCACGTCGTCCCGCACCCGCTCGAGCCCCGCCGAGAGGAGCTGGACCACGAGGTACGGGCCGTAGCGATCCACCACCAGTGAGGGCAGGCCATCGGCTTCGCCGTGCACCACGCGCCACGCGGTGGCGTCGATCCCCGCGCGCCGCGCCGCGGCCGCCCGGATCCGCTCCGTCCACCAGGCGGCGTCGATCGGGCCCGCCGAGGCGCTGAGGAACCGCAGCCGGATCTCGGAGCGCGGCGAGTAGAGGGCTTGGCCGTGGACGCGGCCGCGGCGGTCGGTGACGGATACGACGCCCGGCTCGCCGCCCGGCTCCGCCAGGACGTCGCTGCGATAGATCCACGGGTGGCCCGCACGCCAGCGCGCGGCACCCCGGGCGGAGACCTGCACCCCGGGCCGCGCCCCGTCCCGATCGCCCGATATGTTTCCGCTCATGACCCTCGCTGACCGGCTGCGCTTGATGGTGCTCACCGACGCCGTCCTGCTCAAGGGGCGGGATGCCGTGGACGTCTGCCGCCGCGCGGCGGCCGGCGGCGCGACGATGATCCAGGTGCGCCTCAAGGACACGGCCCCGCGCGAGGTGGTCGCGCTCGCCCGGGCGCTCGTCGCCGCGCTGCCTGTCCCCGTCCTGGTGAACGATCGCGTGGACGTCGCGCTGGCCGCCGGCGCCGCCGGCGCCCACCAGGGCCAGGACGACCCGCCGCTCGACGCCGTCCGGCCCTACGTGCCGCCCGGCTTTCTCCTGGGAGTGTCGGTTGGCACGCCTGCCGAGGCGACGCGAGCCCGGGCGTGGAACGCCGACTACTGGAGTGTGGGCCCCTGCTATGCCACCGCGAACAAGCCCGGCGCCGGAGCGCCGCTCGGTCCCGAGGGCTTCGCCGCGCTCGCCCGCCTCGCGCCGGCTGGCACGCCGGTCATCGGCATCGGCGGGATCACGGCGGCGAGCGCGGGCCCGCTCGTGCGCGCGGGGGCGGCCGGCGTGGCCGTGATCGGCGCGGTGCTGGGCGCTACCGACCCCGAGACCGCGGCGCGGGCGCTGCGCTCCGCCCTCGCCTGATCGTGCGGATCGCCGCCTGGTGCTCCGCGTAGCTCACCGAGAACACATGCTTGCCGTCTGGCCGCGCCACGAAGTACAGAAACGGCACCGGCGCGGGATACAACGCCGCTTCGAGCGCCGCCGCGCCGGGCTGGCTGATCGGGCCCGGCGGCAGTCCGGGATGCAGGTAGGTGTTGTACGGCGAGCGGACACGCAGGTGGCGGTCCAGCACGCGGGTCACGCGCTGCTGCAGCGCGTAGATGACCGTGGGATCGGCCTGGAGCGGCATGCGGCGCCGCAGGCGGTTGTGGTACACCGCCGAGATGAACGGCCCGTCGGGCTGGTACCGCATCTCGGACTGGACGATCGAGGCGAGCGTGACGACCTGGTGCCGCGTCATGCCGAGCGTGTCGAGGCGGGCCTGCCACTCGGGCGTCCAGTGCCCGGTGAAGGTCTGCGTCATCACCCGCACCAGGTCGGTAGCGTCGATCCCCACGGGCAGCACGTAGGTGCTGGGGTAGAGGTACCCTTCGACCGAGGCTGGCGTGGGCTCCGCGGTCGCGAGCCCCAGCTCGGCGAGTCGCGCGGGCTGGCGGGCGGCCGCGAGAACCGACTCCGCGGCGACGCCGAGCTGGCGGCGCGCCAGGTTCGCCACCTCGACCAGCATCAGGCCCTCGGGCACGGTGAACCGCACCTCGGCGCCGCGGCCGCGCGCCAGGGTCGCCACGACGCGGCCCCACTCCTCGTCCCGCCGAAACGCATAGACGCCGCTCTTCAGCGAGCGGGGCAACCCGCGCAGCCGGGCGAACAGCCGGAACGGGCCGGCGTGGCGCACGACGCCGCGCGCGGCGATCGAGTCGACCGCCGCGTCGAACGAGGCGCCGCGCGGGATGATGACCAGGACCGAGTCCGCGGCCGCGGGCCCGTGCTCGGGCGCCCCGCAGGCGGCCAGGACGCCGGCGAGGATGACCGCCGCCCGTGGGGCGATCGTCACTCCCCGTCCTCCTCCCTCTTCCTCCGCCCTCCTCCGTCCTCCTCCGTCCTTCTGTGGCGCCGGGCATCGAGGTAGTGCTGCAGCAGGATCGTGGCGGCGAGCCGGTCCACGTCGGCCTTGCGGCCCCGCGTCGTGCCGCCCAGCTCGCGCACGGTCCGCAGCGCCCGCGCGGTCGTCATCCGCTCGTCCCACAGATCGACCGGGACGCCGCCGCGGCGTCCCAGCGCGGCCGCCAGCGCCCGGGTCTGCAGGGCCGCGTCCCCTTCACGCCCCTCCCCGTCGAGTGGCAGGCCGACGACGACGCCCACCACGCCATGCCCGGCGAGATGGGCCAGGAGCGCGGCCATGGGAGGACGCTTGCCGGGACGGCGGGTCACGGTCGCGAGCGGCTGCGCCAGAATCTGCGATTCGTCGGAGAGGGCGAGACCGATGCGCCGCTCGCCCCAGTCGACCCCCAGCAGCCGCCCGGACGTCGGACAGCTCACCCCTGCGCCATCGTCGCGTAGAACTCGTTGTTGGTCTTGGTGCGCTTCATCCGCTCGAGCAGGAACTCGATCGCCTCGACGGGGGGCATGTCGGCGAGGAAGTTGCGCAGCAGGTACACCTTGTTGAGCTCCTCCTTGGACAGGAGCAGCTCCTCCTTCCGGGTCGAGCTGCGCTGCACATCGATCGCGGGGTAGACGCGCCGGTCGGCGATACGCCGGTCGAGCACCACCTCCATGTTGCCGGTGCCCTTGAACTCCTCGAAGATCACTTCGTCCATCCGCGAGCCCGTGTCGATCAGTGCCGTCGCGATGATCGTGAGCGACCCGCCACCCTCGATGTTGCGCGCCGCGCCGAAGAATCGCTTGGGCTTCTGCAGCGCGTTGGCGTCCACGCCGCCCGAGAGGATCTTGCCCGAGTGCGGCACCACGGCGTTGTGCGCCCGGCCCAGGCGGGTGATCGAATCGAGCAGGA
>CAZVSO010000060.1:0-15430 GCA_964629425.1 uncultured Gemmatimonadaceae bacterium
GATCACTCGTCCAGGCGCTGGGGGGGTTCGACGTGACGTTGGCCTCATGCGAGGACTGGGACCTCTGGCAGCGCCTCGCGCGCGCCGGCGCGCGGTTCGGCGCCGTCCGCGACGTCGTGGTTCCCTATCGCATGCGGCAGAACACCAAGTCCCTGAACGCGGAGCGCTTCCTGCCCGCCGGCCTCCGGGTCATCACGCAAGGGCACGCACCCGACCCTCGCGTCCCGCACCTACCCGCCCACCAGCTGCCCGGCGCGCGCCTGCTCTTCGCGAGCTGGATCGCCGGGCTTGAGCTCGGCCGGGGACTCGATGCCAGACCCCTTCTCGCATTGGTGGCGGACGATCGCGACTCGGAGATGGACCCCACCGCGGTCGCCGACTGCCTCCGGGACAGCATCCTCCTCGCCGCCTGCCGCACGCCCGACGCGTGGCCCGAGATCTGGCCGACCCTCGAGCATCGGCTCGACGAGTTCCTGATCGCGCTGGAGGCACACGCGGGAGTGTCGGGTCTGGCTGATGGAGCGCGCGCCAGCCTCGAGCGCATGGCCCTCGAGCACTGCGGCGCGCCCCGGCCTCTGGCGCTCGGCAGGACGCACGCCGTGGAAGTGGAAATCACTCGACCGGTTCCCGAGGTCTCACCATCCACCGACGCACGCCGCCTGCTCTGCACCGTGGAACTCGAACGCACAGTGCTCGGCACAGTCGAAGTGCCGCTGAGCAACGGTGCCGTGCCCGGTTCCCGGCTGCGCGACGCCATCGCCGCTCAGCTCGCCTGGCCCATACTCGGGCGCTTCTTCAGCGTGACCGTCTACGGGGGGCGACCGCCCGACCTCGCACTCCACGATCGCATCGGCTGGGAAACTTTTCTGCGGGAACTCTGGGGGCGCTCCGACTGGCCGGGAGCGCGTTTCTACGACCCCGAGGTCGCGGAAGCGGCGTCCGCCACGCGCCGCGTGACGCACGAATGGCTGCCGGTCGAGGTCAGCCTCGAGCTCCCCGACCTCGAGGTTGCGGGCTCCACCCTCGACGTGGTGCCGACCGTCGGCGGGGCACCACTTGGCATCGTGACGGTGCCCGTGAGCCAGGGCCTCGTCCGGGCCGGCAGAATCCGAGCCGCCATCGTTACGGCCACCGGCTTCGACCTCTGCCGCGTTGCCGTGCGGGAGGGGGTGATCGGCCGCCCGTTGACCGAGGAACCATCGTCGCTGCGCGATCGCCTGGCGGGCGGGGCCGCGGCTCGACCACGGGTGACGGAGGCCGAGCGCGCGTCCCTCCGCCGCTTGGCGGCGCAGCCTATCTAACCTCGCGGCTCAGAGTCCCGCCCTTGCGGCTCGCGCAGGCCCAGGGAGATCACCGCGCAGGCGAACCAGATCGAAAGGAGGGGGTGCAGCGGAAGACTCAGTCGGCCTTCCGCCCAGGTGAGGCTGTGGATCACGGTGAAGTATGCCACCACGAGCACGTAGGGCAGGAACTCCGACCGCAGCCTGCGGCGCAGCGGCCACGCGGCCGCTAGGCAGAGCGGTGCCCAGAGGAAGGGAAACGCTGCCTTCACCCGTTCCCACCACTTGAGCCAGCCCACGAAGTACCAATCCGCGGTCGGGTGACCCACCCAGTAATACGCGACCTTGTGCACGCTGTACCACACGTAGGTCAGGGGATGCTGCGCGATCGAGCGCAGTCCTCGCTCCGTAAAGTAGCGGTCTCCCGCCCACTGGGTGACGTCGTGTCCCCCGTTGAGTGCGGGGTTGAGCTCTGTGTTCCAAATGTCGAGATAGGTCCGCCCTTGTCGCATGAGCTCGTAATACTCCGGACTCCCGTGCCACAGGAGACCGTTGCTGGACGCCAACGGATGGAGCA
Source organism: uncultured Gemmatimonadaceae bacterium (assembly GCA_964629425.1). GTDB lineage: Bacteria > Gemmatimonadota > Gemmatimonadetes > Gemmatimonadales > GWC2-71-9 > CAZVSO01. The sequence continues at coordinate 1,858 of CAZVSO010000060.1, forward strand.
CTCCATACGTCCTCCAGTTGTGCACCGTCCACGGGATCATCGCGACGATGAGCACCCCGAACGCGACGGCTGTGAGTCGAAGAGTCAACGTCCGCCTCCAGCTGCGAACCGCTCCGACCGCCAGCACGAGCGCGGGCAGCAACGCACTCGGTGGCCGGCAGTAGGTCGCCAGCGCCACAGCAACACCGAAGATCACGGCGCGCCGCGCCGTCGGAGAACGAGTGAGCTCGAACAGCGCGGCGACGACGAGAAGGAGCAGGGGGACGTAGATGACTTCCGTCAGCAGGCGGGTCACCGTCGTTACCAGGCCGGGGTGGACGGCGACAAGCAGGCCGGACACCAGCGCCGCGGGTGTGCCGTGGTATCGGTGAACCAGTACCATCAAGAGCAACACCGCGATGGCCCCAACGAGCGCCTGCGCGTAGGTCACGCCGTTGAGGTTTTCGCCGATCAACCTGTAGATCGTGCCTATGAACAAGGGGTAGAGCGGCATGCGGCCCGGCCAGTCGAGCGGGCGACCCGAGGCGAGCTGCGTCGCGAGATAGTGATAACCCGGCTCGTCCCCAACCAGGCGGGATGGGTCGTTGCGGTGCATCGCGTTGAACGCGCTGGCGGCATCGAAGCGCGCGGAAAGAGCGACGACGAGGACGAGGGCCATCAGCACGAGCTCGTAACGACCGAGCCGCGCCCCGACCATGGGCGAGCCCGGAGCAGCAACACCGGTGTTCGACGCAACACCCGTGATCATGTCCGCCCGCCACGGCGCGGCGGGAGCGCAGGCATGTTCAGCGACTAGGCCGAACCGCGAGACCTGCGCCAGACGATCAGTCCCGCGATGAGAGCGGCGGCCCCGAGCAGAACTCCAGCAGTCTGCCGAGGTCCAAAACCCGGGTGACTCCCGAGGCCCAGCACGTCCGCCGCCGCCGAGAGTACCGCCACCAACAGCCCGACGATGCCCAGTAGCAGTGCCGCTGCTCCGCGTGACATAGATCATTCTCCTGCGATGGTTCGGGCCACTGTGCTCGTGGCCGCCGCCGCCCTCTCCCGCGGGAAGCTTCAGAGGGTGCCTCAATAGATGGGGCCAACATCAGATGGGGCCAACATCGATGAGGCCAGTCCCCAAACGTGCGCGAGCCCGGCGATCACCTCCGCCGGGCCCGCACGAGCGCCACTCGCCGCGACAGCCGCGATATCTAGGCGGTCGCTCCCGTCTTCCGCCGCCCCCGCACGATCCCCACTCCACCCAACCCCGCCAGCCCGGTGCCCAGCAGCACGATGGACACTGGCTCCGGGTTCACGGTCGGTGGGATCAGATCACCGATCACCTGAGTGCAGTTCACCGCCACTCCGCCCGTGATGCACCCGACCGGACTGCCGTCGGGGCCGACCCCGCCGATCGCGAGCGTCGTCGTCGCAAAGCTCCAATCGTCGTCGATCTCGAAACGGAACACCGCCCAGCCCGCGTCGATCCCCGCGCCCGGCGTACGGCAGGGGTTGAGCAGCAGCTCCTGGTTCACCGCCAACGAGCGCCGGTCGGCGCAGGCGTTCGCGAGCCCGCCCTCGTCGTTGCTCTCGGTCGTGATCCACACCGACCCACCGTTCGCGCTCCCATGGCGCAGCTCCCACTCGTCGTCCGAGTCGTCGTCGCTTCCAGTCGGCGCTCTCACGTCGAGGTTGTCCACGTCGAAGCTGCCGACGCCGAAGAACCCGATGGTGTGGAACACCGTGTTCGCGTTGGTGCCGTTGAACCCCGAGAGGTTCCAGACCCGCACCGTCACGTTGTCCCCAATCACCTGCAACTGGACCGACGCGCAGGTGCCGAGGCTGCAGTAGTTCATCCACTGCAGGAACCCGTCCGCCCTGGCGGCACCGGCCCCCGCGAGCGCCAGCGCGCCCACCAACCCGACCACCCGAGCCATCCTCGTCATGACCGCCTCGCCTCTCTTAGGACCTCACCTGGGACCTCAGCCGGCCTTCGCATGCCGCCACGCCTTCATCCCCACCCACAGGAAGCCGATCGGATAGACGATCGATTGCCCCAGCGTCTTCACGATCGCCTTCTTCAACCCCGTGCGAATCAGCGGCTCATCGACGGTCTTCAGCGCGATAGGCACGTTCGTCACGTACAACACGGCCATCACCGCCAGCACGACCGCCGTCACCGCGAACCACACCGCGAGCAGCCTCACGAGCCACGGCCGCCCCAGCGCCACCCCCGAGGCCAGCAACAGCCCCATCCCCAGCACCGGCACGGGCAGCCCATTGAAGCTCGCCGTCACCGTCCCGAACTCCCACTCGGCGCTGCCGAGGTGGAACGGGTACCACGTGAGCAGGACGTCGAGCCAGCCGACCGCCGCGAACAGCAACCCCACCAGCCCGGCCAGCTCCCAGGCCGTCTCCGGAGACGCCTCGAGCGCTGCCTTCTGCCGGTCCTCGCCAATCAGGACCTTCGGCGCGCTCACGGCACCCTCCCGCGCATAGCGCGCGTACATTGCACCGACTCACCAACCGGCATGAACCGCGCCATCCTACGCTCCTTCCCGCATGAGGGCACTGCTGTGTGGGACAAGGACTTACAGCGTTGCGCGGGCGCCACGGACGGGCGCGATCCGGGCCTCCAGTATGTTGGGTGCCCTACACTTGTAGCGCTCGGGCTGCGGCGGCGGCCCCACGCCCCCACACCCTCACGCCCCCCATCAGTTCACCGTCACGTCCGCGTCGCTCCGCGGCTTCAGCCGCCAGACACCCGGCCCGACCGGCACCAGCAGCCCGGTCGCATCGATCACCACCGTCGGCCGGAACGGCGTCAGGGTGAAGTTCGCGTCGTCATCGAGCACCACCTCGAGCGGCCCGGAGCCGTCGCTGACCGTGAGCCGGAAGTCGCTCCCCACCGTGGCGGTATCGGTGATCGTCGCGTTCGTGACGGCGACGAGCGCCGCATCCAGCCGGCCCCCGTCCGCCGTGCGCGCCAGCGCCGTCGTGACGCTCGCCGGCGGCGGCGCCTGCCGGATGCTCAGGAGAAACGCGGTGACGTCCGCGAGCACCGGTTGCCCGTCCCGGACGCCGCGCGTGCCCCGCAGGCGAACGCTGTCGCCCGGGAAGATCGGTACCGGTCCCACGCGGACGGCGCGGAGCGCCCCGCTCGTGTCCGCTACATGGACGGTCGAGTCGCCGAACGTGGCGAACGCATTGAGCGCCAGGCCGTCCACAAACACGACGGCCCCGAGAGGGGCGAGTCGGGCCTGGCGGACGGTGACGCGCGGGAACCCCAGCGCCACGAGCACCGCCACCGAGTCGCCCGGCGGCACGACGACCGTCGAATCAACGATGCGAACGACCGCCATGCTGTCGGGCACGGTCGCGGTATCGATCCGCGCCGTGTAGCTCCCCACGGGGAGCCCGGCCGCGCGAAACCGGCCGGTTGAGTCCGACACGACGCGGGCCGCGATCCCACGGCCACCCGGAAACACCAGCTCCACGGCGACGCCGGCGAGGGCCGTGTCCGGGGGGGCGGGCTCCCGATCGCCGTCAGCGTCGAAGTACACGAGCCCCCGGGCGACGCCCGTCGCCTCGATCGCGAGCACCTGATCCTGGCCGGCGCTGTTGCAGGCGGCGAGGGCGAGCAAGGCGAGGATCAAAGCAAGGGAGACGGGAGGCGGGAGACGGGAGTAGTGACTTGCGGTGCGAGCCGCGCGAACGCTGCGCACCGTCGGGTACCGCTCCCCTCTCCCGTCTCCCCTCTCCCGGTTCATCAGTAGCCCACCCTCACCCCAACCCTCACAAACCGCCCATTGCTCCGCCTCACCAAGAGCTGGCCGAAACGTGGGTTCACCACGAGCGGCACCGTGACCCGCCCCGTCCCGGGATCCGTCGTGATCACCCCCGCCGGATCTACCAGATACAGCGCGCGGTCGCGGATCCCGACGTCCGACTCGAGCAGGTTGACCGCGTCGGCGAACAGGTCGATCGCGGAGCCTCGCGGCCGGGCCACCGTCATCGCCAGCCGCACGTCGAGCGCGTGCACCGCGGGCTCGCGGCACGAGTTCCGCCCGGCGAACCGCCCGACCTGGTGCGCCAGACAGTCCCACTCGCCGAACAGATCGCTCACGCCCGGCACCGCGTCGTCCACGAACGCAGGATCGTTACGCGCCGAGCCGTCGCCGTTGGCGTCCACACCGTCGCGAAAGCCGGGCGTGAAGGGGTAGCCCGACTCGTAGCGGTACAGCGCGGCGACGCGCAGCGCCAACGGGCCCGGCGCGCGGTACTCCAGACCCACCACCGCCCGATGGGGCTGGTCGAAGTCCGACACGCCGTCGCTCCAGTCGAGCCCTTGCACGCTGTCGGGGAACGGCGCCAGTTGGACGTCCGGGCCGCCGAATCCACCGCGCCCCGACAACCAATTGTCCCGGGTGCGCGACCAGCTGTAGCTGCCCAGCAGGCTGACGCCGCGGCCGAGCTGCCCCTCGAGCGAGACCGTCACGCCCCAGTAGTTCGACGTGCCGTCGGGATTGAGCCCCGCGACGAGGTCGAACTCAGGGAACCGGCGGTTCGATCCCGGCGTCGCGGCGAGGAGTCCGCCCTCCTGCACGAGGGTGCCGTACACCGGGCGGCCGTACTGGTCGGCCGTCGCCGGCGCAGCCGGACGATTGAGGTCCGAGCGCCGCGGCAGGAAGTCGGAGTGGCGGTACACGCCCGAGACGTGCACGGCGGCGCCTGCGCTCAGCGGGTGGCTGACGCCCAGGTTGAAGCGCGTGGTGCGCGGCCCCTGGAACTCCGGCTCGAGCAGGGTGAGCCAGGGACCCTGCACGGGCGCCGCCACCGAGTCGGGTGCGTCGGGCCAGGCGTCCAGGTCGCCCACGCCCCGGCGCACCGCGACTGCCCCGGTGTGCGACAGCCATTCCCCGAGCACCGCGCGGTCGGCCAGGCCGTGGTACATGCCCATGCCGCCGCGCACCAACCACCGGCCGCCACCGATGTTCCACCGCAAGCCCACGCGAGGGCTGACGTTGACCCGGTGCTCGTCCACGGCCGTGTTGTCGAGACCGGTCAGCTCGAGCCAGCGGTCGTTGCGCCGGATCTCGTCCACCGGAAGCTCGGCGAACTCGACGCGCGCGCCGAGCAGGACGTCCAGGCCCGGGGCGGCGCGCCACCAATCCTGAAGGAAGACCGCGAACTGGGTGCGGGAGTAATCGGCGATGGGCAGGGCGCCCACCGTTTGCGTGAACACCCCCCGCGTCGCCGCGAGCCCGGCGGAATCGGTGAAGAAGAACTCGCCGGCCCGGCCGTAGGCGTACACTTCGTCGTACCAGTCCGCGACGACGGAGCCACCGAGCTTGAGCCGGTGTCCTCCGGCCCGCACGCCCAGGCTCAGGCTCGCCCGGGCCGTGTGGTGTTCGAAGCGCGCCGGCAGCGCGACGTCGCCCCCGAATGCCAGGCCGCCCGCCGCGATCGTCGTGGCGGGGGCGGCGGCGCCGCCCTGGCGGTACTCGCGCTCGCTCGCCTCGTACCCGACGCTCAGCTCCGGAATCACGACGCGCGACAGCGCGGACGTGACCGTCACGCCGCCGGCGAAATCGACGCCGTCGAGCTTCGCGCCCAGCGGCGCGGTGGGCCGGGGGCCGAGATCGGGATCGGCGCCCGACAGTTTCGCGGCCGTGGCGTGCGCGGTGACGGCGGTCGAGCCGAGCAGCAGATCGACGCGCCCGAACGCCGCGCCCGTCTCGATGATCGAGATCCGAGGCTGGGCGTACGGCGCGATGTCCACGCCGAACGAGTCCTGCGCCAGGCCGACGAGACCGGGCGTCAGCGAGTCGGCCGTCCAGCCCCCCGGCCACGGCGTCTCGCGCCGCTGGTAGTCCACGCCGACGGCGAAGAAAGCGGTGTCGCGCACGATCGGCCCGCTCGCGAGCAGCCCCAGTCGCCAGGTCTGCTGCGCCGCGGCCCCGGTATCGAAGTACTTGGAGCTGGACAACGCATCGGTCGAGCCCTCGGCGAATCCGCCGATCTGGCCCCGACTCCCGCCGCGACGCAGCTCGCCGGCCAAGCGCGCGCCGGCCAGCTCGGACCATTCGACATCGCCTTCACCCGTCACCAGCTCCGCCCAGCCGAGCGAGCTGAGCGGCAGCACGGCGCCCTCGCCGTCGCTGTGCATCAAGCCGGGGTGGCGGGCGGGTGCGAACGGCACGCGCTGGATCATGAAGCCGCCCAGCCGTGTGGCGAGACCCTCGGTTTCCATGAATTGCGTGGACGCGGTTGCGAGACGCCCCAGGTCGGTCACGTCGCGCCGGGCATCCGGCAGACCCACCAACCCCAGCCGCGAGAATCCCTGGCTCGTGCCGGGCCTCGTGTCCTCGACGATGCCCGCGGCATCGCGCCGCTCGGTCACTTGTCGCACGGGCGGTGCGACGGGGCCCAGGACGAGGGCGAGATGCGTGCTCCGACCCGGCCGCAGCGCGACTCCACGGACCCGCACCGGCCGGTAGCCCAGGCGCTCGACCGCGACCGTGTACACCCCCGGCAGGAGCACCGGCAATGTGAATCCGCCCGCCCGCGGCGTCGTGAGCCTGCGCGACGTCCCGGTGGCCGAGTCGGTCACGACGACGATGGCGCCGTCGAGCGGCCGGCCGGCCGAATCGCGCACCGAGCCGGTCAGACTGACCGTGCTGAGGCTCTGCGCCGCGGCGGCCGTTGGGCCGAGCAGGAGTGTGACCGCGAGCGCCGTTCGAAGGCCTGGAGTCATGGGGCGTTGTGGGGTGCAAGGTTGGCGCCTGTCGCGGGCCTTGGCTAGGAGTAGCTATACTATTGGGGATTAATCACTTACGATGTGTGACGGACGCGGATCGGCTGTCGTGTTGCTCGCCCGCCACACCCCAGCCACCACGCAATGGAAACGCCTTTCGGGGCGTGCCGCCCCCGGTGCCCCGTGCGCTGAAGCGCCGGCTCGGCCAAGGGCGCGTCCTGGAGGACGCCGGGGTAAGCGCCCTTTCAGGGCGTGCCGCGCCAGCGCCGAGCCGGCCCTTTAGGGCACGGATCGCTTGACGGATCTCCAGTATGGCCATACCATACCATCGGTATGGCCAGAACGACTATCAAGGGGACCTACGCCCTCGATACGAAAACGGTCCGCACCCTGGAGGAAATGGCCCGGCGCTGGAACGTCTCCAAGTCGGAGGCGCTGCGGCGGGCCATCCAGGCGGCCGCCCGTACGGGGGGCGGTGCGCCCGACGCCGTCGCCGCCCTCGAGGAGCTGCAGCGATCGCTGGCGCTCGATGCCGACGCGGCCACCGCATGGGCGCGGCGCACACGCACCGAGCGGCGGGCCTCCTCGACGCGCCGGAAAACGCGTCGGTGAACGTCCACCTGGACACGGGCTTTCTCATCCGGGCGCTCGTCCCGGGGTCCGGGGAAGACCGGGCCTTGCGCGCATGGCTGCGCCGCGGCGCGTCGATCGGCATGAGCACGATCGCGTGGGCCGAGCTGCTGTGCGGACCGCTGGTCGCGGCACACGCCGAGCTCGCCGGCCGCGTCATCGGGAGCCGCGTCCCGTTCCTCGAGGACGACGCCGCCCTGGCCGCCCGTTTGTTCAACCTGTCGGGACGCCGCCGCGGGACTCTCACCGACTGCATGATCGCGGCGACCGCGCTGGCGGCCGGCGCCGTTCTCGCCACCACCAACGCAGCCGACTTTCGCCGCTTCGCGGCGGCCGGCCTCGAGCTGGTGACGGCAACCTGAGCGCCGGCGGATTGAGAACGCCCTTCAGGGCGTGCCGCGCCCCGTGGCCCGTGCGCTGAAGCGCCGGCTCGGCCAAAGGGCGCGTCCTGAAGGACGCCGCGACAACGCCCTTCAGGGCGTGCCGCGCCAGCGCCGAGCCGGCCCTCTAGGGCACGGACCCGCGACGACCGCCCGCGTAGCTTTCCCCTGCAAGGACGCTGAATTCGTCACGACTCCTGAGGAGACCCGCGCCTGTTCACCCGCTTCGTTCCGCGCCGCACCGACATCCTGCTCCTGCTCTGGCTCGCAGCCGTCGGGGCGGCCACGCTCGTGCCGGACCACGGTCCCACCCCTGGTCCCTTCGTGGCCTGCATCGTGTGCGGCGAGCGCGGCGCGGCGGACGTGCTCCTGAACGTCATCATGTTCCTTCCGCTCGGCGCGCTCCTCGCGTTGCGCGGCGTCTCGCTGCGATGGGTGACGCTCGCCGCGCTGTCGTTGTCCGTGCTCATCGAGGGCGTGCAGGTCCCGCTGGAAGGACGGGACGCCAGCCTGGGCGACGTGTTCTTCAACGCCCTCGGGGGCGTCGTGGGGTTCGCGCTGGCCGGCGTGATTATGCGACAGCTCGCCGCCGGGCCGCGGGCAACCATCGGCCCGGTCGTCGTCGCGGCGCTGGCCCTTGGCGCCATTGGCGCCACAGGACTCCTGCTGCGACCGACATTCCCCGGCTCCGCCTACTACGGCCAGTGGACCGCCAACCTCGGTCACCTTGAGTGGTACCGTGGTCGGGTCCGCAGAGCGGTCCTGGGTGAGGTCGCCCTTCCGTCGCGTCGGCTGGCCGACTCGCGCCGCGTGCGGGAGCTGCTCCTGGCGGGGGTGCGACTCGACGTGCACGCCGTCGCCGGCCCCTGGGCGCCTGGGCTCGCCCCATTGTTCAGCATCTTCGACGACCGCCAGCGCGAGATCGTGCTCCTGGGACCCGATCGCGACGACCTCGTCCTGCGCTACCGTACCCGCGCCACCGCGTGGGCTCTCGACCAGCCGGACCTGCGGCTGCGCGGCGCGTTCGCCCATGTTTCGGCCGGCGACACGCTGCACGTCGCGGCCTGGCGGGAGTCGCGCGGCTACTGCCTCGCCGTTAACGAGGCCCGCGCCTGCGGCCTCGGCTTCACCGCCGGTCGCGCGTGGGGGATCCTGCTCTACGCCGAGCGGTTTCCGGCCTGGCTCAAGAGCGCGCTGGACGTCGGCTGGCTCGCCGGGCTGCTGACGCTCGTCGGCCTCGCCGGAATGCCGCGCAGCGCGCTGATGGCCGGTGGGGCGACGATCGCGATCGGGCTGGGACTGGTGGCGCCGGCCACCGGACTCCTGCTCACCCCACTGACAGGGTGGCTGGGCGCCGGCGTGGGGTTGGTCTTGGGAGTTGGTGTGCGCGCGTTCCTGTCGAGGCGGTTCGCGCAGCCGTTCGTATCCGTGCGTTAGAACGCCGGCTCGGCCAAGGGCGCGTCCTGAAGGACGCCGAGACAACGCCCTTCAGGGCGTGACGCGCAGCGCCGAGCCGGCCCTTCAGGGCACGGATCCCGCGAGGATGGCTGGCGCACGCCCCGGAGACAGCGCGCCGTCACCCGTCCCCCTTCCCCCGTCCCCCTTCCCCCGTCGTCATCGCTGCCACCAGCTCTCCCACACACCGGTCTATTCGATTGTACGTCGCCTCGAACACCGCCGCCGCCTGCCCGATCGGATCGCGCACGGCCCGCGTCTCGATCGGCCCGGGGTCGAGATCGCCGAGCACGACGAGCACCGGCCGCGCAGCGCCCAGTACGGCCCGCACCGCCCGCTCCTGCTCGCCGTCCATCACGACGATGAGGTCCGCGGCCTGAGCCACGGCAGCGGTGATGATCTGAGAGCGGTGGGCTGAGAGGTCAATGCCGCGGCGGGCCGCGACCTGCTGCCCCACCTCCGGGACGGGGCGTCCCAACATGAGAAACCCCGCGGACTCGACGCCGGGCGTGCCGCTCCCGCGGTCACCGAATGACCTTCGCAGCAGTGCGGCCGCATAGGGGCTCCGGCAGATGTTTCCCAGGCAGATGACGAGCACCGCTGAGGGCGCGGCCGCGCGCACCAGCCGCTCGCGCGCGAGGCGCCGGCGCAGGGGATGCAGCAGGCCCTCCAGCGCACGCTGTGCGCCCCGGGCCAGGCGCCCCAGCGCGTGCCGGGCGTCTCCCCAAACGCCTCCCGTCTCCCCCCTCCCGTCTCCCGCCTGTCGCTCCCCCGTCATCCCTCCAGCACCACCACGCTGGCCGCGACCTCGGCTTCGTGCGAGATGCTGACGTGCACCCGCCGCACGCCCATCCGCTCCGCCCGCGCCGCCGCCGCCCCGCCCAGCGTCACCGCCGGCACCCCGGCGCTGTCCGTGGTCAGCTCGACGTCGAGGAACGTGAGGCCGTGCGCCCAGCCGGTGCCCAGCGCCTTGAGACAGGCCTCCTTGGCCGCGAAGCGGGCCGCCAGCGCGCGCAGCCGGTCCGCCCGGTCGCGGCACGCCGCGCGCTCGGCGGGCGTGAACACGCGCCGCTCGAAGCGGTCGCCGTGGCGCGCCAGCGCCTGCTCGATGCGCCGGGTCTCGACCACGTCCAGCCCCACGCCGACGATCATCCCGCTCCCGCTCCCCCTGTCGCCGCTCACGGCACGATGTCCACGGCCACGCCGTCGCGACGCAGCTGGCCCAGCAGCCGCGCCTCGACGCGCGCCGTCACCACCAGCACGCCGTCCTTCTGCTCCTGTCCCAGCACCTCGCCGCGACGATGCAGCTCGGCGAGCAGCCTCCCCTCCCCCAGGGGCACCCGGATTCGGGCCACGGGACGGAGCGCGCGAGCGGAGGTCCTCAACGCGCCCCGCAACCCCTCGACCCCATCGGGAGGCCGGAGGCGGGAGACGGGAGCCGTGACACCGTCGGGAGACGGGAGGCGGGAGTCGGGAGCTGCCGCAGCGCGCACCCCCTCCCGCCTCCCCTCTCCCGCCTCCCGCGCGGTGGTGAGCACCGCATGGGCATAGCGCTCCCGGACCTGGGCGAGAAACGCCTCCGGGTCCGGCAAGAGGTCCGCCTTGTTGAACACGTGAACCGTCCGCTTTCGCTCGGGCCCGCCGGCTCCCGTCTCCCGCGTCCCATCTCCAGGTCCTACCCCTCCCACCTCCCGTCTCCCGCCTCCCGCCTCATAGAGCCCCATCTCCCCCAGCACCGTCTCAACGACTTCCACCTGCTCCTCCCACATCGGATGCGACGCATCGATCACGTGGAGCAGCAGGTCGGCCTCGCGCGCTTCCTCGAGCGTCGCGCGGAACGAGGCGACGAGGTGGTGCGGCAGCTTGCGGATGAACCCCACGGTGTCCGTGATCCGGAAGTGGTAGTTGTCGCCGACGTCCACCTCGCGCGCGAGCGTGTCGAGCGTCGCGAACAGGCGGTCCTCGACGAACACGTCTTCGCCCGACAGGGCCCGCAGCACGCTCGACTTCCCCGCGTTGGTGTAGCCCACGAGCGCCGCCGACGGCAGCTCGCGCCGCCCGTGCCGCTGGTTGGCGCGGTGCTCGGCCACGTGCTCCAGCCGGCGCTTCAGCGCCGAGATGCGGCGGCGGATCCGGCGGCGGTCGGTCTCGAGCTGCGTCTCGCCCGGGCCCCGCAGCCCGATACCGCCCCGGATGCGCGAGAGGTGGGTCCACATGCGGGTGAGGCGCGGCAGCAGGTATTCGAGCTGGGCGAGCTCGACCTCGAGCTTCGCCTCAGCGCTGCGAGCCCGCGTGGCGAAGATGTCGAGGATGATCTCGCTACGGTCCATGACGCGCACGTCGAGGGCCTTCTCGAGGTTCGTGCCCTGGACCGGCGCCAGCGGCTCGTCGAACAGCACGAGCGTGGCGCGGCTCGCGCCCAGCGGGCCCTTGAGCTCCTCGACCTTGCCCTGCCCGATGAAGTAGTTGGGTGTGGGCGCCTCGATGCGCTGGGTGGCGCGACCGACGACCTCCGCGCCCGCCGTGTCGGCCAGTCGCGCCAGCTCGTCCAGGTGCTCGTCGGCGTGCACCGCGTCGGCCGAGCCCTTGCGTGGCGCGCCGACGAGAAAGACGCGCTCGACGGGGGGGTGGATCTCTATGAGCTGGCGGATACTGACGACCTCCGGATCTCCTGGCTGCCACCAATATTACACACGGGCGACGGCCCGCACTGTCGCCTCCCGTCTCCCGGCTTTTCCCTCGCGTCTCCCCCCTCCCGTCTCCCGGAGAACCGCCGCCCGGCCTTTCAGCGCAGCAGTCTTTCCAGCGGCACTTCCCCATCCCGCCCCACCCCCACTCTCTTGTCCCCCACCGGCGTCTCGACGAGCACCGCCCCCGCGAGCCTGTAGCGCACCGCGCGCCGGTCGAGCAGGGCCCGCGCCCCCGCGCCCACCCCTGTCCACTCGAACCGCACCGGCACCACGACCCGGCTGTGGTTCTGGGGCGAGAGGTCGAGCGGTTTGTCGATCAGGGCGTCGCCGAAATGCGTGCCCTCGAGGTCGAGCGCCAGCTCGAGCCGCGTGCTGCGCAGCCGGTAGTCGTTAGGGTTGTACACGTCGAGCACCAGGTCGAGCGTGCCGCCCGTCAGGCCGAGGCCGGTGATGTTGATCTCCTCGAGCGCGAGCTGGGGCTCTTCGAAGCGGACCATCGACCGCATCGTCGCGCAGCCCAGCACCGCCCACAACCCCACCCAAACGGGAGAGGGGAGACGGGAGGCGGGAGACAAGACCCGGGAGGCGGGAGACAAAGACCGGGAGCCGGGAGACGTGGTCATTCCTCCCGTGTCCCGGCTCCCGGCTCCCGGCCGTCGTTCTCCCGCCTCCCCCCTCCCGCCTCCCGCGCGAGCCGATCCTTCAAGCTTCTCCAGTGTTCAAGTCGTTCCTTGATGGCCTTTTCGTATCCGAAATCAGTGGGCAGGTACCAGCTCGCCCCCCTGAGCGCCTCCGGCAGGTACTCCTGCGGCGCGTAGGCGTCGTCGTGCGCATGGGCGTACTTGTAGCCCGCGCCGTACCCCAGGCCCTTCATCAGGGGTGTGGGTGCGTTGCGGATGTGCAGCGGGACGGACTCGGAGGGGTGCGCCTCCGCGGCCTCCGCCGCCCGGCCGAATGCCTCGTACACCCGGTTCGACTTGGGCGCGGTGGCCAGGTACACCGTGGCCTCGGCGAGCGCCAGCTCGCCTTCCGGCGTGCCCAAAAAGTGATAGGCGTCCTTCGCCGCCACGGTCACCGCCAGCGCCCGCGGGTCGGCCAGGCCAATGTCCTCGAGCGCGATGCGCACCAGCCGCCGCGCCAGGTACAACGGGTCTTCCCCGCCCGCCAGCATCCGCGCGAGCCAGTACAGCGCCCCCTCCACGTCCGAGCCCCGCACGGCCTTGTGCAGCGCCGAGATGAGGTTGTAGTGCTCTTCCCCGCCCTTGTCGTACTTCGGCAGCGGGCGCTCGAGGACCGCGACGACTGCGTCGCGGGAGAGGGGAGGCGGGAGGCGGGAGTCGACCGCGTACTGTAGCGCCACCTCGAGGGTGTTGAGAGCCCGACGGGCATCGCCCTGAGCCGCACGAACGACCAGATCGAGCGCCTCGGGCGTGATCGCCTCGGCCTCTCCCGCCTCCCGTCTCCCGCCTCCCGCTTGTTGTCCTCCCGTCTCCCGTCTCCCGCCTCCCGGTTGTTGCCCTCCCGCTTCCACGGCCCGCCCGACGACCGCCCGGATGTGCTCGTCTTTCAGCGGCTCGAGCACGAACACCCGACAGCGCGACAGCAGCGCCCCCGTGAGCTCGAAGCTCGGGTTCTCGGTGGTGGCCCCGATGAGCGTGATCACTCCCTGCTCCACCCAG
>CAZVSO010000061.1:0-15229 GCA_964629425.1 uncultured Gemmatimonadaceae bacterium
GGCGGAGAGCCCCGGCGGTCTTGGCGGAAAGGGCGGCAAGGGCGGCCCCGGCGGCAAGGCGGGCGCGGGCGGCGGCGGCACCACACAGGAGGGACGCCGCTGCGGCGACGGTCGTGCCGGCCAGGCAGGCGAACGCGGGCTCGCCGGCTCGGACGGCTCAGAAGGCCCTGATGGTCCGCGGCCGCGAACGATCACGGTCCCGATGCGCGAGGTGCTGGGGACGAATGTGCCGAGCGAGCTCGCGGCGCTCCTCGGACGGTAGTTGTCAGTCGTCAGTTGTCAGTCGTCAGCTGACAACTGACGACTGACAACTGATGACTTTCTCCAATACCAGTACGCCGGCACCCCCGCCAGCACGATCCCGGCCCCGACGGCCGCGTCGCGCGGCGCCTCGACGATCGTGTTGACGACGAGCCACAGCGCGAAGCCGATGAAGATGAGGGGCGTGACGGGATAGCCCCAGGTGCGATACGGCCGCGCCAGCTGGGGCCGCGTGCGCCGCAGCCGGAGGACCGCGCCGGCGGACAGCGCGTAGAACAGGAACGACGCGAACACCACATACGTGGCGAGCTGCTCGTAGCTCCCGCTGAAGGTCAGCGCCGCGGCGATCAGCCCCTGGGCAACGAGTGCGGGCAGCGGCGTCCCCAGCCGCGGATGCACCCGCCCCGCCCAACCGAAGAACAGGCCCTCCCGCGCCATGGCGTAGGGGATGCGCGCCGCGGTGAGGACGATCCCGTTGTTCGCCCCGAGCGTGGAGACAAGGATCGCGAGCGTCACCAGGGTCGCGCCCGCCGCTCCCAGCGTGACGCGCGCCGCGTCCGCCGCCACCAGGGCGGATCCCTGTGTCGCGGCGGGTGAGAGCACGTACAGGTACCCGACGTTCACCAGCGTGTACAGCACGATCACGATCAGGGTCGAACCGATGATCGAGAGCGGCAGGGTGCGCCCCGGCTTCGTGATCTCGCCACCGACGTAGGTGCTCTCGACCCAGCCGTCGTAGGCCCACAGCACCGCGATCATCGCCAGGCCGAACGGCCCCACGAGGCTCGCCGCCGGCCGGTCCGGCCACACCGGCTCGAAGTTCGCGAGCGTGCCGCCGGGCAGCAGCAGTCCCGCGACGATCAACGCCGCGAGCGCCCCGATCTTGATGAAGGTCAGGACGTTCTGGGTGGTCGCGCCGAGGCGCACGCCGCGGCAGTTGATCGCGGTGAGCACCGCGATGGAGGCCACGGCCACGGCCCGGATGCCCCACGCCCCGAGCGGCGCGAAGAAGCCGAGGTAGGTGGCGAAGCCCACCGCGATGGCCGCGATCGACGCGGTATTGATCACCGCGAACGTGGACCAGCCGTACAGGAACCCCCACAGCGGACCGTAGGCCTCGCGGAGATAGGCGTACTGCCCGCCCTCCTCGGGATACGCGGCACCCAGCTCGGCCACCGACATGGCGCCGCACAGCGACACCGCTCCCCCGACGACCCAGGCGAGGAGCGTGAGCCCCGATCCCCCGGTGTGGAGCGCGACGGTCGCGGGAACGATGAAGATCGCCGAGGCGATCATCGTCCCCACGTTGATCATCGTCGCGTCGAGGAGGCCGAGCTGGCGTTTGAGATCGGTCGTTGGTGGTGCAGGCATCGGCCGAAGTTAACCGCGCAGCTTCTCTACAACACCCCATCCACGTAGAACTCCACGCGCCAGCCGGTGGGCGGGAGCAGCGCGCGGGCGAGGTCTATCCGGAACAGCCCGTCGAGCAGGCTCACGCCGACGCCGGCGCTCGCGAGGGCGGCGGCGGTGGACAGGTGATCGCGCGGGCCCGCGGCTCCGGCGTCGCCGAACAGGACGAGGCGCACGCCGGGGAACGCCGTCGCCAGATCGCCGCGGACCCGCCAGAACGCTTCACCCTTCGCCGTTCCGCCGGCGTAGCCGCGCAGGCTGCCGGGCGCGCCGAGGTACCACAGGCTCTGGACCGGGAGGGTTCCGGCCGACATCCCGCCGGCCAGCTCGATCGCCCCCACCAGCCGGCCGGTGAGCGGCGCCGAGCCGCGCACGGTCATCGACGCGCGCCAGAAGTCGAACGTGCCAGTCTCGCCCCCCACCGTGATATCGGTGCCGAGCGCCGCGCCGGCCCTAGCGAAGCGCCGCCACGCGCGTAGCGTGACCGCCGCGCCCACCTGGTCGGCCTCGGCCGCCGTGATGTTGTCGCGGAACAGGTGATGGTCGTCGAGCAGGTGCGGCAGGCTCGCGTCGGTTTCCTTGCGCGCCGCCGACTGCCGCTCGGCGTAGACGCGCCACGTGTACGCCTGGTCCAGCGTCAGCGCCGGCGCCCCGGTGATCTCGACGCCCAGCGCCCGGTAGTAGTCCCCGTCGTCCCGTCCCAGGATCAGCGAACCCAGCGTCCCGCCGAGCCCCAGGGCCCGGGTCGACGGGTCCGCGAGCGCCAGGCGCCGGTACCCGGCGAGGCGGAATCGGGTCGTGGCACCGGGACGCGAGATCCCCAGCTCCCCGTTGGGTTCGAGGTCGGCCGTGCCGATGCGCGCCTGACCGTCGAGGACGGCCCGGCCCAGATCCAGCTCCACCTTCGCGCCGAGTGAGAGGCCCTCGACGCGGTTGAAGCGCACCAGGCCCCAGCGGGGCGGCCGGAGCTGCGCGCCCCAGGGCACGGGTGGCAGGCGCCCCAGCTCGCGCCCCAGATCCCGCAGCTCGGCCTCCGTCACGACCGTGTCCTCCGGCCCTGCGAACGGCGCCGGCAGCTGCGGGCTCGCAAGCAGACGGGCCGTATCCGCCGGCACGTGGACCTCGAACGGGATGCACTCGCTGCCCTCGCAACGGCACTCCACCGGACCCAGGGCCCGGCAGCGCGCCCGAGCCGTATCGGGATCGATGGCGGCACGCTCCGCGCGAGAGCGCGGCCGCGTGGCCGTGTCACCGTCCACCACATACTCGGCGTAAACCCGTTCGTACCGTATCGGCGTCGCGACAAACGAGCCCGCCGTGGCCACACCCTCGAACGCCACCAGCCGGGGCAGCCACCATTCCTGATCCCACAGCCCGTAGTCCACCATCACGTACCGCACCTCGGCCCGGATTGGCTTGACGAATCCCGGCACGTCGTCATCATCGTCGCCCCCGCCCCCGTCGCCGCGGCGCGCGTCCACGCTGAGGTCGAACGGCCGGGCCGGTCGGAAGAGCAGACGCACCACGGCGTAGGACTCCCCGTCGAGCCACACGGAGCCCGTCATGAGGCGGAACTCCAGGCGCCGCGGGATCACCCGCAGCTCGAGGACCCGGATCGTCCGGCCGCCGGGGAACGCGATCGTGGTGGTGTCGCCTGACTGGAAGCGGTAGTCGGCCTCGCTGCCCGCGGCGAGGGGATGGCGCACGAAGCTCGAGTCGTCGAGGCCGAGCATCAGCCGGTCGTCGCCGGGGTCGAAAGCGAGATGCGTGACGTCGTCCGCCAGACCCTGCGGCACCTCCACGGCGGGGCTGACCGCGGGCACGGCCTGGCGGGCGCCGAGCACGTCGATCCGCGCCACCGTGTCGCGCCGCCAGCCGACCCGAATGGCAAGCTCACGGCGGTATAGCGTCCGGTCACGCCGCAGGGCCCGGATCCCCACCGCGATCCGTTCGGTCACCATCACGTCGTAGCCGCGGATCGAGCGGTCCACAGCCTCACGCCGCGCGCGGGCGCGCGCGACGAGGTCTCGCGCGGCGGCATCGAGGTACGTCGAGGACGACGAATCCTGGAGCATCAGCAGGGCGGCGAGGAGCAGCATCGCGTAACTTTAACGTGACCCCGCCGCCCCGGGATTCGCCGCCGGACCATGACCACGCCCCTGCACTTCTACTGGCGGGCCGCTCGCGCCCCCCGCTACAGTCTGCTCTTCGCCCTGCCCCTGCTCCTGGCGTACGAGACCATGGCGGCGCTTCTCGCGGCGGGCCGCGAGACGGCGGTGCGCAACGGGGCCGACGTGCTGCTGAAGAGCGCCTTCATCGCGCTGGCCGGGGAATGGGGGCCGCGGGTGTTCGAGGTCTGCCTCATCGGCACGGGGGTCTGGCTCGTGGCGCGCGACGTGAAGCGCCACGGCACCCGGCTGTCGATCGCGGTTTTCGCCGGGATGCTGGCCGAGGTCGTGGTGCTCGCCCTCGCGTTCGGGGTCGTGGTCGGTGGGTTGACCTCGCGCCTCCTCGCACCGCTCGCGCCGCTCGCCATCGGCCCCGCCGATGCGCTGCCCGTGGCCACCCGGCTGATGGTGTCCCTGGGCGCCGGCCTGTACGAGGAGCTGCTGTTCCGGGTGGTGCTCGTCGCGCTCCTGGCGTTCGCCGCGCGGCGGCTGCTCGGCTGGCGGCCCATGCCGGCGGCGGCGGCCGCCACGATCGCCGGGGCGCTGCTGTTCTCGACGTTCCACTACCTCGGCCCCTACGGCGACCCGCTCCAGCTGTATTCGTTCGTGTACCGCATGCTGGCAGGCGTGTTCTTCAGCGCGCTGTACCTGGGCCGGGGGTTCGGAATCACGGCCTGGACGCACGCGTTGTATGATGTGCTGGTGCTGGTGGTGGGGGCGTAGAGGCTTCTCCCGCTTCCCGTTTCCCGTTTCCCGCTCATATTTGAGGCCCCATGAGAGCTCCGCTCATTCTCGTCGCCGTCGCCCTGACGCTCGCCGGTTGCTCCAAGACCGAACGCGGTCAGGCGCAGGACGTCGAGCGCTGCAGCGCCGTGAACACCCAGGCGCAGCTCATCGCGCTGTGCCTGATCTCGGACTACGGCTGGAACGAGGCCGACGCGGATGCGGCGGCCACGGCGCGCGAGAGCCAGCTCGACAGCGCCCGCGCCTTCCAGATGGACTCCATCTGGAGCATGGACGCCGCGAAGCACCGGGAGGAGATCCGTCGCTGCCCCGACGCGGGAATGGTGGACTGCCTCATCCTGTTCGGGTGGCCCGAAGAGCGCGCCGCCGCCGCGGCCGAGTCCGCCTGGCGGGCCGAGGCCCCGCGGCACCAGCGCGAGGTGCAGGATTGCGTGCGGCGCCAGCGCGGGGCGAACATCGCCTCCTGCCTCATGCTGTACTACAAGTGGCCGGACCGGCGGGCGCTGCTCACCAATGACTCGGTGCAGCGGGCGCGCTGAAGACCGAACGACGTCAAGCAAGGACGTCGCCCAGCAACGTCACGCACAAACGTCACACGGGAACGTACGATGGCGTCGACGCGTTCGCGTGACGTCGTCGCCTGACGTTCGCGCTCGACGTCGTTAATTCCGCCGGTACAGAATCCGGTAGATCCGCCCTCCCGCATCGTCCGCCACGTACATCGAGCCATCGGGGCCCTGCGCCAGACCCATCGGCCGGTGCGCCGCGCTGCTCTTGTCGGCCCCCGCGAACCCGTCCGCGAACACCGTGTGCGCCGGCGTCGGCCGGCCCCGCGCGAACCCGACGAAACTCACGTTGAAGCCCGCCTGAGGCAGCGGCGCCCGATTCCACGATCCGTGGAACGAGACGAACAACCCGCCGCGGTAGGCCGCGGGGAACTGCGATCCGGTGTAGAACAGCAGCGCTTCCGGCGCCCAGTGCGCCGGGAAGGCGATTTCGGGCTTCCGCGCACCCGTGCAGCGCCCCGTCGTCCTCCCGTCGCCGCCGTATTCCGGCGCCAGTAGCTTCGCCCCCACGGCGGGATCGTAGTAGCAGTACGGCCAGCCGTAGTCGCCGCCGCGCACCAGCAGGAACAACTCCTCCGCCGGCTTCTCGGCACTCTGCTCGGGGGTGTAGAGCTGCGGCCAGAACGCGTTCAGCCCGTCGCGCCCGTGCTGCGCCCCGAACAGCACCCCGGTCGCGGGGTCGATCGCGAGCGCGAGCGTGTTGCGCAGCCCTGTCACGAACCGCTCCCCGTCGGCCTGGGTCTGCCCGCGCCGTGCGGCGTCGAATCGCCAGACGCCGCCGGCCTCCGCGAGCAGCGGGCAGGGGTCCATTCCCTTCGAGCCCGCCGTTCGATCCTGCTCCTGGCAGGCGTTGGAGGGGGCGCCGATGTTCACGAACAGCGCGCCGTCCTGCTCCCGGATCGCGATGCTCTTGGCCGCGTGCTGGCGCCGGCTCACCAAGTCCTGCACGACGGTATCGGGCGGACCGACCGGCTCGAGCTGGCCGGCGCCCCACACCCAGCGGAGCACCGCCTGATCCGTGGCGAAGTAGAGGGAGCCGCCGTACAGGGCGATGCCCGTGCCGCCCGAGTCGGGACCGAAGCGCCGCCGCACGTCCGCGACGCCATCCCCCGTGGTGTCGCGCAGGGCGAGCACACCGCCCGGACCGTCGCGCCGCGCCCGCAGAGCGACGAACAGGTCGCCGTTCGGCGCGACGACCAGGTGGCGGGCGCGACCGACCGACTCGGCGACGACCAGCGCGCAGAAGCCCGCGGGAAGCGTGAGCCCGGCGTTGTCGAGAGGGCAGACGGGCCCACGTGCCTGGGCGACCGAGCGCGAGGGTGACAGGACCAGCACCAGCAGGACGGACAACGGAACACGTTTCATCATGATGAAGATCCGGAGCGAGAGAGGTGGTCGACCAGCGCCCTTCAGGATACCACCCCCGAACCAGCGCTGGAAGCGGGAGGCCGCGCGCCGGCAGTGATCCGGGTGGAGATCGATCCCGAGGGGGCGTTCCCAGACGCGGACCGGTCGAACCAGGTCTGGACGGCACGAGTGGGCCCTTGATTAATCAAAGGCCCACTCGGCCCACCGCTATACGGCCATACGCCTTTTCCATTAGATTGTCCGCCCGGGCACGCCCGCTTCTGGGCGCTGCCGGACGCACCGCAACCGAGTGAGAAGCCGCCGTTATGCCGATTGCCGCGACCAACCTCCGCCGGGGCATGGCTATCGTTTTTCAGGGCGAGCCCTGTCGGGTGATCGACTTTCATCACCACACGCCCGGGAATCTCCGGGCCATGGTCCACGCCAAGCTGCGCAAACTGCGGAGCGGCATGACCGTCGAGCACCGCTTTCGTGCCAGCGACTCCGTGGACCCCGCCGTGCTGGAGACTCACAATCTCCAGTTCATGTACCGGGCGGGGGACACCTATCATTTCATGAACACCGAGAACTTCGAGCAGCTCGAGATGGACGCCGAGGCGCTGGGTGACGCCGTGCCCTGGATGATCGACGGGATGCAGGTGGTCGCCGAGTACTATGAGGGCCGGGCCATCGCCGTGGATCTGCCGAACGCCCTGGCCTTCGAGATCGTCGAAACCGCCCCGGTGATGCGGAGCGCGACCAAGACCGCCTCGACCAAGCCCGCCCGGCTCGCCAACGGCGTCACGGTCAACGTTCCCGAATTCATCTCGACGGGGGAGAAGGTGCGGGTCAACCCCAACACCGGGGAGTACCTCGACCGCGCGAAGGACTAGGATTCGATACTCGCCCAGGGAGGACTGCCGTGCAACCGGTCTCCGTCGATCGATTGGTCAAGGCGCTGGAGAAACTGAAGGAAGAAATGGACGCCGGGCGACTGCGGTCGGGGGAATACGACCAGCGGCTGGCCCGCGTCATCGGGGAGCTGCGGGATCAGGGGATCGACGCCGATCGCGCGGGCCTCACGGCCGCGATTGATGACACGCTGAAACGCGGCGTCATCACGCCGTCGGTCAAGAAGCACCTGGAGAGCAAGCTGGGGCTGACGTAGAACCGGGAGACGGGACGCGTGGGTGAGGCTCGGCGCCGCCTCCCGTTTCCCATCTCCCGTCTCCCGGCCTTATCGCAACAGCTCAAACCCCGCCGTGACGAAGTCCTCATCGAACGCGAACGCCGCCGAAATCCGGTTGCGGCGCATCACCTCGAAGGTCACCGCGTCCGTCAGCGAGACGCGTTGATCGTGGAAGCGCCCGAGCCAGACGCTGACCGCCTCGCGCACGACCGCGACTGAAACGTCCACCCACTCGTAGCAAGGGTCGTCGAGTAATCGTGAGATGACCGTTCGGGCCGGTTCCGGCCCGCGTCGACGCAGCAGCAGGACGTGCAGCTCGGCCAACACGAGCGTGGTCCCCACCATCACGACGCCTTCGGCGATCAGGCGCCGGACGATCCGGCTCGCGTCCGCGTGATACTGGTCCCGCGGGTGAGCCAGCGCGAGCAGCGCACCGGTGTCAACGCCGGTGCGCGTGCTCGTCATTCAACGCATCGTACAGGTACTCGTCGTGCTTCTCCGCCAGGTCCCGGGGGATCGACGGGTCGTCGCCTAGGACACCGATTAGATACTCGAGCGACGAGCCCGGCTTGCGCTCGGCCAGCATCTGTTGCGCGATCGTCCGCAACCCGCGCCGCAGGATCTCGGCCCGCGGGAGGCCGGTCCGGCGGGCGGCCTCCTCGAGCAGCTCCCGATCCCCCAGGTCCAGGTACACCTGGACCGGCTCACGAACGCGCGGCGAGCGTGATTTGCGTGCCATCAGTTCCTCCGCTACATGTAGTACATGTACAGCATACATGTAGCAGCCTCCAATTTCAATCCCCACCCTCCCTCCCCGCACCGTCCTCCTCCGTCCTCCTCCATCAGTTTCCCCCCACCACCCGCTTCACCACTGCCCCCCGCGGCAGCGCCGCCGTCGAATCGACGCCGTTGATCAACGCCAAGGTCGCGATCGGCACGGTCGACGGGAAGCGCCCGTTGAACTCCGTCAGGCTCATGTCGCGGTCGAGGGTGACGATGGCGAGCCGCCGCGGCTGCACGCGCAGCAGCTTCTGATCAGTCACGGCCTTGAAGCTCTGGGTCGCCGAGCCGACCGCGGGGCCGTAGGTCTGCCACCCGTCGGCGCCGGAATAGCCCAGGATCTGGTACACCCGGCCCCCGTACGCCACGAACGCGGCGGACCCCGCGAGCGCGGCACCATCCTGCGTCTGCGCCTGGAAGGCGCCGCCCGCCGCCGGGAGGCCATTGATCTGGCCCTGCCGCGGCGGGCCGCCCGTGACTCCCTGCTGCGCGAAGAACGCCTGCGCCGCCTCCGCGGGCGTCGTCTGCTTGGCGAGCGCGACGCTCATCACGGCGTCCTGCTTGGGGCTCGCCGCCATCACCGACTGCGCCTGGTTGTCGGTCCGCCATCCCTGGGGAAACGTGAGCTCGACGGCGAGCTCCGGGTGGATGAACCGGGTCCCCTGGAAATAACCCTGCCGCGGGTCGTCGCCGAACACCAGACCCTCGAGCCGGCGCAGGTAGCCTTCGCGGTTCACCGTCGTGCCCAGGGACTCCGGGGGCAGTCGCTGCACGAGCTCCTGCAGCCGCGCTTCCCGGTTCCCGGGATCCGGGTGGGTGGAGAGCCATTCCGGGGCGGCGCCGCCGCCCGCCGCCTGGCTCACCCGCCCGAGCATCGCGAACACCTTCGGCGCCTCCCGCACGTCGTAGTTCGTTCGCCGCATGTAGCGGGCGCCGAGCCCGTCGGCCTCGCTCTCATCGTCACGGCCGTACTTGAGGAACAGCACCCCGATGCCCTGACCGATGTTTCCGGCGTAGCGGGCGATTTCCCTGCTCGCGACCGAGCCCGCCGCGAGTCCGATCTGGGCCGCCTGCTGCCGGCTCATCTGGGCCGCGGAGTGACGCGCCGTGACGTGGCCGATCTCGTGTCCCATGACGGTCGCGAACTCCGCCTCCGAGCCGAAGTGCGCGAGGATGCCGCGGGTGATGTACAGGTACCCTCCCGGCACCGCGAACGCGTTCACCAGCGGATCGTCGAGCAGGCGAAACGTCCAGGGCAGGTGCGGCCGCTCCGATACCGCCGCGAGGCGTCGACCCATCTCCGCTACATAGCGCTGGAGCCCCGTGTCGGGATAGATCCCCATCTCGGCCACGATCCCGGGGTCCGACTCCTTCCCCATCGCGATTTCCTGGCTCTCGCTGACGAGCATCAGCTCCTTCTTCCCCGTCGCGGGGTTCGTGGCGCACGCGAGCGCGACGGCGGCGAGGCACAAGACCGCGAGGCCGCCACGCCGGGCACCGGCGACGGGGAACGGGACGGTCGGATGCATGGCTTGCCCCCTTTCCGCAACCGAGGGTGTCATTCCACGAGGTCGTCGGTCTAGATTACCGTCGAAGCCGCGGCCGGCGCAATGCACCGGGAGGAGCGGGTGGAATCCAAAAAATTCTTGTTCGTGTCGCTCGACGCCCTGATCGCCGACATCGCCTGGCAGGTGGCCAAGGAGGGCAACGACGTCCGGCTGTTCACCGAGTCCGCGGGCGAGAAAGAGATCGCCGACGGCTTCGTGCCCAAGACCGACGACTGGGAGCGAGACGTCCCCTGGGCCGATGTCGTGATCTTCGACGACGTCCTCGGCCAGGGCGCCAAGGCCCGGCGGCTGCGGGAGGCCGGCAAGCTCGTCGTCGGCGGCACCCCCTACACCGACCGGCTCGAGGACGACCGCGCGTTCGGCCAGCAGGAGCTGAAAGCGGCGGGGGTGACGATCATCCCCCAGGACAACTTCACCTCGTTCGACGACGCGATCGCCTTCGTCCGGGCCAACCCCAACCGGTACGTCATCAAGCCGTCGGGCGAGGCACAGAACCTGAAACAGCTTCTGTTCGTCGGCGAGGACGAGGACGGCAAGGACGTCATCCAGGTGCTCGAGGACTACAAGCGCGCCTGGGCCGCCCGCATCAAGGAGTTCCAGCTCCAGCGGCGCATCGTGGGCGTCGAGGTCGCCACGGGCGCCTTCTTCAACGGCCGGGAGTTCGTCAACCCCGTCAACGTCAATTTCGAGCACAAGAAGCTGTTCCCCGGCGACATCGGCCCGTCCACCGGCGAGATGGGCACCGCGATGTTCTGGAGCGAGCCCAACCGCATCTTCAACGCGACCCTGAAGAAGATCGAGCCGAAGCTGCGCGAAGAACGCTACGTCGGCTACATCGACGTCAACTGCATCGTCAACTCCAACGGTATCTACCCGCTCGAGTTCACGGCGCGATTCGGCTACCCCACGATCAGCATCCAACAGGAAGGCATGCTCATCCCCATCGGGGAGCTCCTCTACCGCCTCGCCGAGGGGTCGATCACCCGCTTCAAGGCGCGCAGCGGCTTCCAGGTCGGCGTGCGGGTCGTGGTGCCGCCGTTCCCGTTCACCGATCCGGAGACCTTCGCCACGAGCTCGAAGGACGCGGTCATCATCTTCAAGAAGCCCACGCGGGACGGCGTCCACATCGAGGACGTGAAGAGCGTGGACGGCGAGTGGCTGGTCACAGGCACGTCGGGCGTCGTCGTGATCGTCGTCGGTCTCGGACCCACGATGAAGCAGGCGCAGCGGCAGGCCTACAACCGCATCGACAACGTCATGATCCCCAACATGTACTACCGCAAGGACGTCGGCGACCGCTGGTTCGAGGATTTCGACCGGCTGCATACCTGGGGGTACTTGAGGGACTGAGGGGGAGGGACGGGGGAAGACGGAGGAGGACGGGAAAAATGATCGACATCGCTCACGTACGCGAGCTCTACGCCTACAACCGCTGGGCCGACAGGCGGACCCTGGCCGCAGCCGAGCGGCTCACTCCGGAGCAGCTCACGCGCGATTGTCACAGCAGCTTCCGGTCAGTCCGCGACACCCTCGCCCACATCCTGGGCGCCGAGTGGATCTGGCTCGAGCGCTGGCACGGCCGCTCGCCCAGGGCCCTGCTTTCAGCCGGCGAGTTTCCCACGGTCGGGGCGTTGCGGGAGCGGTGGGCCGAGGTCGAAGCGGGGCAGCAAGCGTTTCTCGCTGCCCTCACGGAAGGCGTCCTCCGGCAGCGCATCGCCTACATCAACACGAAAGGCGAGCGCTTGGAGTACGCCCTGTGGCAAATGCTGGTGCACGTGGTGAACCACTCCACATATCACCGGGGGCAGGTCACCACCATGCTGCGCCAGATCGGTGGCGCGCCGGCGGCCACCGATCTGTTGGACTTCTACGACGACGATCCTTGACAGTGGCCGGCCGTCTTCTCACGTTACTCCGACGTCGCGGCTCCCACCGCTCCCCGCACGCGACGAGGAGACGCTCCCGCTGATGACCCGACAGTCACAGACGCCCACAGTTTTCGTGGTGGACGACGACCCGTCGGTCTGTCGGTCTCTCGAGATGCTCGTGCGGTCGTTCGGGCTTCACGCGGAAACGTACGGCTCCGCCGACGCGTTTCTTGGCGCGTACCGCCGCGATCGCCCGGGCTGCCTCATACTCGATCTGCGCATGCCCGGCATGAGCGGGCTCGACCTGCAGCGCGAGCTGGGGCGTCGCGGCTCCGCGCTACCGATCGTATTCATCACGGCGCAGGGGGACGTGCCCGCCGCCGTCGAGGCGCTGAAGGGGGGCGCCGCCGATTTCCTGCTGAAGCCGTTCAGCGATCAGGATCTCATCGAGAGGATCGAGCGTGCCATAGAGCAGAACGCCCGGGTCCGGCGCGAGGGCGCCGCCCGGCGCGAGATCACCGACCGGATCCAGATGCTCACGTCGCGGGAGATGCAGGTGATGGAGTTCGTGGTGAAGGGAATGACCAACCGGGCGATCGCGGAGGGGCTCGAGCTGAGCGAGCGCACGGTGGAGATCCACCGCGCGCGCATGATGCGGAAGATGGTGGCGCGAACGCTGCCGGATCTGGTGAAGATGGTGACGCGGGTGCGTTCCGGAACGGCGGCCCCGCCGCCCCACTGAGCGTCACGCCCGCGGGAGCGCGAAGTGAAACGTCGTCCCGCGGGGCTCGGTCGGGGTGAACCACAGCCGGCCGCCGTGGTACTCGATGATGGTGCGGCTGATGGACAGCCCCATCCCCATGCCCGTCCGCTTCGTCGTGAAAAAGGGCCGGAACAGCTCCTTCTCCACCGCCGGGGAGAGCCCGGCGCCGCGGTCCGTCACCGAGACGCACACGGTGGACTCGTCCTGGCTGGTCCGCACCACGATCTCTCCCGCGCCGTTGCCGCGCTCCGTCGCCTCCGCGCCGTTGACGATCAGATTGAGCAGCACCTGCTGAATCTGCACGCCGTCCACCAGCACGGGGGACAGCCGTTCCGTCAGCTCCAGCCGTAGCCGCAGATCCTGGAGACGCGGATCGACGCGCGCGAGCCGCGCCGCATCGGAGATCAGCCGGTTCACGTCGCACGGCGTCCGAGGGCTCGGCTGGCTGCGGACCATGGCGCGGACCCCGTGGATGATGCCGCCCGCGCGCAGCGCCTCCTCGCCGATATAGTCGAGCGTTTCGAATACCTGCTCCCGCCGCAGCCCGCCCGAGCGGATCAGCCGGGCGCAGGCTGTCGCGTAGGCCGCGATCGCCGTCAGCGGCTGGTTGATCTCGTGGGCGATCCCGGCGGCCATGTCCCCCATGCTGGCGACGCGGGACACGTGCGCGAGGCGCTCGCGCAGGCGCGCCGCTTCGTCCTCGGCGCGCACCCGCTGCGCGATGTCGTGCTCCAGCTCTTGCTGGGCGGCGACCAGCAGGCGCGTACGCTCTTCGACCTGGGCCTCCCATTCCTCGACGCCGTGCATCAGGTCCGCGACCTCGACGGGCGACCGCGCGGCGATCGCCACGCCCCGCCGCAGGGTGCCCGGCTCGCGGTGCCGCACGCTGCGCGCGAGCCGCGCCAGGGGTCCGGTGACCGGGCGCGCGAACAACTGGGCGAGCCCGACCGCCAACGCAATGCCGGCGGCGACCAACACCCCCATGATCCACAGATATCGCGCCGCCCCCTGCAGGATCGCGGCGTCCGACTGCTCGACCACGGCCACCCAGCCGAGCGCCATCGGCTCGCACACGCGGGTGTACCCGACCCGGCGGCGCCCTTCGATCAGGTCGGCGCACCCCAGCGCCTCGCCCGCCGGCCGCCCGGCACCCTTTGCGGACGGGGCGTCGAACGGCGCGAGCACCTCACGCTCCGGCGACGACGAATAGACGATCCGCCCGAGGCGATCCAGCACGGAGATGCTGGCCCCTTCCAGCGTCGCATAGTCGGACCCGAACTGGCGAAACTCCTGCAGGTCGAGCGAGCCCTCGAGGACGCCGCGCACCCGGCCCGTGCCATCGCGAATCGGCGCGCTGATGGCGACGATCGCATCGGAGCCGAACGCGCGGCCCCGGAACGCATCCGAGATGTACACGTCACCCGCCAAGGCGCGGCGGAAGTAGTCCCGGTCCGCGACGTTGTGCCCCGGTTCCGTCATGGGCACACCTGCGGCATCGAGCACCGGATGCGCCGCGGTGGGGTCGCCCGCCCGATCCGCCGCGAACATCGTCAGGAACCCCGGATAGTCGGCGTGGAACCGGGCCAGCCAGGGGTCCAGCCTGGTCGTCTCGAAGTGGCCGGATGCCTCGATCGCCCGGGCCAGCGACGCGAGCGCCTGCGCGTGCCCGTTGACGTAGCCCTGGACCTGCCCGCGCACCGCCCGGGCCACCTCCGTCAGGCGATCCGTCGCCTTCGCGCGCTCGCGGCGCACGTACGACGTCCCGCCGATCGCCGCCAGGGCCACCATGGGAAGCGTCACCGCCAGCGCGAAACCCGAGAGCAGTTGGGTCTGAAGGCTGCGGCGGCGGGAAGTGCCTTCGCGCGTCTGGGCCGGCGCCTGGAGCGGATCGGTGGTACGCATCACGATCATGCTAGGGGCCGCGGCCGGCCCCGTCAATTCGCGCCCGCCGCGGCGGCGACGGGCGCGACGGGGACCCTGGCCAACCGCCCGCCGCGGCGGTAAGTGTATCCCCTCACGACTCCTGACCAACGGAGGACCCGCATGCGATTCGCGCTCCGCTCACTGATCGGCGCCCTGACGCTAGCCACTCCCCTGACCGCCCAGACACCGCGGCTGGACGACCTCAAGCGCCGCGCCGCAGCCGACGTCGATGCTCGCGCGCGGTTCACCCAGCAGATGATCGACCAGATCTTCAGCTTCGGCGAGCTCGGGTTCCAGGAAGTGGAGACCTCGCGGTACCTGATCCGCGAGCTGCGGCGGCATGGCTTCCGCGTGGACGAGGGCGTCGCGGGCATCCCGACCGCCTGGATGGCGAGCTGGGGCTCGGGCAAGCCCGTGCTCTCTCTTGGCTCCGACATCGACGGCATCCCGCAGGCCTCCCAGTACCCCGGGGTCGCGTGCCGTCAGCCCATGGTGGAGGGCGCCCCCGGCCACGGCGAGGGGCACAACTCGGGGCTCGCGGTGAGCATCACGGCGGCCCTCGCCGTGCAGGCGATCATGCAGCGGGAGCGCCTGCCCGGCACGATCCGGATCTGGCCCGGCGTCGCCGAGGAGCTGGTGGGG
>CAZVSO010000062.1:0-6790 GCA_964629425.1 uncultured Gemmatimonadaceae bacterium
TGGCCGCGGGAGATGTGCTGCGGATCGAGACGCCGGGGGGTGGCGGTTGGGGCAAGGGGAATGGGGAATGGGGACAAGAGCGGGAAACGCGACACGGAAATCGGGAAACGTGAACCAGCAACCCTGACTTGGGGGAGCAACGATGAATTGGGTCATCGTGGCGGCCATTGGTCTCGTGGCGGGGGTGGTGTCAGGACTCTTCGGCATCGGGGGCGCGATTCTCGTCGTTCCCGCGCTCGTGCTGCTCGCCAAGCTACCGCAGCACACGGCGCAGGGGACGTCGCTCTCGGCGTTGCTCGTGCCCGTGGGCATCCTCGGCGCGCTCCAGTACTACAAGCGGGGCCAGGTGAACGTCGCCTACTCGGCCGTCATCGCCGCCGGGTTGTTCCTCGGGGTGTTCGTGGGCGCGAAGCTCGCGGGGGGGCTGCACGAGGTCATGCTGCAGCGGCTGTTCGGGGGATTCTTGCTGCTGGTGTCGCTGAAGCTGCTGGTGGGGTAGGGGGCCCTACTCCACCTTTTTCTCGAACACCTTCGCCTCGATGAACAGGTTGAACAGGTCCCGGTCGAGCTGCCCGCTCCCGACCTCCTCGCTCATGATGTCGAGCGCCCGCTCGGGGCGCACCGCCGGCTTGTAGGGCCGGTCCTGGGCCGTGAGCGCGTCGTAGATGTCGGAGATCGTCATCATCCGCGTCTGCACCGGGATCTGGTCGGCCGCGATCCGCCGCGGGTAGCCGCGGCCGTTCAGTTTCTCGTGGTGCCCGTAGGCGATGAGCGGCACCTGCTGCAGCTCCCGCGTCCACGGGATCTGCTTGAGGAAGTCGTAGGTGTGGTTGACGTGGCTCTCGATCTCGAGGCGCTCCTGCTCGTCGAGGCTCCCCTTGCGGATCGTGAGGTAGCGCACCTCGTCGCTCGTCAGGAGCGGCTGGGTGTTCCCCTCGATGTCCTCGTAGGTCCGTCGCGCCATCTCGACCAGCTCCTCGAAGGTGCCCTGCGGCACCACGGTGGGCTCGTTGGACTGGAGCACGATGGCGAGGAAGGCGTCCAGCTGCTCGAGCTCGCGCCGGTGCGCCTCGTCGAGCTGTGCCACGAACCCCTCGTACCCGTCGCCGCCGCGCTGCAGGAACTCCGCGCGGCGGCGCCAATAGTCGCGCTCCGCCGTGCGCCGCATGAAGCCGCACCGCTGCCGGATGAGCGCCAGGTCGGTCGGGTACAGCTTCTTCGCCTTGACCAGCACGTGCTCGCTGACCCCCACCTTCCCGAAGTCGTGCAGCAGCCCCGCGTAACGGATCTCGCGCAGCTGCACGCGCGTGAATCTCACGTCGCGGTACGGTCCGGCGCCCGAGCGGTCGACCACCTCCGCCAGCCCGACCGTGTAGCCCGCGACGCGTTTGCTGTGGCCCTCCGTCGTCGGGTCCCGCTGCTCGATCGCGGTCACGGCTGCCTGCACGAAGCCCTCGAACAGCCGCTCGATGTTCTCGTACAGCTGGCTGTTCTCGATCGCCACCGCGGCCTGCGTGGCGAGCGAGGTGGCGAGGTCCTCCGTGCGCTTCGAGTACGGGACGACCTCCCGGTCGACGTCCTCGGGGCTCGCCAGCACCGCGTCGAACCTGCGCTTGCGGTTGATCAGCTGCAGCACGCCGATCAGCTGATCCTTGTGGTCCTTCATGGCGACCACGAGCACCGACTTGGTCCGGTACCCGACGCGCTGGTCGAACGACTTGTTGATCGTGTACTCCGCATCGGGCGGCAGGAAATACGCGTCGGGAATGTTCAGCGGCTCGCCCGTCACCGCCGTGTAGCCGGCGAGGCTGGTGCGGTCCACGGGGACGGTGAACTCGACGAACGGGACGTCGGGCTTCGAGTGGTTCTGCGCCAGCCGGAAGCGCAGCCGCTGCGCGCCCGGCTCGGGCGTCACCACCAGGTACAGGCTGGCGGCGTCGGACTGGGTGATCTGGCGGGCCTGGGTGAGGATGAGGTCGAGCAGCGTCTTGAGATCGCGCTCGGTGCCGAGCGCCGCGCCGATGCGGGCGAGCTCGTAGGTCTCGCGGCTGCGCGCCGCGGCCTCGGCCCGGGCGTTCGCCGTCTCGCTCCGCGCCGCCGCCTCGCGGAACCCCGCGCGCAGCGCGAGCAGCAGCTGGCGTGGCGTCGTGTGCGGCAGGAACGCCGAAAGCAGCTCCACCGGCAGCGTGTCGGGCACCTCGGTCTCCCCGGCGTGGCCCAGGGCGACGATGGCGCCGCCCCCGTCCACGAACGCGCGCAACACCTCCACGGGAAAACGGCCGCGGCTTTCGGCATCGAGCAGGAACACCGTGGGGCGCTCATCTACCGTGAGGTCGCGCGGGGCCACGAGGGGCCGCGCCTCCACTCTGGCGTCCGCGAGGGCGCTCGTCACGCCCCGGGGCGTCCACGTCGCCGGATGCAGCAGGAGGTACTTCACGGCCGGGTTCCCGTACCGGCGGCCGTGTCGGCGCGGGTGGGGGTTGGGGCGCGGTCCCCCGGCATGGGGCGGACGCCGGTGAACAGATCGATCCGCGCCACGGCGCGGCTGGCGGCGGCGAGCGTGACGCCGGCCCACAGGGCGCCCAAGCCAAGGCGCGCCAGCGCTCCCAGGCGGGAGAGCCGGCGCGCCGTCCAATCCCCGAGGCGGCCGATGGACCGGAACACGGGCCCTCAGGTGCTCCGGAGCCGCTGGAGCCCTTCGCTCGCCTCCGAGTACTGCGGGAAGACCGCCACCGCGCGCTCGTACATCTCGATCGCCTTGTCCTTCTGCCCGCGGTCCTGGTACAGCAGGGCGCGCGAGTAGTAGGTCAGCGCCTCGGTGGGGATCTGGCGGCTTCCGCGCTCGTCCTGCACCGGCTTGGGCAGCGCCGGCAGCTGCGCCTCACGCATCAACCGCTGGGATGCGTTCCGGATGATGTCGAACAGGTGGTCGCGCCGCATCTGCTCTTTGACCACCGCCAGGATCTGGCTCGTCTCCACGCTCACGATGCGCGCGTCGAGCCGGAAGTCGCCGTAGAAGTCGATGAACTGCCCGGTGATCACGTAGCGGGCGCCCACCAGCTTCCCGATGCGGGCCGCCGTCTGGGCGTCCACCTGTCCCGACGCGCCCAGCCGCTGCTCCTCGAGCAGCCGCTGGATCTGGTCGCGCTCCACCACGCGGGCCGACGGGTTGGCCGCGAGCTCGGAGATCATCATACCTGCGATCCCCTTCTCCAGCGCGTCGAAGTTCTCCTTGTCCTGCCCGTATGAGCCGCCGTTGTGGAACGGCAACACGGCGATGCCCGGCCGCGTGTCCTGGGCCCCGGCCGCCACAAGGGGCCAGGCCAGCGCGAGCGCCAGCAATGCCACGATCGAACGCGAACGCATATCACCACCCTCGCTCACAGAGTCAACTCCATTCCTTCCTTGGCTGCCAGCACCTCGGCCGGTTGCCGGCGCGCCTGCGCCGCCCGGCGTGCCTGCTCCAGCAGGGCGTCCAGCAGGTCGTCACCGTGCTCGGGCTCGTGATGGAACAGCACGAGCCGCTTGGCGCCCACATCCGCCGCCAGCTCGACCGCCTCCGCCCACGTGGAGTGCCCCCATCCGCGGTGGGTCTCCAGCTCCTCCGGCGTGTACATGGCGTCGTGGATCAGGAGATCGACGTCCGCCAGGAACGCCCTCAGCTCTTTACGCCACGACCGCGGCACCTGGTACCGGTCGATCGCGCCGAGCTCGTTGTCGGTCAGGTACGCCATGGTCGGGCCGCCCGCCCGCGGGGTGAGCCGGTACCCCAGCGTCGTGCCCGGATGCTGCAGCTGCATCGCCCGCACCGCGAACTGCCCCACCGTGAACTCGCCGGGCGCCACCTGCTGCACCGTGAGCGTCGCCGACAGCGCGTCCAGCGGCACCGGGAAGACCGCCGGGTCCATCTGCTGCCGCAGAATCGCCTCGAGGGAGGTCGTCCCCTGCCGCGACCCCCAGATCCGCACCGTGTTCCCCGGCGCGAAGAACGGCTTGAAGTGCGGCAACCCCTGAATGTGGTCCCAGTGGGCGTGGGACAGCAGAATCTCCGCGCTCACCGCGCCGTTCTGGCGCTCCACCAGCTCGAGCCCCAGGGCCCGAATGCCGGTGCCCGCGTCGAGGATGACGAGGTCCCCCCCGGGGCCTCCCACGGCGACGCACGGTGTATTTCCCCCGTACCGCGCGGTATGAGACCCCGGGGTCGGGACCGAGCCCCGGGTCCCCCAAAAGGTCACCGTGTACGCCATGCGATGGGCACGCCGATTGGGCTAACCTACGGAGAATGCGGCACGTACAACAAGCCAGTGCCTCACCGGCCCGTGGTGACCTACCTCACGAACGACCCGCAACCGCTTCCAGGGCCCCACGATCGCGGACGATGATATCGCGGCGGCTGACTTCGATCAGTCCCTGGTCGACCAGCTCCCGCATGGTGCGTGACACCGTCTCGCGGCTGGATCCGATCATCTGGGCGATCGTGTGGTGCGTGAGGCGCCGGGTGATCTTCTCGGCGCCCGCCTCGTCGGCCAGCTCGAGGAGCAGGCGGGCCACGCGGCCGTTCACGTCGAGCAGCACGAGGCTCCCGACCTTCTCGTCCACGCGGCGCAGGCGGCGCGTGAGCTCGCGCAGCAGAGAGAGCGCGATGCTCGGGTTCTGGGTGAGGATGCCGTGGAAATCCTCCCGCCGCAGCACGACGAGCATCGAATCTTCCATGGCGATGACGTGGGCGGAGCGTGGCTCGTCGTCGATCAGCGCCATCTCGCCGAAGAACTCGCTGGCGCCGAGCACCGAGAGGATCACCTCGCGCCCGTCCTCGCCGATCAGGACGACCTTGACCTGCCCTTCGGCCACCACGTAGAGCGCATCACCGGGATCGTCCTCGAACAGGATCACGGAGTTGCGCGGGTAGCTGCGCTCGCGGGCGACGTCGACCACCCGTTGCAGCTCGGTGTCCCCGAGCATGCTGAACAGCGGGACTCTCTTCAGGACCGCCGTAGCCGACACCGCCGCCTCCCGCCGCAGGAATGGAGCTAATCGACGGGCAAGCTTACGCTTAAGCCTGACCGAAGTCAAATTCGGGGCCGCGTTGCCGCTTGCCGCCAAGTGACGGCGCCATTTATATTTCCGCCCTTCGCGGGCCGGTCCGCGCTCACCACCAACAGGAAGCACACGTCGTGAAAGCCGGGATCCATCCCACCTATCAGCGGGCGAGCGTGCAGTGCGCCTGCGGCAATACGTTCGTGACGCGGTCCACCGTGGCGTTGATCCACGTCGAGGTCTGTGCCCGCTGCCACCCCTACTTCACGGGCAAGCAGAAGCTGCTCGACACGGCCGGTCGCGTGGAGCGGTTCCGCCGCAAATACGGGGTGGAGAAGGCCGCCGGCTGATCCGTGGAGGCCCGACTCCGCCAGGCGCTCGCGCGGGCGGAGGAGGTCGCCCATCAGTTGGCCGACCCCGAAACCGCGCGGAACCCGGCGCGGCTCAAGCTGCTCGGGCGGGAGCACGGACGGCTGGAGGCCATTCGCCACACCCACGAAAAGCTCGAGCGGCTCCGCGGCGAGCTGGGGCAGGCGCGTGAGGTTCTGCAGGACCGCGACCCCGAGCTGTCGCACCTGGCGCGCCTGGACGTGGAACGGCTGCGCCCCGAGATCGAGCGGGCCGAAACCGCCCTCGCCGAGCTGCTCACGCCGTCCGACCCGCTGGACGATCGCGATGCCATCGTGGAGATCCGGGCCGGCACCGGAGGAGACGAAGCGGCCCTGTTCGCGGCCGACCTGTTCCGCATGTACACCCGGTTCTGCGAGCGGCGGCGCTGGAAGGTCGAAACGATGGACCTGAGCGACGCGGCGCTCGGCGGCGTGAAGGAGGTCGTCTTCGCGGTGCGCGGTCCCAAGGTGTACGGCACGCTGCGCTACGAGTCCGGCGTGCACCGGGTCCAGCGCGTGCCGGCGACCGAGGCCCAGGGGCGCATCCATACCTCCGCGGCCACCGTCGCGGTGCTGCCCGAAGCGGAGGAAGTAGACGTCAAGATCGAGGAGAAGGACCTTCGTATCGACGTGTTCCGCTCCTCGGGTCCGGGCGGCCAGAGCGTCAACACCACCGACAGCGCGGTGCGCATCACCCACCTGCCGACCGGCGTCGTGGTGCAGTGCCAGGACCAGAAATCCCAGCTCCAGAACAAGGTCAAGGCGCTCGAGATCCTGCGCTCCCGCCTGCTCGACCGGTTGGTTGCCGAGCAGGAGGCCGCCCGGGCGCGCGAGCGGCGCGCGATGGTGGGAACCGGCGACCGCTCCGCCAAGATCCGCACCTACAACTTCCCGCAGAACCGGGTGACCGACCACCGCATTCACCACACGGTGCACAACCTGCCCGACGTGCTCAACGGCGACCTCGACGACCTGATCACAGCGCTGAAGCTCGCGGGGGAGAAGGAGCGGATGAGTGCCTGAGCGGCCGCCACGCGCCTCGATCGCCCAGGAGCTCGACGAGGCGACGGCGCAGCTCACCCGGGCGGGCGTGCTGAACGCGATGCGCGAGGCGACGGCCCTGTGGGCGGCGATGGAGGGGGTGAAGCCCGGCGACGTCTGGCTGCGGCGCGACGGCCGGGCCGTGACCCCGGTCGCAGCGCAGTTCTGGGAGGCGGTGCAGCGTCGTTCCAGCGGGATCCCCTTCCCCTACGCGGTGGGGCGCGTGGGCTTCCGGACGCTCGAGCTCAAGTCGGACGCCCGGGCGCTGATCCCCCGCCCCGAGACGGAAGGCCTGGTCGAGCTGGTGCTGGAGTGGGTTGATC
>CAZVSO010000062.1:6800-15220 GCA_964629425.1 uncultured Gemmatimonadaceae bacterium
GTGGTTGAGCGGGGGACGGGGGACGGGGGACGGGGGAGGGGTGGGGTGGCCGTGGACGTCGGGACCGGCTGCGGGTGCATCGCGCTCGCGCTCGCGGTCGAAGGGCGGTTCGACCGCGTGGTGGCGATCGAGCGGTCGGCGGCGGCGGCGGCGCTGGCGCGCGAGAACGTCGGGCTGATCCTGCCCGCGACGCCGGTCGAGGTTCGGGAGGGCGACCTGCTCGCCCCGCTGGCGGGCGAGGGCTGCCGGGTGATCGTCTCCAACCCGCCCTATCTCACGGACGGGGAGTGGGAGGCGCTGGCCCCGGGGGTGAAGCACTGGGAGCCGCGCCAGGCGCTGGCGTCCGGGCCGGATGGGCTCCACGCGACGCGGGCGCTGTTCGCCGGCGCCGCGGCGCTGCTCGAGCCGGCGGGCATGCTGATCGTGGAGATCGACGAGCGGCGCGCCAACGCCGTGCGCCAGCTGGCGCACGAGTACGGGTGGCGGCACCTGGCCATCCACGACGATATCTTCGGGCGGCCGCGTTACGCGCTGGCGTTCCCCGGGGGCAACGCGTGATCGACGAGCGGGCGAAGGACCTGGGGCGGCTGCTCGGGCAGAGCGACGAGTACAAGGCGTTGCAGCGCGCGAACGAGCGGCTACAGCAGGACGCCGAGTGCCGCAAGCTGCTGGACGAGGTGCGCCGGCTCGATGAGGGAACCGAGCGGGGCGCGCGCGCCGGCACCGGGCCCGCGGCGGCGCAGCTCGAGAACTACGAGCGCGCGGTGCGGAGCCTGCAGGCGAGCCCCGTGTACCAGCAGTGGGTGGCCGCCCAGACGAACTTCGAGAAGGTCATGCTCAAGGTCAACGCGCAGATCGCCGAAGGCATCCGCGCCGGGGCCGCGAGCCCCATCATCACGCTCAGCTGACGGAGCCGGGGGAGGCGCGGATCGTGTTCGTCGTGGTCGAGGGGCCGGAGGGAGCCGGGAAGTCGTCGCTCGTCCGCTGGCTGGCCACGCGGCTCCTCGCCGACGGCCGAGAGGTCGTCACGGTGCGCGAGCCGGGAGGGACGCCGGTCGCGGAAGCCGCGCGGCGGCTGGCCCTGCGCTCGAAGCACGATCTCCCGCCGGCGGCCGAGCTGTTTCTCGTCCTGGCGGCGCGGGCCGACCTGGTGGCGCGGGTGATCCGGCCCGTGCTCGACGCCGGGCGCATGGTCGTGGCGGATCGCTTCGATCTGTCCACGCTGGCCTATCAGGTGGCCGGTCGCGGCCTGCCGCGGGCGGAAGTCGCGGCGGCCATCCGGCTCGCCACCGGGGGGCTGACCCCGGATCTCACGCTGGTGCTCGACGTGCCGGTCGAGGTCGGGCTCGAACGGCGGCGCCGGACCGGCGTGGCGGCCGATCGCTTCGAGCGCGAGGAGGGGGCGTTCCACCGGCGGGTGCGCGACGCCTATCGGGAGGCCCGGGGACCGGGCATCGTCCACGTTGACGCGAGCCGGCCCAAGGCCGTGGTGCAGGAGACCGCCTGGCGCGAGGTTCAGGCGGCCACCACTGATTCACTGCGAGGTGTCACATGACGCGTCATAAGCTCGGAATCGTGGTCGTGGTCGCGACGGCGGCACTCGCCAGTGGGGCGTGGCTGCTGCAGCGCCAGGTCGAGTCCGCGGGGTCCGTGTACCAGCAGGCGCGGCTGTTCGACGACGTGCTGGCCCACGTGGCCGACTACTACGTGGACTCCATCGGCGAGCAGCGACTCTATCAGATGGCGATCACCGGCATGCTCGACCAGCTCGGAGATCCCTACTCGAGCTTCCTCGAGCGCGACGATTTCCGGCTCCTGTCGGAGCAGACCTCCGGGAACTACGGCGGGCTCGGCATCCAGATCGAGGTGCGGGACGGCTGGATCACGGTCGTGGCCCCGCTCCCGGATACGCCCGCCGAGCAGGTGGGAATCCAGTCGGGCGACCGGATCGTCGGCCTCGACGGCGTGTCCACCGAGGGGTGGAAGCAGGACCAGGCGGTGCGGGAGCTGCGGGGGCAGGCGGGCACGACCGCAGAGCTGACGGTGCGCCGCGTCGGCGTGGAGCAGCCCATCATCTTCCGCGTCACCCGCGCCACGATCCACATCCGCTCCGTCCAGGTCGCGACCATGCTCGACGATCGGGTGGGTTTCGTGTTCCTCTCGACCGTGAGCGAGACCTCGGCGCGCGAGCTGTCCAAGGCGATCGACACCCTGCAGCGGCAGGGGATGAAGACTCTGATTCTCGATCTGCGCAACAATCCCGGCGGGCTGCTGGACCAGGGCATCGCGGTCAGCGAACTATTCCTCGATGTGGGGCAGCCGATCGTGGGGACCCGGGGACGCAGCCGGCAGAGTACGCGCAGTTACCGGGACGGCAAGCCGCAGGCCTGGCCGCAGCTGCCGGTCGTGGTGCTGGCGAACGGCTACTCCGCCAGCGCGGCCGAGATCATCGCCGGCGCGCTCCAGGACCACGACCGGGCGGTCCTGATCGGCACGCCGACCTTCGGCAAAGGGCTCGTGCAGTCGCTGTTCCAGCTGTCGTCCGAGACGGCGCTCAAGCTCACCACCGCCCGCTGGTTTACCCCGAGCGGGCGGACCATCCAGCGTCCCAGCGCGTCCGAAGACGCGCAGGTGGTGCAGGTCGCGGCGGCGGCGGGGGGGAGGGACACGAGCGCGCACGATTCCACCGAGGCGTTCCGGACGGACGCCGGCCGGGTCGTGTACGGTGGTGGCGGCATCCGGCCCGACATCTTCGTGGTGGGTGACACGTTCACCACGGCCGAGCGGAGCTTCGCCCGCGCCCTGGGAGCGAAGTACCCGGTGTTCCGGGACGTGCTGACGAGCTACGCCCTCGAGCTCAAGGGGAGCAACCGGCTGCGCGATGCGTCGTTCCCCGTGACGGACGCGATGGTGGACGAGGTGCTGCGGCGCCTCAAGGCGCGGGGGGTGGAGGTGCCGGCGGAGCTCATGGCCGGCGCACGCAGCCTGAGCGGGCAGGAGCTGGCATACGAAGCCACGCGCTACACCTTCGGTCGCACGGCCGAGCTGCGCCGGCGCATGGGCGACGATCCGCAGATCCAGCAGGCGCTGGCGCTGGCCCGGCGTGCCCGGACGCCGCAGGAGCTGCTGGCGCTGGCCGCCGCCCAGCCCCCCGCGCCGAGTCGCAACTAGCGCGTGATCGACCGGGCGCCGCCGTCCGTCGGGATCATCGGTCCCGGGCGGGCCGGCGTCGGGCTCGCCCTGGCGCTGGGTCGGGCGGGCTACCCGGTCATGCTCCACGGCCGGCGTCCCAAGCCGGTGCCGCCTCCGCTCGAGCTCACCGTCGCCCCAGACGACGTGCCGCCCGCCTGGCTCGCCCAGGTGGGCGTCGTCGTTTTCGCCGTGCGGGACGACGCGATCCGTCCGCTATCGGAGCTGCTGGCCCGGACCGGCGGCATCGGGCCTGAGCATGTCGTGCTCCACCTGTCGGGGGTGCAGGGACAGGAAGCGTTGGGCGCCCTCGTGCCCAGCCGGGCGGCGCTGGGCTCACTCCATCCGCTGCAGACCATCTCGGAGCCCGAGCGGGCGCCGGAGCGGCTGCGGGGCGCCTGGGCGTCGGTGGAAGGGATGCCCCGGGCCGTCGAAATGGCCGAGCGCCTGGCCGCCGATCTCGGCATGCGACCGTTCCGCATCAGCGCGCGGCAGAAGCCCGTGTATCACGCCGGGGCGGTGTTTGCGTCGAACTATTTCGTCGTGGTCGAGGCGGTGGCCCAGCGGCTGCTGCGCCACGCCGGGCTGTCGGAGGCCGAGGCCTGGGCGGCGCTGCGCCCGCTGGTGGAGGGGACGTTCGAGAACCTGCGTGCAACCGGGCCGGCGGGGGCGCTCACCGGGCCGGTGGCGCGCGGGGACGCCGACACGCTCGCCCGCCACCTCGCCTCGCTGACGGTGGACGACGCGAAGCTCTACCGCCACCTGGGCCGGGCCGCGCTGCAGCTCGCGCGCAAGCGAGGGCTCGAGGAGGCCGCCGCAGCCCGGGTCGCGGCAGCCCTCGCTACCGATCTACCACCCGGACTCCCGCCGGAGGGGAGAACGTAAGCTCGCCGGTCGGGACACCGGAGTTCACCTTCAGGTTGCGCAGCGCGATCGTGCGGCGCTGCCCCGACGCTTCGACGATCTCGATACGCCTCAGCAGGCCGTCGTTGCGGTCCACCCAGATCACGGCGTCGCTCCACGGACCGTCTTCCGCCCGCGGCGTGAGCGCCACCACGTCGGTCCACCCCATCGCGAGCGAGTCGGCGCGCACGTAGCGGGCCCGGTATCGCTCGCGCGGCACCTCGACGAACTGCCCGATCAGGTTGGGCCCGGTCGGGCCCCCGTCGGGGATCCCCGCCCGGATCACCTGCCCCGGCGTGGTGCTCGGCGTGTACACCCAGAAGTACCGGCCGTCGGCCACGAGGCGGTCGCCGCGCGGGTCGCTGAATCGCATGGCGAAGTGGTTGGGCCGCATCTGATAGAGGCGCCCGCGGGAGGTGTCGGGCCCGCCGACCAGCGGGTTCACGACGACCTGCACGAAGTCGGCCGAGAGCGTGCGCACCGTGGCGTACGCCGCGCTCGCGCGGTCCAGGATGGGGCCGGGATCTTGGAGGGCGAGGAGGACCAGCAGACCCGAGTTCACGCGCCCACCGGCGCGGGCTCCGCCATGCGCCGCCCAATGGCCTCCGCGATCACGCGGACCTCGCGCATGAGCTGCGCGAACTGCTCGGGGTAGAGGCTCTGCGCCCCGTCGGACAGCGCCCGGATCGGGTCGGGATGCACCTCTACGATGATGCCGTCCGCACCCGCCGCGACGGCCGCGCGCGCCATCGGAATGACACTCTCCCGGAGGCCGGTGCCGTGGGAGGGGTCGGCGACGATGGGCAGATGCGACAGCTTGTGCACCACCGGGATCGCCGTCAGATCGAACAGGTACCGCGTGGACGGGTCGAAGCCCCGCACCCCGCGCTCGCACAGGATCACCTCCGGGTTGCCCTCGGCGAGCAGGTACTCAGCCGACAGGAGCAGCTCGGTCACGGTCGCCGCCATGCCGCGCTTGAGCAGCACGGGCTTCCCGCAGCGGCCGGCGGCCTTGAGCAACGAGAAATTCTGCATGTTGCGGGCGCCGATCTGCACGATGTCGGCGAGCTCGGAGACCCAGCCCACGCCGTCGGGATCCATCGCTTCGGTGCAGATGAGCAGGCCGGTCTCGGCGCGCGCCTGGGCCAGGAGCCGCAGCCCCGGGCGGCCGAGCCCCTGGAAGCTGTAGGGCGAGCTCCGCGGCTTCCACGCGCCTCCGCGCAGGATGACGGCGCCCGCCTCGCGGACCTGCCGCGCGGTCTCGAGGATCTGCGGTGCGGATTCCACCGAGCAGGGGCCGGCGATCGCCACCACCTCGCTCCCGCCCACCGCGAGTCCCCCCGGCAGGCGAACTACGGTGTTCTCCTCCTGCCATTCGCGGCTCACCTGTTTGTACGGCTTGCTGACGTGGATGACTTCCTGGACGCCGGGCAGCCCTTCGAGACGCGACGCCTCGACCCGCCCGTCGTTGCCCACCAGGCCGACGGCCGTGCGCTGCTTGCCCGGCATCGGGCGGGCCTGGTAGCCCATGTCCTGGATCACGTCACACACGCGCCGAATCTCCTCATCGGTCGCGCCGTGGCGCATCACGATCAACACGCCGCTCTATCCTCCGATGGTGAACCGATCGCCGTCGCGCGCCGCGGTCACCGGCCCATCGAAGCGGGCGGCGGCGGCGCGGGCCGGATCCGTATTCTCGACAGGCGGATAGAAGTGCGTCAAGACGAGGCGCCGCGCCCGCGCCACCTGGGCGAGATCGCCGGCTCGCTCGGGCGTCAGGTGGATGTCCACCGCGGCCGACTCGGGGAGCGAGCACTCGGCCAGCAGGAGGTCGCAACCGGCCGCCCACCGCCCCAGCTCTGTGCTGGGTCCCGTGTCGCCGGTATAGACCAACCGCCCTTCGGGCGCCGACAGGGAGAGCGCCACGCTCTCCGGGGTGTGAGGCACCGGAAACGTCTCGAGGCTCAGCTCGCCGTCGAGCGGGAAGGGCTCACCGTCCCGCACGTCGAGAATACCGATGGGGAAGCCGGGGTCGAGCAGCCAGCCGCCATATCCTTCGGCGAGCGCCTTGACCAGCCGCACGACGCCGGGCGGGCCGAGGATCAGGAGCGGCTCGCGCCGCGGGGCGGGCGACGTGTGCTTGAGCGCGTACACCAGCAGGGGCAGCTCGGCGTAATGGTCGGGGTGGAAGTGCGACAGGACGACGTGCGTCACGTCCTGCCAGGGGAGGCCGAAGCCCGCCATGCGGTGCAGGGATCCGGGCCCGCAGTCGAGCAGCACCTGCCGCGCTCCGCGTCCCACCCAATGACAGGGCGCCGTGCGGGTGGCGGACGGCGCGACGGTGCCGGTGCCGACGGTCACGAGTTCCATGCGTTAGAGCCGTTCCAACCGGGTTCGC
Source organism: uncultured Gemmatimonadaceae bacterium (assembly GCA_964629425.1). Taxonomy (GTDB): domain Bacteria; phylum Gemmatimonadota; class Gemmatimonadetes; order Gemmatimonadales; family GWC2-71-9; genus CAZVSO01. Next base: position 13,291 of record CAZVSO010000062.1, read on the forward strand.
CTGAGTGAAGGAGCGTGAGGCCTGCCGTCAGACGCTTCTATATCGGAGCGACGCGCGATCCGCGCAAGCGCTCGGGACTGCCGCTAGGGATCCCGGCCACGGAACACGATGCGCCGGAACCGGGTGACGCCGCCTGTCTTGAACTTGAACAAATAGACGCCTGCCGGCACGATCCGGCCATCGGCGGTCGTGCCGTCCCATGCCAGTCGGGGATCGCAGGTGGGGCCGCCGGCCGGGCCCCGCCCATACCGACCCGCGGCCAGGAAACTGGGCAGGCCGGGGCCGGGCGCGAGCCGTCGCACGAGGTTGCCCCGCAGATCGAGGATGTCGAGCTCCACCGTCGCACCGGCGGCGAGGTCGAACCAGATGCACGTCTCGGCCCGACCGTCGGTGGGGAAGGGGTTCGGGAAGTTCTGATACAGCAGCGTGGCCGGTGGCGCCGACGGATCGAGCACCAGGAACGGGCCCGCGCTCGACACGACGGTCGTGTCCGCCGCGGCGTGCACGATCAGGCCCCACCGGTACGTCGTCCCGCGGTCCAGCGGCGCGGGGAGGGTGAAGCTCGTGTCGCTGAGTCCGGCGTAGCTCGCCACCGGCTCGGGTGCGGACGCGCGCCGCACGAACAGGTCGTAGCGGAACGGGCCGGGTGGGCTCGCGACGCCCGACGGTCGCCAGACGAACGTCGGCTGGGGATCGTCGGTCGACACCCCCTGGGGGTCGTTGAAGGTGAGGAGCCTGGCCCACGCCGGCACGGCCACCCCGATCGTGCCGGTCGTCGCGGTTTCGCCGGAGGCGGCGCGGGCGTCCACGCGCCAGAACAGCGGGAGACCGGGCTTGAACAGGAGGCCCGGCGCGTGCTGCTCCGCCTCGACCAGACCGGAGTCGAACACCAGCGAGCCCAGCGTCGAGTCGCGAGCGATGCGGAGGCGGAAGGCGACGGGCCGGGCGAAGGCCGGCACGGTGCCCACGGTCCAGCGGAACACCGGGGTCACGGAGGCGAGGACGCTATCCACCGGCTCCAGGGGCGTGACGCCGAGCGGGAACACCGCCGCGGCCGCGCCGTCGGGGCGTCCCCAGCCCATGATCGCATCGGGCGCCTCCCGATTGGATCCGGAGCGTCTCAGCGCGTCGGCGACGGCGACCGGGTCGAGCGCGGGGTGGGCCTGCGTGATGAGCGCGGCGGTGGCGGCGATGAGCGGCGTCGCGAACGACGTGCCCGCCAGGCGCTGCACTCCCGAGCCGACCAGCGCACACACGTCCACGCCCGGCGCGGTGAGATCGGGCTTGAGCCGGCCGTCGGCCGTGGGGCCGCGCGAGGAAAAATCTGCGATCGTGCCGAGCGAATCTTCAGCCCCCACCGCGAGAGCGGAGTCCGCGTCCGCCGGGGTCCAGATGGTTCGCGCGGCCGGGCCGGTGTTGCCCGCGGCCGTCACCACGAGGATCCCGCGCTGGGCGGCCAGGTCCACGGCGGCGGTGGTGACCGCGATGTCGCCCGTCAGGTCGGACGGCCCGTAGGACGGGAACGGCGGGTCGAAGATCAGGTAGGCCAGGCTGGACGACACGACGTCCACCCCGATCGAGTCGGCCCACTCGAGCGCCGCGACGTAGTTGTCCTCTTCGAGCGGCGTCTCCGAGCGGATGTCTTCGGTCTTCGCGAGGAGATAGGTCGCCGCCGGCGCCACGCCGCGCAGCCGGCCGGGGACGTCCGCCGCGAACAGGGACCACACCGCGGTGCCGTGGAACTCGGCGCCGGGGGCATCGTTCGGCTCGTCGTGAACCACGGAGTCGTCGAACACGAAATCGCGACGGGCAGCCACGGTCACGCCGGCGAAGGCAGGGTGCAGCGTGTTGAAGCCGGCGTCGAGCACGGCGATGCGGACGCCGGCGCCGTCGAAACCGCGGGCCCTCAGGGGGTTCAGATTCAGCCGCC
>CAZVSO010000063.1:0-15147 GCA_964629425.1 uncultured Gemmatimonadaceae bacterium
GGGTGCGCGGTGTGGACTCGCTCGCGCGCCAGCGCCTCCGCGACGGTGATCAGCGCCGTCAGGCCGCGCGCGTTGTCCGAGATTCCGGGTCCCCGCAGCCGGGCGCCGCGGCGCTCGACCCGCACGTCCACCTCGGGCCCGAACACGGTGTCGAGGTGCGCCGAGAGAATGACGGGAGCCCGGTCGTCCCCGTCCCCCCCCCCCCCTCCCCCCGCCCCCCCCCGCCCCCCCCGCACCGTTCCGGGCCGGGCGCAGCCCCAGCACGTTGCCGGCTTGGTCGAAGCCGACGTCGCTCAGCCCCGCTTCGCGGAACAGCTCGGCCACGCGACCCGCCCGCCGCGCCTCGGCCCCCGTCGGCGCGGCGAGCCCCGACAGCTCGACCTGGCGCGCCAACGTCACATCGTCGGCGCGCTCGATGCTGCGGCGCGCGGCGCGGATGCGCGGATCGTTCGACAACTGCGCGATGATCGCGTCCATGATGCGATTCAAGTAGAGGAGCCGAAGGTCGGGTCGCAAGGGGTTATCTTGGCACATCGCTCCGCCACTGGAGGCGCGCTCATGGAGATGCGGCAGTATCTCATCGACACGTTCCGGTTCAACGATCGGGTGAACCGGAAAGTCCTGGTCAAGATCCGGCAGCTCCCCGACCAGGCGGCGGCCATCCGGTTTTTCAGTCATCTCATCAACTCACAGAACAAGTGGCTGGCGCGGATCGTCCAGTATCCGCGGGATCCGCAGCTGGACTGGTGGGACCCCGTCTACTCATTGGACCGCCTCGAGGAGGAGTGGAACACGAGCCTGCAGGCGTGGATCGACTTCCTCGGAAGCAAGGACGAAGCGGACCTCGCCGCGGACGTGAGGTTCATCGGGCACGACGGTAGAGCGTGGGCGGCGCAGCTCAAGGACATCGCCCTGCAGCTGAACTATCACTCGATCCACCATCGGGCGCAGATCCAGACGCTGATCCGTACGCAGGGACTCAAGCCCGATTTCGTGGACTACATCGGCACGGTGTACCGCAAGCTCGGCTAGCGGCGCCGTCGCTTGACCCCCACCATGAAGATGGCGACACTAGTCCCGATGGATGAGCGCGACCTGATCTACGACTGGAACCGCACCGCCGCCGCGTTCGACTGGACCACCGCGCGGGTGGACCTGAACGACGAGACGCTGCGCGACGGCCTCCAGTCGCCCTCGGTGCGCGATCCCTCGCTCGACGTGAAGCGCCGCCTGCTGCACCTGATGGCCGAGCTGGGCATCGTCGCCGCCGACATCGGGCTGCCGGGCGGCGGGCCGCGGGCGGTGGAGCAGGTGCGCGCGCTCGCGAAGGAGATCCGCGACCACAAACTGCCGATCTTCCCGAACTGCGCGGCCCGCACGGTGATCGCCGACGTGGAGCCGGTGGTCCGCATCGCCGAGGAAGTGGGGATCCCGATCGAGGCGGCGACGTTCATCGGCTCCTCGCCCATCCGCCAGTACGCCGAGGACTGGACTCTCGACCACATCCTCCGCGCCACCGAAGAGGCCGTGACGTTCGCCGTGAAGCACGGGCTGCCCGTCATGTACGTCACCGAGGACACGACCCGCGCGCGGCCCGAGACGCTGAAGGCGCTGTACGGCGCGGCCATCGACTGCGGCGCCACGCGGATCTGCCTCGCCGACACCGTGGGGCATGCCACGCCCGATGGTGTGAAGGCCCTCGTCGCGTTCATCAAGCGGGAGGTGGTGGGCGGAAAGCCCGTCAAGATCGACTGGCACGGGCACCGTGACCGGGGGATGGGTCTCATCAACTGCCTCGCGGCGATCGAGGCTGGCGTGGACCGGGTGCACGCCACGGCGCTGGGTATCGGCGAGCGGGTCGGCAACGCCGAGATGGATCTCCTCATCGTGAACCTCAAGCTGCTGGGCGCCCACCGGCACGATCTGGCCAAGCTCCCCGAGTACTGCCGCCTCGTCGCCGACGCGGTCGGCGTGCCGGTTCCCGTGAACTACCCAGTGATCGGCAGCGACGCCTTCCGCACCGGCACCGGGGTCCACGCCGCCGCGATCATCAAGGCCAAGAAGAAGGGCCACGACTGGCTCGCCAACCGGGTGTACAGCTCGGTGCCGGCGGAGGAGCTGGGGCTCGAGCAGAAGATCGAGATCTCGCCCGTGTCGGGATTGTCCAACGTGAAGTACTGGCTCGCCACGCACGGCTACGACGCCGACGACGAGCAGGCGTGCCGCGTGCTGTTCGAGACGGCCAAGCGGACCGATCACACGCTGACCGACGAGGAGTGCCACCGCCTGGTGCGAGGGGCCGTGTGACCGACGGGCCGCTGCGCGACCTGACGCGCTCGTACCTCGATCTCCGGTGGCATTTCGATCCCGTGGCGGCCACGCAGGCGGGGGTGACCGCCTACGACGATCGCTACGGGCGCTACAGCCCCGACGACCTCGCGTCCCACCTCGCCGCCCTCAAGGCCATCGCCGCCGCCCTCGAGGACGCCGGGGTCGAGGAGACCGAGGAGGAGATCGACCGGACGGCGCTGCTCGACGACGCGCGGGTCACCGTGCGCCGCTTCGAGCACGAGCGCCCGCAGGCGCGCGACCCCGACTTCTGGCTGTCGCATCTGCTGGGCGGGCTGCATACGCTATTGCAGCGACGCGATCGCGGCCCCGAGGATCGTGCCGTCGCGGTGGCGGGGCGGCTCGAGGACGTGCCCCGGCTGCTGGACGACGCCCGGGCGTCGCTCGTCGAGCCGGTCGCGATGTTCGCCGAGACCGCGCTGCAATCCATGGACGGTGGGCTGGCGCTGGTGCGGGAGGCCGTCGCGGTCGCCGGGGCGGCCGCGCCGGCCCAGGCGCCGCGCGTGTCGGCCGCGGGCGATCCGGCCCTGGCCGCCCTCGCGGCCTTCCGCGGCGACCTGGAGCGCTGGCGCGACACGGGCTCCGAGCATTTCGCGCTGGGCGAAGAGGGGTTCAACTTCCGGCTGCACTACGAGCACGCGCTGCGGGACACCGCCCCCGAGCTGTGGCGCTATGGGCACCGGCTCAAGGAGGAAGTCGAGCGCGATCTGGCCGAGCGGGCGCGGCGGCTCGACGCCGGCTCGGACTGGGCCGGACTGGCCGAGCGGCTGCGGGCCGACCATCCCGACGCCGGCGGATTGGTCGGCGCCTACGCGGAGGAGATGGTGCGGGCGCGCGATTTCGTGGCCGAGCGCGGGCTCGCCCCCATCCCCGACGCCCCGCTGAGCGTCGTGCCGACCCCCGCGTTCATGCGGCCCATGATCCCGTTCGCCGCCTACGACAGCCCGGGACCCTACTCGCGCGACCGTACCGGCTGGTTCTACGTGACGGTGCCCGACGAGCGGCTCGCGCCGGCCGACCGGGAGCGCCGGTTGCGGGACCACTGCCGGCACGAGATCGCCGCCACGGCGCTGCACGAGGGCTATCCCGGCCACCACCTGCATCTCGTGCACGCGCAGGCGCAGCCGTCGGAGGTCCGCAAGAACCTCTGGACGCCGCTCACGGTCGAGGGCTGGGCGTTGTACTGCGAGGACATGATGGCCGAGGAAGGGTTCTACCGCTCGGAGGAGGAGCGATTCTTCCAGCGCGTGCACCTGCTGTGGCGTGCCATGCGGGTCCTGCTCGACGTGGGGTTGCACACCCGCGGCCTGACCTTCGCGCAGGCGGTGGACCAGATGGTGGACACGCTGCACCTGAGTCGCGGCAACGCCGAAGCGGAGGTGCGCCGCTACTGCGCGTGGCCCGTCTACCAGCTGTGCTACGCCGTGGGACGCCGCGAGCTGCTGCGCCTGCGCGACGACTTCCGCGTGGCGAGCGGGGGGGAATTCACCCTGCGCCGCTTCCACGAGGCGGTGCTGCGCTACGGCGGGCTCCCCGTCACCCTGATTCGCTGGGGTCTCGGCCTGGGTGCGTAGGCTTCCTCGACAACCGTGGCTGCCGCAGCCCCCGATCCCGCGAGCCCGCCCATTTTCCATGAGGAGATCCGCATGCGCACCAGCGTCCTCGTTGCCGTCCCGTTCCTCATCGCCCTGTGCGTCGCCCCGGCACGGGCGCAGCGCCACGAGGTCGTGCCGATCCCAGTCCCCGGAGGCCTCACGGGCCTGCCGTTCTCCGCCGCGGTCAAAGTCGGCAACGTGCTGTACCTGGCGGGCCAGATCGGGATCCTGCCCACTGGGCAGCTCGCCGACACGGGGATCGTCGGACAGACGCGGCAGACCCTCGAGAACATCAAGGGGGTGCTCGAGCTGGCTGGGAGCTCGCTCGATCGTGTGTTCAAGTGCACCGTGTTCCTGGTGGACATGCGGGACTATGCCAGGATGAACGACGTGTACCGGAGCTACTTCCCCAAGGACCCGCCGGCGCGCTCGACGATAGCGGGGAGCGGGCTCGCGTTCGGCGCGAGGGTCGAGATCGAGTGCATAGCGACGGTGGGGGAGTGACGGGAAACGAGAAGCGGGAAACGAGGAAACGGAGGACCCCGGGTTGCCGCTCTTGACGGGTGCGACGACGTCCCTAGTTTGAGCGTGCGCCCCAATCGGTCACCGCTGGCCAGAGGAGAGACCCGATGAAGCGGATCCTAGGCGTCATGCTCGGAGTGGGGGTCGTGGGGACGGTTGCCTGCCGGGACGCCACGACCCCGGCAGGACCGGACGAAGCGGCATCGAGCCGCACCATCCCGGGCCGCTACATCGTGGTCTTTCGGGGCGACGTGGCCGATGTGCCGGCCGTCGCGCAGCGGCTGGTGAGCACCTACGGCGGCACGCTGCGCTTCACCTATCAGCACGCCATTCGGGGGTTCGCGGCGGACCTCCCCGACGCGGTGGTCCCGGTGCTCCAGCGCCTGTCGAGTGTCGCCTACATCGAGCAGGATGCCGAGGTGGAGCTGTTCACCACCCAGCTCAATCCGCCCTCCTGGGGCTTGGACCGGATCGATCAGCCCACAAAGCAGCTTTCGGCCAGCTTCACCTACAACAACACCGGCAGCGGCGTCACGGCGTACATCATCGACACCGGAATCCTGATCTCGCACACCGATTTCGGCGGCCGCGCGAGCGTCGGCTACGACGCGCTCCTCGGGAACGGCATCGACTGCCACGGGCACGGGACGCACGTGGCCGGGACCGTCGGCGGCACGGCCTACGGTGTCGCGAAGAACGTGACCCTCAAGGCGGTCCGCGTCCTCAACTGCTCGGGCAGCGGCACCAACTCGCAAGTGATCGCGGGTGTGGATTTCGTCACAGGAGACCACGCCGCTGGCGCCCCAGCGGTCGCCAACATGAGCCTGGGCGGGAGCCTCAACACGGCGCTGAACACGGCGGTCACGAACTCGATCAACGATGGTGTCACCTACGCCATCGCCGCCGGCAACGGCAACATCTTCGGCATCCCCCAGAATGCCTGCAACGTGAGCCCGGCCAGCGTCGGGGCCGCACTAACCGTCGGCGCCACAGACATCACCGACAAAGAGGCCTCGTTCTCGAACTACGGCACGTGCGTGGACCTGCTGGCGCCCGGAGTGAGCATCACCTCGGCGTGGATCGGGAGCAACAACAGCACGACCAAGACGATCAGCGGCACCTCAATGGCCACGCCGCATGTGGCTGGCGTCGCCGCGCTCTACCTGCAGGGGAATCCAAGCGCGACGTCGGCGGCGGTGGCGAGCGCGATCACAGTCAACGCCACCACCGGCGTCATCACCCTGCACAGGCGGAGCCGGAACAACGGGACGCCGAACAAGCTGCTGTTCACGAGCTACTGAAATCCGACGGGTTCGGCGGGACGCGCCCCGGAACCCCGGGGCGCGTCGCGTTCATAGGGCGCTGCTTCGACCAGGGGAGGCCTCGATGATCCGGATGTCCGTCTTGTGCCGCGCAGCTGCGGCGCTCGCCGCGGCCGCGTGCACCAACCAGCCCGCCGTCCCGCAGGAGGCGCGGACCGCCATGCCCGACGCCCAGCTCACCGTTTCGCTCGCCACCGACAAGCCGCGCTATGCGCCGGGGGAGCCGATCGCCCTCACGCTGACCGCCACCAACGATGGAGGACAGCCGGTCACGCTGCACTTCTCCTCCGGCCAGCGCTACGACTTCACCTTCCAAGACGCCGGAGGGCGGACCGTCTGGCAGTGGTCGGCGGACAGAGGGTTCATCCAGATGCTGGGCGACGAGACCGTCGCCCCGGGCGCGGCGCTCGCATATCCGGAGCGCTTCGAGGATCGGCTCCCGCCCGGGACGTATCGGATCACGGGGATGGTGACCACGATGAGCGGGCCGCTCAAGGCGACGGCGATGGTTACGGTAGGACCGTAATCGTCTCGACATACGGCGCCTCGTTGACTCTGGCCGGCTTCCGCCGCGACAAGACCGCCCACCATTCCCGCACCGACGCGACGACGACGAGCGCGACGACCGACATGAACAACAGCGCCACGAAGGTATTGAGGCGGTCGTTGAAGATCACGCGGGCGGCGCTGGCGTCGCTCGAGCCCGCGAGCGACGCGGCATGGGCGAGAAAGCCGAGCCGCGGATCGTTCGAGAACACCTTCTGCCACCCCGCGGTCATCGTCACGATCACCAGCCAGGCCAGCGGAACCAGCGTGACCCAGGCGTAGCGCTGCCGGCCCATCTTGATCAGGATCGTGGTCCCGACGCACAGTGCCACCGCGGCGAGCAGCTGGTTCGAGATCCCGAACAGCGGCCACAGCGAGTTGATCCCGCCCAGCGGATCCACCACCCCCTGGTACAGGAAGTAGCCCCACGCCGCCACGACGAGCGCGCTCGAGGCGATGATGCTGGGATACCACGAGGTCTCGCCGAACCGGGGCCAGGCATGGCCCAGGATCTCCTGGAGCATGAAGCGTCCCACCCGGGTCCCCGTGTCGATCGTGGTGAGGATGAACAGCGCCTCGAACATCATGGCGAAGTGATACCACAGGGCGGTGAGAGTCTTGGTTTTGAAGGCGAGGGCCACCCCCGAGAAGATCTGCGCCATCCCCACCGCGAGCGACGGCGCCCCGCCGGTGCGGCCGACCAGCGTCTGCTCGCCCACCTGCGCGGCGAGCGCCTGCATCCGGTCCGGGGTTACGACGAAGCCCGCGGCGCCGAGCACCTCCGACGCGCGGGCCAGCGAGGCGGGCGTCGTGTTCATGGCGAAGTACACGCCCGGGTCCAGCGTGCAGGCGGCGATCATCGCGGTGATCCCGACGAACGACTCCATCAGCATCGCGCCGTAGCCGATCATGCGTGCGTCGGTCTCGCGGGCGATCATCTTGGGGGTCGTCCCGGACGCGACCAGCGAATGAAATCCCGAGATCGCCCCGCACGCGATCGTGATGAACGCGAAGGGGAACAGCTTGCCCGCGAACACCGGGCCCTCGCCCAGCGTGGCGAACGGGGTGAGCGCCGGCATCTTGAGCGGCGGCAGCACGAGCAGGATCGCCAGCCCCAGCACGAGCACCGTGGTGATCTTGAGGAACGTGGACAGGTAGTCGCGCGGGCACAGCAGCACCCACACGGGCAGCACCGACGCGACGAACCCGTAGGCCATCATCATCCAGGTCAGGGTCGTGCCGCTGTGGGTGAACGCGGCCGCGAGATCCGGCCGCCCCGCGACCCACCCGCCGCCGACCAGCGCCAGGAGGAGCAGCCCGGCGCCCGCCACGGACGTCTCGGCCACCCGGCCCGGCCGCCACACCTTCATCCACCACCCCATCAGCAGCGCGATCGGGACCGTGCACGCGATGGTGAACAATCCCCAGGGGCTGTCGCGCAGCGCGTTCACCACGATCAGCGCCAGCACGGCGAGCAGGATCACCATGATGAACAGCACCGCCAGCATGCCGGTGAATCCGGCGACGCTGTTGACCTCCTCCTTGGCCATCTGGCCGAGCGACTTGCCGTCGCGCCGCAGCGAGCAGAACAGGATGGTGAAGTCCTGCACCGCGCCGCCCAGCACCACGCCGATCACCAGCCACAGCGTGCCCGGCAGGAAGCCGAACTGGGCGGCGAGCACCGGTCCGACGAGCGGACCCGCGCCCGCCACGGCCGCGAAGTGATGCCCAAACAGCACCCAGCGGTTGGTCGGCACGAAGTCGCGCCCGTTGTTGAGCCGCTCGGCGGGCGTGGCGCGCCGCGGGTCGAGGCCGAACACGCGCTGCGCCAAGAACTTGGAGTAGAAGCGGTAGGCGATCACATAGGTGCACACGCCGGCCGTGAGCAGCCAGGCGGCGCTGATCGCTTCGCCCCGCGACAGCGCGAGAACCCCGAACGCGGTGGCCCCGAGGACGGCGATCGCGCCCCAGACGAGCACGGCGGGGAGGCGTCTCATGCGGGCCAAGTTACGGCCAGTCTTGCCGATGATCAATTTCGAACATAGGTTCGAAACGCTTGACACCTAACTCGTGGTCGGTGAGCGCTCGTGAGGGACCGGCCCCGGCGACGGTTGCCGTACCGCAGCCGCGGCCCGCGCCGCGGCGCGTCCAGGAGGCCCTCCAGGGTCGCGTCGCCCTGGTCACCGGTGGCGCCTCCGGCTTGGGCCGCGCCATCTGCCTCGAGTTCGCGCAACGCGGCGCCGCCGTCGGCTTCAACTACCTCGATCTCCCCGGACGGGACATCGGCGCGCAGGCGCTGCTCACGGAGGCCGCCATCACCGGCCTCGGGGTGGCGTGCTTCTCGGTGAAGTGCGACGTGCGCGACCGCGCGCAGGTGGAGCGGTTCGTCACGGAGGCGCGCGAGCGGCTGGGCGGCGTGCATTGCCTGGTGAACAATGCAGGGGTCACGCACGACGGCGCTTTGTGGCGCCTGTCGTCCGCCGCCTGGCAGGAGGTGATGGACACCAACGTCACCGGCGCGTTCAACTGCATCCAGGCGGTGTCGCAGTACATGCGCGCCCAGCGTTTCGGCAAGATCGTGAACATCGCGAGCCACCAGGCCTTCCGCCCGGGGTTCGGCGTCGCCAACTACGCAGCGAGCAAGGCGGCGCTCATCGGGCTCACCAAGTCGGCCGCCGTGGATCTCGGCTCCGCCAACGTGAACGTCAACGCCGTGGCGCCGGGCTTCGTCAAGACCGAGATGCTCGCGCGACTGCCGCGCGAGGTCCTGGAGCGGGCCGAGCACGAGTCGCTACTGGGACGCGTGGCCGAGCCCGAAGACGTGTCGCGCGTCATCGTGTTCCTGTGCGGCGAAGCGGCGCGGCACATCACGGGGCAGGTGATCGTGGTGGACGGCGGGCTGACGCTCGCTTCTTGAAATCTCTCCGCGCCCGGGCGATATTGCCCGCCGTGACTAATCCATTGGGAAACAAACACTTAGTGCGCAGCGCCTGGTGCGTCGCGCTGTGCGCGGTCCTCGCGTGCGGCGGCAACCCCGACACCGAAGACGCCGCACCCGCGCCGACCGCGCCGCTCCCCACCGCCGGGCTCGCGGGCCAGCGGGTGGGCGTGCTGCCGCTGACGCTCGTGGCCGCCGAGGACTCGCTGCGGTGGGAGCAGCTGCTCTCGCCGCGGAGCACGTCCCTCGCGAAGGCCGACAGCGTGATCGGCGAGCTGCTGCGGGCCCGGGCGCCGGAGGTGACCTGGGTCCTGCCCGACGAGCTACGGCGCGCGGCCCGGCGCGGCGCCGGCATCGCGACCCATCCCGACCAGATGGGGACGTCGCTGCTGCGGGCTGAGGGGATGACCGACGTGCCCGACCCCCTGCGCAGCCAAATGCGCACCCTCACGGCGCTGGCGGGGACGGGGCGGTACGCCCTGGTGCCGGCGGCGCTGGTGTATCGCGTGGCGAAGACGGGCGGTCCGCCACCCATCGCCACCGCGGAATTGACCGTCGTCATGGTGGACGCGCGGCTCGGCAAGATCGGTTTCTACACGGTCGCACGTGGTGAGGGCGAGGATCCCTGGACCGCGCTGACGCGGGCGGTGAAAGCCCTGACGCCCGGCCTGCCGTGACGCGGGAAGCAACGCTCATCCCGGGCGACGGGATCGGCGCCGAAATCACCGCGGCGACACGCGAGGTGCTCGCGGCCCTGGGGACGACGTTCGACTGGGACGAGCAGGTGGCCGGCATGGCCGCGGTCGAGAAGACCGGTACGCCGCTCCCCAACGCCACGCTCGACAGCATTCGCCGCACCCGGCTCGCGCTCAAAGGCCCGCTCACGACCCCGGTGGGCGGCGGCTACCGCTCGGTCAACGTGATGCTGCGGCAGACCTTCGACCTGTACGCCAACGTCCGTCCCACGCGCACCATCGTCCCCGGCGGCCGCTACTCCGGCGTGGACCTCGTCATCATCCGCGAGAACACCGAGGGTCTCTACGTCGGGCTGGACCACACGTTCAAGGTGGGCGACGACCCGAAAGCGGTCGCCCAGACGATGTCGGTCATGACGCGCGAGGGATGCCGGCGGGTGTGCCGCTTCGCCTTCGAGTACGCGAAATCACATGGCCGCAAGAAGGTCACCATCGTTCACAAGGCGAACATCCTGAAGGCGACATCGGGGTTGTTCCTCGAGACCGGCCGGCAGGTGGCGGGCGACTACGTGGGGCAGGTCGCGTGCGACGAGAAGATCGTGGACAACACAGCGATGCAGCTCGTGCTCGACCCCACGCAGTTCGACGTGATCGTGACGACCAACCTGTTCGGTGACATCCTGTCCGACGAGGCGGCCGGACTGGTGGGTGGGCTGGGGCTCGCGCCCGCCGCCAACATTGGACCCGACGCGGCGATCTTCGAGCCGGTACACGGGTCCGCGCCCGACATCGCGGGGCGGGGGGTGGCGAACCCCGCGGCGCAGCTCCTCGCCGCCGCGCTGATGCTGGGGCACGTGGGGGAGCTCGAGGCGGCGCGGCGCCTGGAGCGCGCCGTCGAGACCACGATCGTAGGCGACAACGTGCGGACCAGGGACCTGGGGGGCAGTGCTTCGACAGCCGAGTTCGCCCGCGCCGTGGCCCGGCGGCTCTAGCACCAGCCACCTGTGCGCGAAATGCGGGGAGCCGACGCCGGGGATCCCCGTCGGAGGGCTGTGCGCCGCGTGCTCGCGCCGCCTGCGGCGCCGCGCGGCGCGGATCGGGCGCTGGGCAGCGATGGGCACCACACTGCCGCTCGGTCTGTACTTTGCCTTCCGGCTCCCGGCCGATCCCACGGCGCGCTGGGTCGGGGCGGGCGCGGTGCTGATGTGGTACGTTCTGACGTCTCTCATTGCCAGACGGGTAGCGTGGGAGTGGTTCAAATGAGGCAGTCGTCAGTCGTCAGTTCTCAGGTCTCAGTGAAACCCATGTCCTTTGGACTGCCTTCAATTGGCGCGGTCTGGCTCGCGTTCCCGCTCGCCCTCGCCGCTCCCGCGGCGGCTCAGACTTCGGTGTCGATCTACAGCGACGGGCGCGCGGTCATCCGCCTGACGCTGCCGCAAGCGCTCGCGAAGGGTCACAATACTGTGAGACTCCCGCTGGAGCGGCTCGATACGCCGACACTGTTCTCGCCGGATGCCGACGTGGCGATCGTATCGGCAGAGGTCCGACCGGCCACGACGCAGGCGGAGGCGCTGGAGCGCTCGGTGGGCCGCACCCTTCCCTTCGTGCTTGCCGGCGGCGATACGATCACGGCTACAGTGCTCCATGCCGAGCCGCCCCAGTTTCGCTTGCCCAACGGCAGCCTGATGCTGGCGCACTTCGGGCAGCCGCTGTTTCCGGCCGACGTGGTGCGCAGCAGCCCGGAGGTCGTGCTGGTCCTCGAGGCCAAGCGGGCGCGGCCTCGTGCGGAGCTGGCCTACGTGACGCAGGGGGCTACGTGGGAGGCGCTGTACCAGCTCGTGGTCGCCGACCGCGGGTCCATGGTGTCCGGCACGGCCACCCTGCGGTGGGGCGCGGGGCGGGTGGATTCCACTGAGGTCCAGCTCGTGGCGGGCCGGATCTCACAGGTGCGGCACGGGATGCCCGTCCCGGACTATCGGCCGCAGGATCGAATGGGGGTTTCCGGCGTCGTGTCCACCGGTTCCGGATTCGCTCGAGAGCAGAATGTCGGCGAGACCCACGTCTACGATCTGCCGGGCCGCGTTAGTCTGGAGGCGGGGGCACCGGTGAGCGTGGCGCTGTTCCCGCCCGGGGGGGCGACAGTGGCCCGCGAGCTGGTGGTACCCGGCGCGCCGTCCGACCGAGGCCGGCCGGCTGCCCCGGCCACGGGCCGCGTCCCGGTTGAAGTCTGGTACACGCTGAGCCGGGGTCGCGGGACGCCGTTCGGCGACCGGCCCCTGCCGGCGGGCACGGTCCAGCTGTACGAGCGCGACGCGGCCGGGCGGGTGCTGCTCGTCGGCGAGGCCACCGTTGGGCACACGCCCGCCGGGCGTGACCTCCAGCTCCTCACCGGCCAGGCGTTCGACGTGGGGGCGGAGCGCCAGCAGACCGACCATCAGCGGGAGACGCTGCCGCCGCGACGACCCGGCCTCCCCGGCGGGAGTCGCGACATCCTCTCCTTTGAGGTCACCCTCACCAACGCGAAGCGCGAAGCCGTGACGGTCAACGTCTATGACGGTCGCCCGGCACCGCTGAAGGTGCTCGCGAGCAGCGCGCCGGCCGAGCAGCTCTCCGACTCCGACGTGCGGTTCCGCGTCACCGTGCCCGCCGGCGGGACTGCGACCCTGACCTACACCCTGCAGATGGACGCCAGGCAATGAGCCGCATCTGGCTCCTGCTTCCCCTCGCCCTCGCCGCCCCCACCGCGGCCCAGACCTCTGTCTCGATCTATCGCGACGGCCGGGTCGTGGTACGACAGACCTTGCCCCAGGCCCTGCAGCGGGGGCAGAACCGGGTCACCCTCCGGATCGAGGGGCTCGACCCCGCGACGCTGTTCTCGCCCGACACGGCGGTCACCGTGGTCTCGGCGACGCTGCGGCCCCCCAGCGCCCGCGCCGACGCGCTGGCACGCGCGGTCGGCCAGACCATGTCGTTCGTCCGTGCTAAGGGCGACACGGTGCGCGCGACCGTCCTGCGCGTCGACCCGCCGCAGTACCGCTTACCCGACGGCCGGCTGTTGCTCGGCGACCCGGGCGAGCCCTTGTTCCCGGCCGACGTCGTGCGGACGACCCCGGAGGCGTCGGTCGTCCTGGACGCTGCCAGGAACCGGCCGCGGACCGAGCTCGCGTTCGTGGGCCAGGGGGCGACGTGGGAAGCCGTCTACCAGGTCGCGCTGCTGGGCCGCACCGCGTCCGTGACGGGCGCGGCGACGGTGACATCGCAGGAGCTGCGTGTGGACACGGCCGACGTGCAGCTAGTGGCAGGCTCAGTCGCGCGCGCCCGCGCGGCCCGGCGCTACGCGCCGGAGGCGCCGATGATGGAAGCCGGCGTCGTGGGGATGGCCGCCCGTGAGGGCTATGCCGCCGAGGAGGCCGTGGGCGAGACCCACGTCTACCAGCTCCCCGGCCGCATATCCCTCGAGCCCGGCGTGCCCGTGACCACGGCGCTCTTCCCGCGCGCCAGCGCGCCGGTGACCCAGGAGCTCGTCGTTCCCGGTGCGCTGCCCTGGCGCGGCTACTACGGCGGCGGCCCGACCGAGCCCAACCAGATCGCGGTGCAGGTGTGGTACACGATCAAGCGCGCGCGTGGCAGCGGGTTCGGCGACCGGCCGCTCCCGGCCGGCACGGTGCAGCTCTACCAGCCGGACTCGGGCGCCCGCGTGCAGCTCGTGGGCGAGGCCGCCATCGGCCACACGGCCCCCGGCAAGGACGTGCGTGTGCCATCGGGCGACGCGTTCGACCTCACGGCCGAGCGGGTGCAGACCGACTACCGCGTGGAGCAGCTCCAGCCCGCGCAGCGCGGCCGCCCCGCCCGCCGGCGCGTCACGGCAGCGTTCCGGGTGACGGTGACGAACGCCAAGGCGGAGACCGTCACGGTGGACGTGCGCGAGACGCGCTACGGCGAGTGGCGCATTGTGGAGAGCAGCGCGCCGGCCGAGAAGCTCTCGGCGTTCGACGTGCGGTTCCGGGTGTCGGTGCCGGCCGGCGGGGAGGCGACGCTGACCTACACCGTGCAGATGGACAACTGATGACCGTCCAGCTCCTCCATATCGCGGACCTGCACTTCGGCGGCCTGGCCGACATCCGCCAGATCGAAGCGCTCGAGCGCATGATTCCCGACCTGCGGCCCGACGCCGTGGTGGTGGCGGGCGATCTCTCCCAGCGCGCGCGGCACGGCGAGTTCCAGCGCGCCCGCGCGTTCGTCAACGCCGCCGCCGCGACGGCCCCCGTGTATGTCTGCCCCGGCAACCACGACGTGCAGTGGTGGTGGCGGCCCTTCATTCCGTTCGCGAAGGACGCGCTGTACCGCAAGTATCGCCGGTATTTCGGCGACGATCTCGTGCCCACGCTCACCATCCCCGGCGCCGTCATCGCGGGGGCGCTCACCTCGCACGGCGTCGCGTGGGGGTCGCTCACCCCGCGCCTGCGCGACATCGCCGTGAAAGGCCACCTGCCCAAGCACGAGATCCTGCGGGTCACGCGGCAGTTCGCCCAGGCGTCGCGCGAGGACGCGCGGGTTCTCGTCGTTCATCACAACGTCTTGCGCGGCGACATCTCCCGGCGCATGGGGCTCGCCCGCTGGCGCCAGGCGCAGCGTCGTATCATCGAGTCGGGGGCCGACGTCGTGCTCTGCGGCCACGACCATCAGGAGGGCGCGGACGTGCTGGAGGGTCGCGTGGTGATCTCGACCGCCGGCACGCTGTCCACCCGCTCCCGGGGCGGCCGGCCCTCGAGCTTCAACATGGTCACCGTTCAGTCGACCGCCGTGCAGATCACGCTCTTCCGCTGGGAATCGGAGCGCGGCCGGTTCAAGGCGTCGGACACGTTCGTGTTCGCGCGGGGGAGGGGAGCGACGCAGGGACGGGATGCGGTGCCTGAGACATCAGACATCAGACATCAGGCCTCAGGCGTCAGCGCTGATGTCTGACGTCTGATGTCTAGTGTCTTCGACAACTGACAACTGAGAACTGACGACTGAGAAACTCCATGGCCCCCAGATTCCAAGGCGTCGATTTCTACAACGTGGACGGGTTGCTCTCCGAGGAGGAGCGCGCGGTGCGCGACACGGTGCGCGCCTGGGTGGACGACCACCTGATCCCCGTCATCGGCGAGCACTACGTCGAAGGGCGGTTCCCCAAGCAC
>CAZVSO010000064.1:0-15094 GCA_964629425.1 uncultured Gemmatimonadaceae bacterium
TCCTCGCATGAGGCCAACGTCACGTCGAACCCCCCCAGCGCCTGGACGAGTGATCGTCGGGCCACACAGGCGTGGATCGCGACAGGACAGCGGCGCGCCACGGTGGTGAACGCGTCGCCCCACGCTATCCAGCGTCGCGCCGGCAGCCACGCACCGTTCGGGGCCACGCGTGCCACGGCACAGTGCACGACGTCGAGCTCGCCGCGGAGGGCGAGCGTCGCGATCATTCGCTCGAGGTGTTGGGAGAGGAGCCAGTCGTCCGCATCGAGGAATAGCAGCCAGTCACCACGGGCCAGCGCGATGCCGTGGTTCCTCGCGGCGCTCGCGCCCGCCCCGGACTGGCTCACCACACGGACTCGCTTGTCCCGCGCGGCGAAGCGCGCGGCAACCGCCGCGGTCTCGTCGGTCGAGCCGTCGTCCACCACGATCGCTTCCCAGGAGGGAAGCGTTTGAGCGATGAGCGATTCGATGGCATCGGCGATGGTGGCGGTGGCATCGCGAGCGGGGATGACGATCGAGACGGTCGGTGCCAACATGTCCGCGTGCAAGCGCCGGTCGCGGCGCACGGTGGCCCGATAGGCGAGAGGAGCGCTGAGCGCGCCGCGGAGCCCCGCCCACAGCAGGGGCAGCGGCAGAGGGTGCTTGCCGAGGATCCCCTTGGCGAGACGACCGAGGAGCCAGCACGCCCAGCCGAAGGCGTATCGCGCCACCGTGCCGCGGACGAGTGTGGCCTCCCTCATCCGCTTGAGGAGGTACACCCCGAACGCGCGCCCGTCGTTGTACAGCTGGCGTTCCAGGTCCTTCATCTCGCGGCGGTGGCGGTGCCACACGAGCGCGGTCGGCTCGTAGCGGAGCGTCAGGCCGGCGGCGACGACGCGGTGTAGCATGTCGAGATCACCGCCGCCCGCGGCGGGTGTGCCGACGTCGAGCGCCGTGTCGAACCCGCCGAGTCGGGCGAGCGCGCTCCGCCGGAACGCCATGTTGACGCCGACTCCGACGGCCTGGATCCCGATCAGGGCGAGCGGTGACAGGCGGTCGCGCGTGACGCGGCGCGCGACCATTCCCTTGCCCATCCCGCCATAGCCGTGTTCGAACAGCACCTGGGCTCGTGTTTCCAGAGCCGCGGCCGCGACGAGCCCCGTGACTGCGGCCACGGTCGGATCCGCGAAGGCCCGCGCGATGCCGCGCAACCAGAGGCGATCGGGGCGCGCGTCGTCATCGGTGAAGGCGATGATCTGATGGGTCGCGGCGGCCAGGCCGCAATTGCGTGCCCAGTCGAGGCCGGGCCGGTTCTCACGCAGGTACCGCACCGGACGCCCGGCCACGAGCCGCGCGGTGGCGTCGGTCGCCGGGGCGTTATCGATGACCACGATCTCGTACGCCGGATAGTCGAGACCGGCCAGCGCCTGCAGGCAGCCCTCGAGCTCCGCCGTGCGGTCGCGCGTGCATACCACCACGCTGATCGGTTCGAGGGGCGGGTGGTTGCCGTGAGCCCCGAAGCGTTCGCCGAGCACGACCGGGACGAGCTCCCAGCCGAGCTGTTGCAGGATCGCCTCCCGCAGCTGGTCGGGCGTCACCGTGGACCGGCGCACTGCGGGGAGCACGACCCAACCCACCGGTCGCCCGTGGTGACGGATGAGGACCTGGAGGGCGCCGCATCCCTCACGCTTCGGGATCGGCACGATCTCGTTCGCGAGGTCCAGCTCCGCCATCTGGATCGGCGCCGCAGCCCACGGGTGGGGCATCAGGTCGTCGCTTTCACCGTTTGCGCAGCCAGATGCTCGATCCGGGGCACTTGAGACAACGCGGCATCCCGCGTCGCAGCCGGTCCTCGTGGAACCGGGCGAAGAAGGAGTTGAAAAACACGATCTCGAAGGCGCGGTTGTACTGCAGAAAGGCGCGCAGCAAGTACGCCTCGGTCCACGCCCGCCCCTGGTAGATCCACTCCCGCGGGTATTCAAACGGGTAGTAGATGTCGTGGAAATGAACGTACACGCCGGACGCCAGCACCGGCAGGACGCGGAACAGAATGTGGTTGACGTCGCTGTCCACCTTGGAGACGTGGGTCGAATCGACAATGAGCATGTCGTTGGGCTCGAGGGCGGCGAACAGATCGAGCTCCACGTCCTGTATCTCCTGGCGGACAATCGTGACAGCCGCGGGGGTGCCCGAGCCCAGCAGCGACACCAGGAGGTCCGGCTGCGGGTCGACGAACGTGCACGCGATCCGGCTCTGGAAGAAGAGCTCGTTTGTATCGACGATGGCGCACGAAGAGTATCCCGACCCGACCTCGACGATGCGCCGGGGGCGCACCAGGCGCATCAGGCAGTACAGGATGATCGCTTCGCCATAGGAGTAGTTCGGGTTCTCAAAGAAGTAGCGCCTCCCCGGGGACGGCCGCTCGGGGAACGGTTGCGTGGCGTAGTACTGCGTCAGCTCCTCGAACAACGCCGCCTGTTCCCGGCCGCGGAGGTTCACGCCCGGGATCGTGCTGGGGACCCGGTCGAAGATCTCGGATTCGCGGCGCCGCACAGCCGCAAGTGATGGGATGGGTGAGTAGTAGTGCCCGGGGGGCCAGCCGATGGCGACGTCCGGGGTCGAAGCCGCTGGCTTGCCTCGCGGTGCGTGCCACAGTCGCGTGAATCGGGCCACGGCGTGTGCCAGGCGTCCGCTCACGGCGCCCGCCCCCCGTCTCCCGGACGCGCTGCCGCTGGCGGCGTGGCCTCGCCGAGGGCCAGGGCGGTCAGGAACGGTGCGGCCAGGTCGAGGGCCAGGATGCGCCGGAGATGGATGCCGCCGAGCCGCTCGGCGCCCGGCACGTGGGGAATTTGGCCGATCGGATAGGCGCCGTACCGCAACCGGGCGGCGGCCGGTCGAGCGCCATCCAGGCGACGCTCGGCTGCGGCAAGGCCGTCCGACAGGTCGATCTCGAGGGCCACCTCGGGGCCGCCATGGGGCTCGGCCGCGGGCAGCGCCCGCTGTGCCTGCAGGGCGTCGCCCACGCCCCGCCAGTACCAATAACCGCGCACCGTGCCATACAGCCGGCGCCAACGGCGGCGCAGTCGGGCGCGCTCGAGGACGCCCAGTATCCCCCGCAGCGCGCGGGCCACCAGACCTCCCACGGCCGGCATGCGGAGCGCGAGGCGCTGCAAGAGAGCGCCGCCGGTCCGGGCCGACGTTGCCTCGAGCACCGGACGCAGCTCCGGGTGCCGCGCCCCGAGCGCGACGTCGGCCTGCCCCTCGGCGCGTGCGCGCTCCAGAGAGCGGTCGAGGTCGGTCTCGTCGTGGTGCCAGGCAACGGCGGCCGGGGCGAAGGCGAATGGCACGCGGGCCTCCATAAGGCGCGCCCCGAGCTCGTAGTCCTCGCGGCACCGCAGCGTCGCGTCGAACCCGCCGACCTGCCGGAACAGCTCGGTGAGTACCGAGAAGTTCCCGCTCAGCAGATCGCGGAACGTGAACCGATGACCGCGCGTGCCCATCGCCTGGAACTGGTCCATCCACCACTGGCGCAACGCCATGCGGAAGAACGAGGCTGGGCCCCGCCAGGGGGGAAGGGCGGCGCCGATGACGACGCCACCGGGGGCAGTCTCGTGAGCGGAACGGTGGGCCTCAACCAGGCCCGGCCACGGCTCCATGTCGTCATCGAGAAAGAGGAGCAGCGGCGCCCGGGCAGCACCGGCTCCGGCGTTGCGCGCCGCGGCGGCGCGGTGGGACGAGATCTCCTCGACGCGCAGCGCGAACGGCAGCGAGGCGCGACGCAGCTCGGTGAGCGTCCCGTCCGTGCAGGCGTCGGCGACGACCACGACCTCGAAGCGATTGGCGGGGAGCGTCTGGCGCCGCAGGGCGGCCAGCAGGCGCGCGAGCGCAGGCCAGCGGTTGTGCGTCGCAACGACGACGGTGACCGCGGGCGCCGCGGGAGTCATGTGGCGACCCGCGGCCGCCGAGCGCGCCGCCGGGACGCGAGGTACGCCCATGGGCCCGCCGCGCAGCCGCGGAGCTCCGCGAGGACCAGGTCGAGGGGAGCGCGGCCCGGCCGGCCCAGCACCGAGCGCACGAGGGCCGGAAGCTGGTTGTGGCGGAACCAGCCCCAAGCGAGCGCGGGCACGCTGCGCTCGCCATCGATCAGGAACGCCCGCGTCCAGGCCGCGTACACCCCCACGCCGTAGCCGTAGAGCGTATCCCGCAGCTCATCCCACGTGCGCCGGTGCCGGTGCCAGCTGAGCGCCGCGGGCTCATAGACGATCCGATAGCCGGCGGCCAGGATCCGGGTGAACATGTCGTGGTCGCCGCCGGAGCGCGTCGGCGTGCCGGCGTCGAGCGCCTCGTCGAAACCGCCCAGGAGATCGAGCACGGATAGCCGAACCGCCATGTTGACGCCGGCACCGACCGGGCCGGCGACCAGCGGATTGTGGCAGGTCGCGTCGTACACCCGACGCTGGAACCCTCGCCCGAACGCGGAGCGGCGCTCGAACCACTGCTGCGCTGCCGTCTCCAACTCGGCCGGCATCGTGAGGCCGGTGGCGCACAGGACCAGCGGATCCGTGAAGTTGCGGCGCAGGGCCCGGAGCCAGCCTGGGTCCGGGCGCGCGTCGTCGTCGGTGAACGCCACCACGTCGTGCCGGGCCTCGCGCAGGGCGCGGTTGCGAGCGGCATTCAGGCCTGGACGGTCCTCGCGCACGTACCGCACGCGTGCATGCTGCGTGGCGACCTCGGCGGCAGCATCGGTCGTCGGACAGTTATCGACGACGAGCACGTCGTGACTGCCGTCCGCGAGCTGGTCGAGCGCCTCCAGGCACCGCCCGAGGTCCTCCGGCCGGTCCCGGGTGCAGACGGCGACGGTCATGGATGGGAGCGGGCCGTCGGTGGCGGCGGACTCATCCCAGCCCAGGTAGTCGTGCAGCCAGCACTGCCAAAGCGTCCAGTCGCCGGTCCTGAAAAGGGCGTCACGCAGCTCGGCGCCGTCAATCCGGCCGTTCTCGACGCAGAGCTCCGCCTGGGCGACTGGGTGCCCGCGCAGCCGTCCCAGGACCACCGCGCGGCCGAACCGCTCGAGCCCGGTTAACGCGGGCGGGATTTTCTCGAGGTCGACCTGAAGGACCGCCGTGGGGGAGGTCATGGCCCTCGGCTCAGGCATCCGGCTTTGTGAGCACGAGCAGGTCCTGGGCGAGCACCCATGAGTCCGTATGACCCGACCAGAGGCCCGGCAATGGCGGTGTGACGAGGGCGAGCCCTGCACGCGCCGCAGCCTGCTCCAGCCAGGAGAGCCCGTAGCCCGTCATTTGCTCGGGGTTTTCCGGATGGGCCATCGCGAACCCACCAAGGTGCGGCAACCGGTGATCGAAGTCGAAGTCGGATCGGGCGAAGGGCTGGGGACGCGGTCGCCCGGGCTGGTAGTGGTCCAGCAGGAACACGCTGGCCAGGAGGCGGCCACCGTGCCGGAGCACGCGCGCCGCCTCCGCGAAGTAACGAGCGGTGCCGTCGGGCAGCATGTGGGTGAAGACCGACGCGGCGAACACGACGTCGAATGTTTCGTCGGAGTAGGGGAACCGGTAGGCCTCGGCGGTGGCGAGTCCCCGGGGGTTGTAGTACGTGTTGCGCACGTCCGCGTGGACAAAGCGGAAGTTCTGGTGGGCAGACTGAAAGGTCCGCTGGAGGAAAGCGATCTTCTCCGCGTCCACGTCGAATCCGTCGTAGCGGCCCGCCGTCAACACGTAACGGAGCGGGAAGGCAATGCGCCCGAGGCCGCACCCGATCTCGAGGACGTGGCCTCGGCCCGACAGGCAGCCGTAGATCCGCAGAACTGTGCTCCATTCTTCCCCCCAGCGGAACCAGTCCTCGAGCACCTCGATCCCTTCTCGGCGCATGAGCCGGAGCGGCGGGACCAGGTCCGGCTCGTACGCCACCCACGAGTCGTAGTGTGTCATCGGCTTCTCGGCCGCCATCGGGTTGCCCACCCCGTCATCCGTCCGTCGCGCGTCACACGGTCGCGCTGACAGCGCCGGTGTACGCGTGCACCACCGGGTCGATGGGCCCGACGAGCCGGACCTGACCCCGATCCAGCCACACCGCGCGCTCGCAGAGTTGGCGCACCGTGTCCAGGTCATGCGACACGACGATCAACGTGCCGCCACCGCGGCGGAAGTCCTGCAGCCGCTCGAGGCACCGTGCCCGGAAGCCCTGATCACCCACGGCGAGCACCTCGTCGAGCAGCAGGACGTCGGGCCGGACGCACACGGTGACCGCAAACGCCAGGCGTGCCTGCATGCCGGACGAGTAGTACTTCACCGGCTCGTGAATGAAGTCACCGAGGTCGGCGAAGGCGACGATCTCAGGGCTTCGCTGCGCGATCTCCCGCCGCGTCAAGCCCATGACGGCCGCGTACAGCGCGACGTTCTCGGTTCCCGTCAGCTCCGGGTTGAGGCCCACCCCGAGCTCGATCACCGCCGCCAGCCGCCCGTGCGTCTCGATGACCCCCGCCGTGGGCGCGTAGATCCCCGCGATCAACCGGAGGGCGGTGCTCTTCCCCGACCCGTTGTCACCGATCAGTGCCACCGCACCCCCCCGCTCGACACGCAGGTCGAAGTCTTGGAGGGTGAACGACGCCCGGCGCACGTGGATCGGGCGGCCGAGGACGCTCCGGATGAAGAACTCCCGGAGCGATGTCGTGCGGTGCTCGTAGTGGTAGAACCGCTTCACCACGTTGCGGCACAGCACGGCGACCGAGTTCTTCACACGATCTCCGCGAAGAGCCGCTTGTAGCGGCTGAACACGGCGTACCCCAGCCACGCGATGGCCACGGCCGCGGCGCCGGTGCCCGCGAGGAGGACCGCCGACGGCCAGCGTCCCTCGTACAGCACCGTGTGGTAGAGCGTGAGGAGCGCCGCGATCGGGTTGAGCAGGTACACCGAGCGCGCTGCCTCCGGCACGAGGCTCGCCGGATAGAACACGGGGCATGCGTAGAACAGGACCAGAAGCACGACGGGCAACGCGTGCTGCGTGTCCCGATAGAACACCGACAAGCACGCCAGCGGCATCGTGAGGCCGACAGCGAGGAGCGCTTGGATAGCGACCAACAGCGGCAAGAGGGCGTAGCTCGCCGGAACGCCGCCGTGGAGGAACAGCACGAGTGCGGTGAGCGCGAGCGCCAGCTCCACGGCGAACTCCACCAGGCGAGATGCGGCGGCTGCGAGCACGAGCACCTCGCTGGGGAAGGCGACGCTGCGGCGGAGCGGCGCGTGCTCGGCCAGCACGTACGTCCCCGTGCTGAGCATCTGCTGGATGAAGCTCCACACGAAATAACCGCTGAGGACGAACGCCCAGTAGCCCGGGATGGGGATGCGGACCACGTAGGTGAAGATCGTCACCAGGACGGCGACGGTGAGCAGCGGGTTCAGCAGGGTCCACACGAAGCCGAGCAGGGAGCGCTGATACTTCACTTTCAGGTTCCGCACGACGAGGCTGCGCCACAGCTCCCGGAAGCGCCACACGTCGTGCACGGCGCTGCCGTGCGGCGAGGTGGCGGCGGTCATGGACGGGCTTCCTGCCGGCGTCGCGCCAGCCGTTGCGCGGCCGGGTAGGCGATGAGTCCCTGCCAACAGCTCGCCCACATCCGCAAGAGGACCCGCGCCGGCAATGGGTCGAGGCCGGCGGTCCGCCGGGCCAGGCGCACGCCGGGCTTGAGGAGGCGCCAGGCGAGGAACGCGAGCACGGGGAGGCGCCGCCGGCCCGGTGTGCGGGCGGCCACCTTCGTCAGCAGCGCGACGAGCGCCCGCTGGTGCCCGCCGAGCTGGTCAACCAGGTCGCGCAGCTCGCGCCGGTCATCGTGCCACGCGAGGACACCGGGGTCGTACACGACGCGCTGGCCCGCTTCGAGAACGCGCCACATCATGTCGTGATCGCCGCCGCCGGGGAGGGCGGGGCCGAGGTCGAGCGCCGGGTCGAAGCCGCCGAGCGCGAGCGCGAGCGAGCGGCGGATGGCCAGGCTGCACCCGCTGCCGACGCTCACCGCCCAGGCGACCAGGGGCGCACGCCGGCCATGGAGTGGCCGCGCAGCGTCGTCGGGGAGGCAGATCCGCTCCCGGCCGCGCGCGAAGCCTCCGTTGGCATGGAACAGCCGCTGGGCCTCGGTCTCGAGCGCGAGCGGCTCGACGCGCCCGGTCACGACGCCGACCCGCGAGTCGTGCGCGAACGCCCGCACGAGCGCGTTGGTCCACCCCCGATCCGCGACCGCGTCGTCGTCCAGGAAGGCGACGACGTCTCCCGAGGCCTCCCGGAGGGCGCGGTTCCGGGCGAAATCGAGACCGGCCACGGGCTCCCGCACGTAGCAGGCGGTGGGAACGTCGTGCGCGACGAGGCGACGGGCCGACTCGTCACTCGGTGCATTGTCGATGACCAGCAGCTCGTCGGGCGCTCGGTCCTGCGTGGTAAGCGACGCCAGGGCGCGCCGCAGCGCGTCGGGCCGGTTGTGCGTGCAGATCGCCGCGCTCAACCGCAGGCCGTTCCCAGTCATCGCCACCGGGGCCGTTCCTCCACAGCACCGCGTCGTGCCAACCACCGCAGCCCCCCCACGATGAACCCCGCCGCGTACGCCAATCGGGCCGTCAGGAGCAGCGGAAACAGCGCCAGGGGCGCGAGCACGCGGGCCCGCACCCAGCACGCGACGATATACGCGCTCTCGGCCACGGCGAGGGGGAGCGCTGCGCCGAGCGCCAGTGCCGGCCGACGATACAACCAGGCGGCACGACTCGTGGCGTTCAGGGTCTTGGCCTCGAGCGCGCTGAAGCCCCAGCGATAGCTCCGCCGCAGCAGGTTGCTCATTCCGGGTCGGTTGCAGTGCTCGGCGACCGCCGCGGGCGCGAAGTGAATGCGGTGCCCGCCGGCGGCCAGCTCGGCCTGCCACGCCAGCTCCTCGTGTCCATCGGCGACCGGGTGCCGCTCGGTGAATCGCGATGTCGCGAGGAACGCCGCGCGGCGCACCGACAGATTCGCGGGCGGATGGTTGGGCACGGGTCCCGCGGGGCGTCGTGGATGCACATGATAGCAGCCAACGTAGTAGTCGCACCGGGCCAACCATGATCCGCTGGTGGGTGCCGCGAGCGAGCCACCGACGATCGTGGCGCCCGCGTCGTGCGCGCGGAGCAGGGCATCGAGCCAGCCCGCGGCGGGGCGGCAGTCGGCGTCGAGAAAGACGATCGGGTCGCCATTCGCGAGGGCGGCGCCGTGGTTGCGGGCGGCGGCTGGGTTGCCGCCGTTGCCGTGCCCCGGCGCGGAGACCACGCGGGCGCCGGCCGCCGCCGCCGCGGCCGCGGTGCCGCCCGTCGAGCCATCGTCGACGACCAGGACCTCGAGGTCCTGGTCCGGCGGGCGCTGCGCGAGCACGGCGCGCACGACGTCGCCGATGAGCGTGGCCTCGTTCCGGGCTGGGATGACCACAGACAGCCTGCGCGGAGGCGCCCCGACGTGCGGGCGGGTTTGGGATCTCATGGGTATCACCAGCCCCGTCGCGGTCTCACGTTCCGTGCCGCCGACAGGGCTCTCAGTGCTGGAGTTACGAGGCCGGTGGCCTCGCGGCACGGACCCAGCTGTTGCGACGGCGCAACAGTCGCCAGGGTGGTGGTGCAAGGCCGTGGTAACCGCCGTCCAAGACGAGACCAGCCCATGGTATCCGACTTGCCACCCGATGGCATCGGGCATTCGATGACATCCCTCGTGGTGACACCCCCGTCGGAGTCGGTCTATCGCGTCGGTGACGACGTGTGGACCGTGACCGTGTTGCCCGGCGGCGCGCCGGGGTGGGAGCAGTGCGAGGCGGAGCTCGGCGACGACGGCACCCCGCTGCCGCTCCAGCACCGCTCGGTCTGGACGGAGGTCGGCTCCGCCCCGGAACGCTTCTTCGTCGCCGTGCGGTCCGGCGCCGGTCGCCTCGGCTGCGGGTTCGCGGTCGCCGTCCACAAGAGCCGAGCGCTCCCAGGGCATCGGCTGTGGCGGGTCGAGCGGGCGGGTGCGGCGCAGAGTGACGGGGCGGTCCACGCCGGCCTCGGCGCGCTGGCGAACCTCGCGCGCCGTGACCGGTCGGTGCTGCGGGTCGATCTGGAGATCCTGTCGCGCGACGATGCCGTGCGGGCACGCCTGGCGAACGCCGCCCGCCGCGTCGGCTTTCGCATGCGGCGACGCTGCCGCTGCTATTCCCACACGGTGGCGATCGAGCTGCGGGCGCCGGAGACCGAGATCTTCGGATCACTGCACCGCATGGCGCGGCGCAACGTCGCCGCCATCCAGAAACTCCCGGTCGCCGTGCGCGTCATCGAGGACCCGATTTACGCGCCGCGCATGGCCGATCTCGTTCAAGAGTCCATGGCGCGCACCGGCGGTCGGGCTGCGCGGACCGACTGGCTCCGCGTGGTCGACTTCTCCCGCCGCCACCCCACCGTGGCGCGCCTGGTCGGGCTGTTCCGGACCGATGCGGATGGGCCCGACGCATTGCTCGCGTTCCGGCTCGCGTACCTGCACGGCGATCACGCGCAGGACGCGGCCGCCGCGTCATCGCGGGGGAAGGTGCTCAAGGTGCCAATGGCCTATGCGCTCGTGTGGGACATCCTCCGCTGGGCCAAGCAGGAGGGCGCACTCTGGTTCGATTTCGGCGGCGTGACCCCGGGGACCCACGGGGACGACGCCGATCCGCTGGGCGGAATCTCGGACTTCAAGCGCTATTTCGGTGGCCAGACCGTTCGCGTGGGCGAAGACTGGGTGCTCGAGCCGCGGCCGCTCCGCGCCGCTCTAGCGGGGACCATCAGCGCCGGCGCCGCATGGCTCTCGAGGGCGCGGGCCTCGTTGCGGACGGCGACCCGGACGCCGAACGCAGAGTCAGGCGATGCGCCGCTCACCGGCGCGTCGCAGCTCGCGCCCCACCCATAGCCCCACCAGCGCCCCCAGCGCCTCGAGTGCCGAGGTCGGCATGAGGCCGGCCATCGGCGGGAGCACCGTGAGCCCCCCGAGGACCAGCCCGGCCGCGACGAGCGACTCCCACCGCAGCCGCGCCCAGTAGCCCAGCGGCACCAGCAGGGCAGCCGCCCACAAGATGCCGAGGAAGGTCTCGGCCGCCGGCGATAGACGCTTCAGGGGGAACAGCCAGCCCCAACCCGACCCGACCGTGAACCCCCGATGGTATCGCCGCTCGCTTGCCCCAACGCTCCATCCGGGCGGGCGTCGCTGGACCGTCAGAGTGATCGTGTCACCAGAGCGAATCGCCCCAAGCGCGCCGGCAATCCGGAGGTCGGGTTGGTCCAGCCGCCAGCGGCGGGCCTTGGTCTGGTAGCGCCACACCAGGTGGTCGCCGTCGGCTCCAATGATCGCGACCTGTCGCAGGACGTCGTCGTAGATCCCGACGATCGGGGCCATGCGGGTCGGTGGCGGGCCGGCGACGACCGTGATGCGGAAGGGCTGGCCCTGCCGAAGCGCGCCGGTGATAGCCGCGCTGCGCGCCAACGGGCCGGGGGGAACCGGCTCGCCGCCCACGGCGGCGGCGAGCACCGTGCCGCGGTAGGGGTCGACGACGTTGGTTGTGGGCGTCCAGCGCGCGTGGTAGGTGGACGAGGGGAACGCGGGCGCGAGCAGGTAGCCCGTCAGCCCGAAGATGCCGACGGTGAGGACAGCGGCGACCAACGACAGGCGGGCGGCGCGCGGGGAGCGCGGGTCGAACAGCGCAGTCCACCGGCGGACGAGGAGCAGGCCGAGGGCCGTGCCGAGGGCATTGAAGATCACGTCGCCCGCGCTGGCGTGACGACCGGCGATGGCCAGCTGGAGGATCTCGATTCCCACGGAGAGGGAGACAGCCAGCGCGAGCGCGCGGCGGCCGGGCCAGGGACCGAGCGCCAGTGCCACGCCGAAGGGGACGAACAGCAGGACGTTGAGGATCGCGTCCGCCACTCCGCGATCTCCGCAGATGACGCAGATGGTGAGCGGCGCCGAGGCGGCGGCGGCGCGCGGTGTGGAGATCGGCGCCAGCGCGGCCGCGAGGATCAGCGCCACGCTGAGCCCGAGGAGCCACGGTCTCCGGCGAGTGGCGGTCATCGGACCGACAACGATACCGGTCGCGCGCTCCCCGGCCGAGCGGGCCTGTGGCGCCCACGCTACAGGGGGCAGCCGACGCTGCGGGTGACGCGCCGCCTCTGCCACCTGCCCCGACCTGACGGCGGCATGTAAGTCATTGCATGGCAACGTGAAGCATCTCTGTCTGCCGAGGTACTGGCCTTGCAGTTTGGCTCGCCGGCGGCTCGGCGAAAACGCGGAAAGCGAGGTTGGGTTGGCGATGGTGACGAAGACGACGGTGCTGGTCACCGGTGGAGCCGGGTTCATTGGGTCTCACCTGGTGGATGCCCTGGTGGCGCGAGGCTACGCGACGCGCGTGCTCGATAGCCTGGATTCCCAGGTGCACGGCACGGGCGCCGACGGACGGCTCCCGACCGCCATCGCGGACCACGTGCGGTCGGGCCGAGTCGAGTTCCAGCACGGCGACGTGCGCGACCCCGCCGCCGTGGCGCGCGCGCTCGAGGGCGTGGAGGTCGTGTTCCACCAGGCCGCGGCCGTCGGCGTCGGCCAGTCGATGTACCGGGTGGCCGAGTACGTCAGCGCCAACTCGCTGGGTGCCGCGGTGCTGCTCGACGCCATCATCGCGCGGAAGCCGCCGATCGGCAAGATGATCGTCGCGAGCTCGATGTCGATCTACGGTGAAGGGCGGTACGCCTGTCCGGTGCACGGGGCCGTGAGCCCGGCGCTGCGCGAGTCGGCCCAGTTCGAGGCCGGCGACTGGGAGCTGCACTGCGAGCACTGCGGCGCGGCGGTCGAGCCCCGGCCCACCGACGAGGACAAACCCATCCACCCCACGTCGGTGTACGCCGTCACCAAGCGCGATCACGAGGAGTTGTTTCTCGCGTTGGGGCGCGCCTACGGCATCCCGACCGTGGCGCTGCGGTACTTCAACGTGTACGGCCCCCGGCAGTCCCTCAGCAACCCCTACACGGGCGTGGGCGCGATCTTCACGTCACGCCTGGTGAACGGCAATGCCCCGCTGGTGTTCGAGGACGGGCTGCAGAGCCGCGACTTCGTCCACGTGTCGGACATCGTGCGCGCCAACATGCTCGCGCTCGAGCGGAGCGGGGGGGACGGCCAGGTCTTGAACGTGGGCACCGGGCGCCGGCTCACCCTGTTGGAGATGGTGCACGCGCTGCGTGGCAAGCTGGGCGGCCCCGGTCCGGTGCTGCTGGGGCGCTTCCGCCAGGGCGACGTGCGGCACTGCTACGCGGACGTGTCGCGCATAGCGAAGCTGCTCGGGTTCCAGGCGCAGGTCCGGTTCGAGGACGGCCTCGAGGATCTCGTGACGTGGTCCCGGGGCCAGGAAGCAGTGGACCGCGTGGAGCAGGCGACGGCCGAGCTTGAAGCGGCCAAGCTGACGGTCTAGCGCGGATGTACCGCGTCCTGATGATCGCTCCGACGCCGTTCTTCGCCGACCGGGGCTGTCACGTGCGGATCCTGGGCGAGCTGCACGCGCTCGAGGAAGCGGGCTGCGCCGTCACGTTGTGCACCTACCACAACGGCCGCGACGTACCCGGGGTGCGCACCGTGCGGATTCCGCGCGTCCCCTGGTACACCAAGCTCGAGGCCGGGCCGTCCCACCATAAGTACTATCTCGACCTCATGCTGCTGGGTCGCAGCCTCGCCACTGGTCTCGGCGACCGACCCGACGTGGTGCACGCCCACCTGCACGAGGGCGCGTTCATCGGGCGGTTCGTGAGCGCGGCGCTGCGGCGGCCGCTGGTGTTCGACTACCAGGGCAGCCTGACCGATGAGTTGGCCTCGCACGGCTACGCCGCGCGGGGCGGACCGGTCCTCAAGGCGATGGGCGCGGTTGAGCGCTGGGTGGACGCCGGGGCCGCGATGGTCGTGTGCAGCACGACGCGAGCCAGCGACCGGGTGCGGAGCCGGCTGGGCAACGCTCGCGTGGCCACGGTGCTCGACGGTGTGGACACGTCGCTGTTTCGCCCGCTCGGCGAGCCCGAGCGGCGGGTGGCGCGGCGGCGCCTCGGACTGGCCGCCGACGCGGTGGTCGCCGTGTTCATCGGCGTACTGACGCCGTACCAGGGCATCGACCTGCTGCTGGACCATATCGGCCCCGCGCTGGCCGCGGTGCCCCAGTTGCACGTGGTGATCGCTGGATTCCCGGATGAGCCGTATCGTCACCGGGCAGCGGAGCTGGGGTTGGCGGACCGCGTTACGTTCACCGGTCGGATGCCATACGAGGAGACCGCACGGCTCAGCGGCTGCGCGGACATCGCGCTCGCGCCCAAGCTGTCGGCGACCGAAGGCAACCTCAAAGTGTCGAGCTACGTCGCCTGCGGCCTCCCGGTCGTGGCGTTCGACAGTCCGGTGAACCACGAGCTCCTGGGCGAGCTGGGCGTGTACGCACCCCCGGGCGACGGCGTGGCCTTCGTGGACGCGGTCGTGGCCCTGGCGCGCGATCCCGAGCGGCGTGCCGCGCTCGGCACGGCGGGCCGGCAGCGCGCGGTCCAGTGGTTGTCGTGGCAGCTGGGGGCGCAACAGCTGCTCCAGGTCTATCGGGCTGCCGGCGCCGTGCCGTCGCGCGCGGCGCTGCCCGTGGCGGCGCACGTCGCCTAGCGGGAACGCGCCACCGTGTGCGGCATCTGCGGGGTGTACGATCCGGCGGGGGTGACCGGGGACCGGCTGCGGCGCATGGCGGCCGCCTTGCGTCACCGGGGACCCGACGACGAAGGCTACCATCTCGACGGGCCGCTCGGGCTCGGCCACCGCCGGCTGTCCATCATCGACCTGCACCACGGCCGCCAGCCGCTCAGCAACGAAGACAGGTCGGTGTGGATCGTGTTCAACGGCGAGATCTACAACTACCTGGAGCTTCGGCCGGACCTCACCCGACAGCACACCTTCAAGACCCACAGCGACACCGAGGTCATCCTGCACCTGTACGAGGAGCTGGGCGAGCGCTGCCTCGAGCGGCTCAATGGGATGTTCGCCTTCGCCATCTGGGACGGCCGCCAGCAGCGCCTGTTCGCCGCCCGCGATC
>CAZVSO010000065.1:0-7296 GCA_964629425.1 uncultured Gemmatimonadaceae bacterium
AGCGGGGTGGTCGTGGCGGGGGCCGCGGCGGGCGCGGCCGCGGGCGCGGCGGGGAGCGGCGGGACGGCGGCGACCGCTCGTCCCGGGAGGGCGACGGCTACGTCGAGAACGTCATCGCGATCAACCGCGTCGCGAAGGTCGTGAAAGGCGGCCGGCGCTTCAGCTTCAACGCCCTGGTCGCCGTGGGTGACGGACAGGGCCGCGTCGGCATCGCGACCGGCAAGGCGAACGAAGTGAGCGAAGCGGTGCGGAAGGCCGTCGAAGCCGCGCGCCGCCGCCTGATCGACGTCTCGCTCACCGGCGGCACGATCCCGCACGAGATCGTGGGGCACCACGGGGCGGGCCGCGTGCTCCTCAAGCCCGCGGCATCGGGTACGGGCGTCATCGCCGGCGGCCCGGTGCGCGCCGTGCTCGAGTGCGCCGGCGTGCGCGACATTCTCACCAAGAGCCTGGGGTCCACGAACCCGCACAACATGGTGCGGGCGGCGATGGACGGGCTCGGGCGCCTGACGACCGCGCGCCGCGTGGCGCGCGAGCGCGGCATCGAGGTCGAGGCCATCCCGTACCGCGCCCGGCAGGAGTCGACCCGTGTCTAGGAAGCCGCCGACCAGGAAGTGGAGGAAGAAGCGACCGGGCCGAGACCCGGCGCCGCTCGTGGCGGCACCCGGCGCCCGGTTGCGGGTGCGGCAGGTGCGGTCCGGCATCGGCCATCCGGCGGCCCTGCGCCGGACCCTGGCGGCGTTGGGGTTGCGCCACCATCAGCAGGTGGTGGTCCACAAGAACCACGCCGCCCTGCGCGGGATGTTGTACCAGGTGCGCCACCTGGTCGAGGTGACGCCGGCGAAGGATGGAGACTGAGCGATGGCGAAGATGAAAGCCACGGAGCCGCAGCCGCAGTCGCTCCACACCCTGGCGCCTGCGCCCGGGTCGACGCAGGCACGGAGGCGTGTCGGTCGGGGGCCGGGATCGGGCCTCGGCAAAACCTCGGGGAGGGGGCACAAAGGCCACAAGGCGCGGGCGGGCGGTGGGGTGCGCCTCGGCTTCGAGGGCGGGCAGATGCCGCTCATCCGCCGGATCCCCAAGCGGGGGTTCACCAACCCCTTCAAGGAGCCGGCCCAGGTGGTGAACGTGCGCCACCTGGGGCTGCTCGGCGAGGGGGTGGAGGTCACGCCGCAGACGCTGTTCGGCGCCGGGTTGGTGCGGCGGGCCGACGGGCCCGTGAAGCTGCTCGGCATGGGTGAGGTCGGGCGCCCGTGGGTGGTGAAGGGCGTCGCGGTGTCGGCCGCGGCCCGGGCGAAGATCGAGCAGGCGGGCGGCACGGTCGAGGGCGCGTCCACGTGACCGGTCCGCAGATCCCCAACATCACGAAGCTCCCGGAGCTCTGGGGGAAGATCAAATTCACCCTGCTGTGCCTCCTGATCTACCGGATCGGGGCGCACATCGCGACGCCGGGCGTGAACGTCCAGGCGCTCGCCGACTTCATCGAGACCCAGGGCCAGGGGACCCTGTTCGGGCTCTACGACCTGTTCGCGGGCGGTGGCTTCTCGCGGGCCACCGTGTTCGCGCTCGGGATCATGCCGTACATCTCGGCCAGCATCGTGTTCCAGCTGGCGGGCCCGGTATTCCCGATCATCGAGAAGATGCAGCGCGACGAGGAGGGCAAGAAGCGCCTCACACAGTGGACGCGCTACGCGACGGTCGCGCTATGCGTCTTCCAGGCGTACGGCTTCGCGCTGTTCACCGAGACGCTGCCGGGCGCGGTGGCGAGCCCGGGGGTGGTCTTCCGCACGACGACGGTCCTCACGCTGACGACGGGCGGGATGTTCGTCATGTGGCTGGGGGAGCAGATCACCGAGCGCGGCATCGGCAACGGGATGAGCCTCATGATCTTTTTCTCGATCATCGAGCGGATGTGGCCCGAATCCCTGAAGACCATCGAAGCGGTGTCCAGCCGGGCGCTCACGTTGCCGAAGCTCGTGCTGGTGCTCGGGGTCATGGTGCTGGTCGTGGGCTTCACGGTCGCGGTCACGGTGGCGGCGCGCCGGATCCCGATCCAGATCCCCCGCAAGATGATGGGCCGAGGGCGGGTGCAGGAGGGTCGGAAGTCCTTCATCCCGCTCCGCATCAACTCGGCGGGCGTGATGCCGATCATCTTCGCGCAGTCGCTCATCATCGTTCCGGGCACGCTCGCCACGTTTGTCGGGAGCCCGCGCCTCAAGGAGCTGGCTCAGTACTTCAACACCACGTCCTGGCTGTACGTCGTCTCGAGCGCCGTCCTCATCGTGTTCTTCGCGTACTTCTACACGTCGATCATCTTCAACCCGGTCGACCTGGCGGAGAACCTCAAGAAGCAGGGGGCGTTCATCCCGGGGGTGAAGCCGGGAGCGACCACGGCGGACTACATCGACGAGGTGCTGTCGCGCATCACGCTCCCCGGGGCGCTGTTCCTCACCTTCGTCGCGATGCTCCCGATCGTGGTGTTCAACTACTTGAACATGCCGTTCGGCTTCGGGGGCACCGCACTGCTGATCGTGGTCGGTGTCGCGCTCGACACCGTGCAGCAGATCCAGCAGCATCTCCTGCTGCGGCACTACGACGGCTTCATGAAGGAAGGCCGCCTCAAGTTCCGCGGCCGGCAGCGCTTCTAGCGCCAGCACGGTGTTCATCCTGATCCTTGGCCCGCCGGGCTCGGGGAAGGGGACGCAGGGCCAGATGCTCGTGCAGCGGCTCGGCGTGCCGAAGATCGCGACCGGCGACATCCTGCGGGAGGCGGTGCGAACCGGCAGCCGGTTGGGCCGCGAGGCCCGGCGCTACATGGACACGGGCGCGCTCGTCCCCGACAACATCATCCTCGACCTCATCAAGGCGGAGCTCGGCAAGCCCGGTGCGTTGGAGGGCGCCGTGCTGGACGGGTTCCCGCGCACGCAGGCGCAGGCCGAGCTGGTGGACCAGGTGCTCGGCGAGCGCGGGGCGCGGTTGAATCACGTGCTCCTGCTCGACGTGGCCGAGGAAGAGCTCGTCCGGCGGCTGCATGGCCGCGCCGGCATCGAAGGACGCTCCGACGACACTCCGGCCGCGATCAGTGCCCGCCTCCGGACGTACCAGCGCGAGACCGCTCCCCTCGTCGCGCACTACGCCCAACGCGGCGTCGTGCACCGCGTGCCGGGAGCGGGATCGGTCGAGGAGATCGCCGAGGAGATCAGACGCCTCATCGGGCGATGATCACGATCAAGTCGGCGCGGGAGATCGAGACGATGGCGGCGGGGGGCCGCATCGTCGCGCAGACGCTCGCGCTCATCGGGCGCGAGGTGCGGCCCGGCGTCTCCACGCAGCAACTCGACCAATTCGCCGAAGAGTTCATCCGCAGCCACCCTGGTGCGCGGCCGTCGTTCAAGGGCCTGTACGACTTTCCCGCGACCCTGTGCACGTCGATCAATCACGAGGTGGTGCACGGCATTCCGTCGGCCAAACGGGTGCTGCGCGACGGCGACCTCCTGAGCGTGGACGTGGGCGTCTGGCTCGACGGCCTGCATGCCGATTCGGCGGCCACGTTCCCCGTGGGCGAGGTCACGGCCGACGCCCGCCGGCTCCTCGCCGTCACCCAAGAAGCGCTCGCCGCCGGGGTGGCGCAAGCCGTGGCGGGCAAGCACGTCGGAGATATCGGCCA
Source organism: uncultured Gemmatimonadaceae bacterium (assembly GCA_964629425.1). GTDB lineage: Bacteria > Gemmatimonadota > Gemmatimonadetes > Gemmatimonadales > GWC2-71-9 > CAZVSO01. Next base: position 3,668 of record CAZVSO010000065.1, read on the forward strand.
CGCGGTGCAGGGGGTCGTGGAGGCCGCGGGCTACTCGGTGGTGCGGGAGCTCGTGGGCCACGGCATCGGCGCGAGCTTCCACGAGGAGCCGCAGGTGCCCAACTACGGCAAGCCCCGGCGCGGCCCACGCCTGGTGCCCGGCATGACCCTCGCGATCGAGCCGATGGTGAACGCGGGCGGCCCCGAGATCCGCACCCTCGAGGACAAGTGGACCGTCGTCACCGCCGACGGCTCGCTCTCGGCCCACTTCGAGCACACCGTGGCCGTGGGCGGGAACGGCGGCCCGCCGCGCATCCTCACGACGGCGGAGTAATCTCCCGCTCCAGCCGGTTGGCCTCGACCGCGAGCTTCGCCCCCAGTGCCGCGTCCGACAGCGCCGCGAGGTTGACCCGGACGTTGGCCAGCGCTCCCGCGATGGCCGCGCGCGCCAGTCCTTCAGCCACCTGCGCGTCGGAGCGGGCGTTGCGGTTCCCGATCCGCCCCACTTCCGCGGCGTGCTGCAGCACGCCGGCGGCGAGTCCGGCCACCGCGAGCGGCACCGCCGCGGCACCGACCAGCGCCCGGTCGATCGCCGGCCCGCGTCCGGGGTCGTCCTTGGCGAGCCGGTAGGCCGCGCTGACCTTGGCGTAGGCCGCCGCGTCCTCGTCGGCGAGGTGCCGCAGCTCGGCGCGGAGGCGGTCGGCGACCCGGAGGATCTCCTCGACCCGCGGCTTGACCTCGGCGTACGCCTTGCGGCCCACGGTCAGCCGGGCCACCATCGCCACCAGCGCGGCCGCGAGCGCGCCCGCCGCCGCCGCCGCGCTGCCGCCGCCCGGTACAGGCGCCGCGCTCGCCAGCTCGTCGAGCCAGCCGTCGAGCGTCGGTCCCTCGGCGGCCCGGATCCTCGCCTCGAGCACATGCGCCGCCGGGTCGGGGAGTCTGAGCGCGGCGGCGGCGGCGCCGAGCAGCGCCCGCTCCGGAATGAGCCCCACGATCTCGGACTTCAGCAGGCCGACGCCGCGCGCGCGCGCCTCGGCCTCGACCGCTGCGAAGACGACGGCCGGCGGCGTCACGTCCACGTCGAGCAGGTTCATCGACACCTGCGCCTTCCCGTCCACGTCGAATCCGCTTGCCTGGACGGCGGGCAGGCCGCCGCTCGACGTGCGAATCTTCTTGGCGATCTCCTTGGCGATCCCGACGTCGCCGGTGTCGAGGTAGATGTTGTAGGCGACGAGGAAGGGGCGCGCGCCAATGGCGGTGGCGCCGGCCGTTGGATGGATGCGCCGCGGCCCGAAGTCGGGGTCGGCGGCGGGGTCGCTGCCGATCCGCCCGCGCAGGCCCTCGAACTCGCCTTTGCGGACGTCGGGCAGCCGCTCGCGCTCGGGACGGGTCGCGGCGCGGGCATAGAGGTACACGGGGATGTCGAGCTCCCGCCCCACGCGCTCGCCCAGGCGCCGGGCGAGCGCCACGCAGTCATCCATCGTGATGTCCCGCACGGGCACGAGCGGCACCACGTCGGTCGCTCCCATGCGTGGGTGCTCGCCGGCGTGGCCCGTGAGATCGATCCGGTCCCGGGCGACCCGGATCACCTGGAACGCCGCCTCGAGGGCCGCCTCGGGCGGGGCCACGAAGGTCAACACCGACCGGTGGTGCGACGCGTCCGTCTGGACGTCGAGGAGGCGGGCGCCCGGCACGGCGATGATCGCGTGTCGCAGGAGCCCGATGGTCTCCGGGTTGCGCCCCTCGGAGAAGTTCGGCACGCATTCGACGAGCGGCATCGGCATTCAGGCGCTCCCGATGAGATCGATGAGCCAGCGGTGCATGGCCGGATTGCCGGCCACGATCGAGCCATGGTCCAGCACGTCGTCGCTCCCGTCGAACGTCGTCACCACGCCGCCCGCCTCGCGCACGAGCAGGACGCCGGCCGCCACGTCCCAGGGGGCGAGCGCCGGCTCCCAGAAGGCGTCGAACCGGCCAGCCGCGAGGTCGGCGAGGTCGATCGCGGCCGACCCCGCTCGCCGGATGCCGCTCGCGGCGCGCGTGATCGTGGCGAACTGCCGCAGGTATGGCTCGAGCAGGTCGAGGTTCCGGAACGGGAATCCCGTGCCGACCAGGGCGCGGCGCGGATCGCTGATGGGAGAGACCGTGAGCCGCGCCCGCCCGAGCCAGGCCCCGTGCCCGCGGGCCGCCCGGTACACCAGTCCCCGCGGCACATCGTGCACGACCGCGGCCGACAGCACGCCGTCCCGCACCGCGGCGATGGAAACGGCGTACTGCGGGTAGCCGTGCAGGAAGTTCGTCGTGCCGTCGAGGGGATCGACGATCCAGACCACGCCACCCTGGCGCGCCGCCGTCGGTGACGGCTCCTCGCCCACCACCAGCGAGCCGGGCACGAGCGCCGTCAGCATGTCCGCGATCAGCGCTTCGGCGCGGCGATCGGCTTCGGTGGCGAAGTCGTGGCGGCCTTTTTCGGTCCACGCGTCGGGCGGGGGGCGCCGCACGGTGCGCAGGTAGCGCGCGGCGCGGCGCGCCGCCCGCGCGGCGACCTCGACTAAGTCCAAGCGCTTGCGCACCTTGCGGCTCCCCTCCCCGGCGCCGTAGCTTGAGGCGCCATGGCGCGCGTGTTCTCAGGCATTCAGCCCTCGGGCGAGCTGCACATCGGCAACTACCTCGGGGCGGTGCAGACCTGGGTCCGGCTCCAGGACGAGCACGAGTGTCTGTTCAGCGTGGTGGACTTGCACGCCATCACCCAGCCGTACGAGCCCGCGGCTCTGGCCGAGCGCACGCGCGAGATGGCCCTCGGGCTGCTGGCCGCGGGGCTCGATCCGGCGCGTTGCATCCTGTTCGTCCAGTCACACGTGGCCGAGCACACCGAGCTGAGCTGGTTCTTCACGACGGTCACGCCCCTGGGCCAGCTCGAGCGCCAGACTCAGTTCAAGGACAAGGCCCAGCGTCAGGAAAGCGTGCCGGCCGGCCTGTTGAGCTACCCGGTGCTGCAAGCCGCCGACGTGATGCTGTACCGGGCCACGCTGGTGCCGGTCGGGGAGGATCAGCTCCAGCACCTGGAGCTGATGCGCGAGATCGCGCGGCGGTGGAACGCCCGTTTCGGCGAGGGCTTCTTTCCCGAGCCGCAGGCGCTGCTCTCCACCGCGAAACGCGTCCTCGGCCTCGACGGCCAGGCGAAGATGTCCAAGAGCCTGGGCAACACGATCGGCCTGTTCGACCCTCCCGAGGTCGTGTGGGAGAAGCTGCGGCCGGCCGCCACCGATCCGGCGCGCGTGACCCGCAAGGACCCGGGAAACCCCGACATTTGCAACATCTACACGATCCATCAGGGGTTCTCCCCGCCCGCCACGCAAGCGGAGGTGGCGCACAAGTGCCGGACGGCGGGGTGGGGCTGTCTCGACTGCAAGCGGGTGCTGGCGGACAATATGATAGCGACGCTGACTCCCATGCGCGAGCGCGCGCAGGAGCTGCGGGCGGCGCCGCGCCGTGTGGACGATACGCTGCGCGCCGGCGCCGAGCGGGCGCGCGCCCTGGCCCGGCGCACCATCACCGAAGTGCGGCGGCGCATGGGATTTCTCGGCGCAGCGGAGGCCTGATGAGCGAGATCCTCGCTCGGATCGTCGAGATCTTCCGCCTCGAGCTCA
>CAZVSO010000065.1:7306-15081 GCA_964629425.1 uncultured Gemmatimonadaceae bacterium
GGCGGGGCCGTGGGGCTCGAGCGCGAGCTCGAGGGCAAGCCCGCGGGGCTGCGCACCAACATCCTCATCTGCATCGGCTCGGCGCTGTACACCAAGCTGTCGATGTCGATCGCCGGGCCGAGCGTTGATCCCACGCGTGTCGCGGCCCAGATCGTGACGGGCGTGGGCTTCATCGGCGCCGGCACCATCCTGCACGCGCGCGGCGCCGTCGTCGGGCTCACCAGCGCCGCGACGATCTGGGTGGTCGCCGCCATCGGGCTCGCGCTGGGAGCGCGGTTCTACCTCGAAGCCGTGGGCACGACGCTCCTGGTGATCGTCGTCCTGCAGGGCCTGGGCCGGGTCGAGAGCTTCATCGAGCGCCGGGTGTCGGCGAAGAGCCGTATCACGATCCACGCGCGCCCCGATCCGCAGGTCGTGGCGGAGCTCGAGTCGGTGGTGCGGCGGGTCGGCATCGAGATCGAGCGCCAGGTGAGCCGTCGCGAGAACACGGACCTGGTGATGGAGCTCCAGCTCCGGGGCCCCAAGCGGCTCCACGATCAGGTGATGATCGCGCTGCTCCACCACCCGGGCGTGCGGACGGTGTCGACCGGCGAGTGAGCCGGCGACTGGTCGTGGACCTGACGTCCCCGCGCGCCGCCTGGCGAGTCCCGGACGCCACGGTGCGGGCGGTTCGCGCGGCGCTGGGCCCGGGGTGGGAGGTGGTCGTGGTGGACGGTCCCGCCCCCTCCGACGGCGACGGCGGAGAGGGGACGGACGAAGGCGCCGCCGCGGCGTACGGCGCCGAGATCTACCTCGGCTGGGGCGTCCCCGCCCGGGTCGTCGAGGCGGGCCGTGCCACGCTGCGCTGGGCGCACAGCGGCTCGGCGGGCGTCGGGGGCATCCTGGCGCGGCTCGACGGGACGGGGATCGCCTTGACCAACTCCGCCGGGGTGCACGCGGAGCCGATCGCCGACTGGGTCATCGCCGCCACCGCCTATTTCGCCCGCGGACTCGATTGGATGCTCGAGGCGCAGCGCGCCGGCCGGTGGGCCAAGGACGACTTCACCGACGGCCGGTACCCGGTGCGGGAGCTCGGCGCGCTGCGGCTGGGCGTCGTCGGCGTGGGGGGGATCGGTGGGGCGGTGGCGCGGCGCGGCGCAGCGCTGGGGATGAGCGTCGCCGGGGTGCGGCGGCGCCCTGACCGTGGGCCGACGGGACTGCGCTGGGTCGGCGGCCCCGATGACGTCCAGCGGCTGGCGAGCGAGAGCGACGTCCTGGTGATCGCGGCCCCGCACACGCCCGGCATGATCGGGGCGGTCGGGCGGGCGGTGCTCGAGCGGCTGCCCCGCGGCGCGATCGTGGTCAACGTCTCCCGCGGGGCGCTGCTCGACGAGGGAGCATTGCTTGAGCTGCTCGACGCCGGACGCCTGCGGGGTGCGGCGCTCGACGTCTTCGCCTCGGAGCCGCTGCCGTCCGGTCATCCGTTCTGGCGGCACCCGCGCGTGCTGGTGAGCCCGCACGCCAGCGCGGTCACCACGCGGTTCTGGGAGCGCGAGACCGCCCTGATCGTGGATAACATCCGCCGCTACCTCGCGGGCACACCGCTGGTCAATACCGTGGACCCGGACGCCGGTTACTGACGATGGACAACGTGCTCAAGGCCGCCGTGGCGCGCGGGGCGTCGGACGTCCACATCAAGGCGGGCGACGTCTTCCGGGCGCGCATCAACGGCGAGCTGGTGCCGCTCACCAAGCAGCCCCTGACGCCGGAGCAGACTCGGGAGATCGCGCTCCGCCTGCTCCCGGGGGACGAGGACCGCGCCCGCCTGGACGGGCTGCGGGACTACGACTGCTTCTGGGGCCTGCCCGGGGTGGGCCGCTTCCGCGTCAACATCCTGCGCCAGCGCTCGTCCTTCATGATCGTGCTGCGGGTGATGCCGTTCGACGTGCCGACCCTGGAGTCGCTCGAGCTGCCCCCGGTGCTGCGGACGATCGCTGCCGCGGAGCGGGGGATCATTTTGATCGTGGGCGCGGCGGGGTCAGGCCGGACTTCGACGGCGGCGGCGATCGTCGATCACATCAACCGCACGCGGGCCCTGCACGTGCTCACGCTGGAGCGGCCGATCGAGTTCCTGCACCGCGACGTGAAGTGCTCGATCACTCAGCGCGAGATCGGCGTGGACTCGGACGACGTCCGAACGGCGCTGCGGGCCGCGCTGCGCCAGGATGCCGACGTCGTGCTCGTCGGCGAGCTGCGCGGGGCGGAGGCCGTGGACCTCGCGCTGCGGGTGGCCGAGGCCGGCCGGCTGCTCCTGGCGACCCTGGACGCTCCCGACGCGGCGGCCGCCGTGGATGGGCTGGTGGCGTCGTTTGCGGCGCCGGAGCGGGGCGGGGCGCGCCGGCGCCTGGCGGCCGCGCTCAATGCCGTCATTGCGCAGCGGCTGCTGCCCCGGGCCGATGGACCGGGCCGCGTCGCGGCGGTCGAGGTGCTGCTCGCGCCGGATCTCGCTGCGGCCGCCATCGTGACCGAGGCGGCGACGCGGTGATGGGCACCCGGGTGGCGGGGGTGCTCGCCCCGATCACGACGCCGTTCGACCCGCGCACGGGGGACGTGGCGGCGGACCGGATGCGGGCGAACGTGGTCGCGCTGCTCGCCGCGGGGCTCGACGGTTTGGTGCTCGCCGGGTCCACGGGCGAGGCCCCGCTGCTCAGCGCCGAGGAGCAGCGCGTCCTGGTGGCGGGCGTGCGGGACCTCATTCCCGAGGGCCGGTGGCTGATCGCGGGCACCGGCGCCGAGTCGACTCGCGCGGCCATCGCCCTCACCCGGGCCGCGGCGGCGGAGGGCGCGGACGCCGTGCTGGTCCGGCCGCCCGGTTACTTCGGCGCGGCCCATTCGGCGGCGAGCCTCGTGGACTACTTCAGGGCCGTCGCCGACGCGAGTCCCGTGCCGGTGCTGGTCTACAACATCCCGAAATACACGCACATCGCGCTCGATGCGGGGCTGCTGCGACAGCTCACGACCCACGAACGCATCGTCGGCGCCAAAGACTCTTCGGGGGACGTGAAGAACCTGGCGGCCTACCGCGAGGCCGCGCCGCGGTGGGCGATGCTGGTCGGCTCGGCGTCGCTCCTCTACCAGGCGCTGGAGCTGGGGTGCGATGGCGGTGTGGTGGGCGTGGCATGCTTCGCGGCCGAGCGCTGCGTAGGGCTGGTGGCCGCCTACCGGGCGGGTGACAGTGTGCGGGCGGGCGCGCTCCAGGAGGCGCTCATCCCGCTCGACCGGGAGATCGTCGGGAAGCTCGGCCCCGCGGGGGTGAAAGCGGCGATGGACGCCGTCGGCCTGGCCGGCGGGCCGGTGCGGGCGCCGCTGGCACCGCTCGCAGCGGGCGACCGGGAGCGGGTGGCGCAGCTCGTCGCGCAGTGACCGACTACCGGGTCCTGCTCCGCGAGCTGGCGGTGCCGAGGCTCGTGGGGAGCACGGGGCACGCCGGGGTCGTGGACAGCCTGAAGCGCGAGCTGGCTCAGCGTGGGCTCGCCGTCACGGAGCATCGGTTCAGGGCTTCTCGCGGTTCCCTGGTTGTCGTGGGCTGGGGCGGTCTTCTGCTCGCCGGGCTCGGACTCGTCGGCGTCATCGCCTCAGCGAGCGGGAACCCCTCGCTGCTCGCGCGGGTCGTCGTGCTCGGCGCTGGAGCGTTCCTGCTCGTCGCCGGCACCCCGCTCCGCCGCGTGCTGGTGTCGCAGCTGGGCGCGAGAGGCACTGGGGCGGTCACCCTGATCGCCAGGCGCCCGTCCTCGCCGGTCGCCGTGTGGCTCGTGGCCCACTCCGACGCCAAGGGGCAGCCGATCTCGATGGCGACCCGGCTCTACGGCGCAGCGCTCGCCGTCATCGCCGTGGTCGCGCTGGGCGCCCTGACGGTCGCCCATCTCGCCGGCGTAGCGGCGAGTCCACTGGCGTGGATCCTGGCCTCAGCGCTGGCGCTGCTCGGCGGTGGGCTGTTGGCCGTGAACCCGTGGCTCCGGGATTCCCCGGGGGCCGTGGACAACGCGTCTGGCATCCTCGCGGTCCTCGCCACCGTGGACCGACTTCCCCCCGAGGCTCCGGTCGGGGTCATCCTCCCCGACGCCGAGGAGCTCGGTCTGGTCGGGGCGAAGGCACTCGTCGAAGCGCAGCCCGCGCTCTTCCGCGACGCGGCCGTCGTCAACTTCGACGGGATCGACGATCGGGGCGGGGCGATCGCGATCGTGCATCGGCCAGGACCCGTGGTGGACGCGGTGGTCGCCGCGCTCAGGGCTCGCCGCTTCCGGGTTCTGCCAGTCCTGGTGGACGGGATCGTGCTCGCGCGAGCGGCGCGCGAGTGCGTGACGATCCTGAAGGGGAACTGGGACACCGCCCGGATCGTGCACACACCGCGCGACACGGCCGACCGGCTGACGCTCGAGGGAGTGACGGAGGTCGCGCGGGGGGTGGCGGCGGGGCTGCGAGCCCTCGTGCCCTAAAGGGCTGGCTCGGCTAGAACCGGGACACGGGACACGGGACACGTGGGTGCCGGAACGGGCCCGCGGCCCACGTGTCCCGTTTCTCGTTTCCTGTTTCCCGTTTCCCGATCTCTACAGGATGTCGTCGAGCGGCACGGAGAACCCCGGCACTACGTCCTCGCCGCTCAGCGCATCGTCAGCGCTGACCAGCGTCTCGCTGCCGTCCTGTCGGTAAACACGGGCCAGCCTGCGCTTGGGGTCCACGACCCACACGAGGCGGCAGCCGGCGTCCAGCCACTCGGCCACTTTGCCCAGCGTCTCGCCTGGGCGGTCTCCCGGGGACAGCACCTCGACCACCAGATCCGGTGCGAGCGCCGGGTAGCCTTCCGGCTCGGGATCGGAGAGCCGTGTGCGGCTGACGAAGGCGATATCCGGAGCGCGCACCGTGTCCGGCTGGGTAGCGAGCTTGAAGCCCGTTTCCGCCGCGTACACCTGGCCCAGGCCGTTGGCCTGCACGAAGTCAGCAAGGGGCGCAGTCAGCCGCACGGTCACCCGGCCGTGCCGGGCCCCCGTTGGCTCGCGCACGACGAGGGCACCTCGCACCAGCTCGACCCGCTTGTCGGGCAAGTGCAAGTGCAGCAGCTCCTCCGCGGTGATCAGAGCGGGTGAGGCCATGGCGGCAAGGTAGGGACGGTCGCCGGTCATGGCAAGGAAAGATCGGTTGCACTGTCAACCTGCGGTCAACGCGCGCGCGCCTGGATCAACAAGGCGGGGATGGGCCCGCGTTGACGGCCGCCGCTCCAGCCCCTAGCTTCTTTCAGAGGATGCACCAGCGCCCCGCTCTGCCGGGGCGTTTTTGCTGAAAGGCACATCGTGTTCGGACCGAAGACCCACTGTCTCGTGGTCGTGGGCGCCCAATGGGGCGACGAGGGGAAGGGCAAGATCGTTGACGTGCTCGCCGAGCGCGCCGACCTCGTCGTGCGCTACCAGGGTGGGGCCAACGCGGGTCACACGGTCCACACGGGCACCGAGGAGTTCGTGCTGCATCAGATCCCCTCCGGGATCCTCCAGGGCGCCGTGTGCCTCGTGGGGAACGGCGTGGTGCTCGACCCCGAGACGTTCTTCACCGAGCTCGACGCGCTTACGTCGCGCGGGGTGCGGGTGGAGCAGCGGATCTTCGTGTCGGACCGGGCCCACCTGACGCTGCCCTACCACAAGCTGCTGGACCGCGCCCGCGAGCGGCGCGACCAGATCGGGACGACGGGGCGGGGGATCGGGCCCACGTACGAAGACAAGTTCGGGCGGCGCGGCATCCGCGTCGGGGACCTGCGCAACCTGACGCGCGCTCAGGATCTCGCGCTGGTACGGGTCGAGGCCGCGAACCAGATGCTTCAGCTCCTGGGCTCGAGCGAGCGCGCCGACGCGGCCGAGCACCGGGCGCTGCTCGCGCGTCTCGCTCCCCGCCTCCTGCCGCTCGCGGTGGATGCGGGCCGGGTCGTCTTCGAGGCCCTGGCGCGGGGCGAGTCGGTCCTGCTCGAGGGCGCGCAGGGCGCCCTGCTCGACGTGGACCACGGGACCTATCCTTACGTCACGTCGTCCAACACGACGGCGGGCGGCGCCGCCGTGGGCGCGGGCATCGGCCCGACCGCTGTGGACGCGGTGGTCGGAGTCGTGAAGGCCTACACCACCCGCGTGGGCAACGGGCCCCTGCCCACCGAGGCACCGCCGGCGGTAGCCGAGCGGATCCGACAGCTGGGCGACGAGTTCGGGGCCACGACCGGCCGGCCGCGGCGCTGCGGCTGGTTCGACGCCGTGGTGGTGCGTTACGCCGTGCGCGTCAATGGGCTCACCGGTCTGGCGGTCACGAAGCTCGACGTGCTCGACACGTTCGCCGAGATCCCCGTGTGCGTGGGCTACCGCCAGGACGGCGACGTGCTCGACAGCATGCCCGCCGACATCGAGGGGATCGAGCGGGTCGAGCCGATCTACGAGACGCTGCCGGGGTGGCAGCGGCCGATCACGGACGTCCGCCGGCTCGCCGACCTGCCTCCGGCAGCGCGGGCGTACCTCGATCGGTTGCAGGACCTGGTCCACGCGCCCATTCGGTACATCAGCGTGGGCACGAAGCGCGATCAGATCATAGAGGCATAAAAACAACCCCCTGGGGAGACCCCAGGGGGTTATCGCCCGCCCGACATCGTGCGCCCTAGAACTCGATGCGAACGGAACGACGCTCGTGACCGGGGCCCCCCGCCCGTAAACGAACAGCGGCCCCATTCCCTGTCAGGAAAGGGGGCCGCTGCCGTACCTCTGGCAGCTGGGCTGTCTCGGGTACTCAACACGAGACCCCTTGGCTTTGCGCCCCGCCGTCGCCGACGGTTTGCCCTTGACAGAGATTACTCTTCCCCACTCTCTAGCAAGATCAGTGCCCAATCTGTAACCTGCATCACATTCGTCACATAGGTTTTTTCACGCCTTGAGAGAGTCTTGCAGAATGCCCTCGCCGTCGCGTCAGTTCGCGCGTTCCGCGTGACCTGATGCCCGTCACCATCCTGGTCGCGCCCGCCGCCTTCAAGGGTTCGCTCGGCCCTCGCCTCGTGGCCGAAGCACTGGCCGAGGGCGCACGCCGGGCCGCGCCCGGCGCCCTGGTGCTCGCGTGCCCTCTCGCCGACGGTGGCGACGGGTTGCTGGAGGCGGTGCTGGCGCCGGGCGCGCTGCGCGAGCCCGTGCCCGTCACCGGTCCGTTGGGGCGGCCGGTGCAGGCGGACATCGGCTGGATCGACGCGGAGACCGCGATCGTCGAGAGTGCCGCGGCGTGCGGGCTACGGCTGCTTCAGGTCGAGGAGCGCGATCCTCTCGCCACGACCAGCCGCGGTGTTGGCGAGCTCGTTGCCGAAGCGGTCGAGCGTGGAGCGACGACCGTCATGGTTGGGCTGGGGGGGAGCGCCACCGTGGACGGCGGCACCGGCGCCGCGCGGGCGCTAGGGTGGAGGCTGAAGGACGCCGCGGGGCACGACCTGCCCGAGGGCGGGGGCGCGCTCGCCTCGCTCGCCGAGCTCGACCCCGGCTGGAAGGTATCGGCGCGGGTCGTCGCCCTGACCGACGTCACCAACCCGCTGATCGGTCCAGAGGGCGCGGCGCGGGTGTTCGGACCCCAAAAGGGCGCCTCACCGGCGGACGTCGAGCGCCTGGACGCGGGACTGGGGCGCCTGGCGGAGCTGATGGCGCGGCATGGGCGGCCGGAGCTGGCGACGCTGGCGGGCGGCGGCGCGGCCGGCGGGCTCGGCGCCGGGCTCGCGTTCTTCGCGGGCGCCGAGCTGG
>CAZVSO010000066.1:0-3667 GCA_964629425.1 uncultured Gemmatimonadaceae bacterium
CGCGTCCCCAAGCCGTTGATCAAGGTCGCCGGGCGGCCGGTGATGGACTACGTCATGGACGGCCTCGCCGGCCTGGACGTCGAGGAGCTGATCGTCATCACCGGCCATCTCAAGGAGCGGGTGGAGGAGTACATCCCGACGCACTACCGCATCCCCGCGCGGTTCATCGAGCAGAAAAGCCTCGACGGCACGGCGGGCGCGATCAACCTGGCGCGTCCCCACGTGGACGGGCCGGTGCTGATCGTCTTCGTGGACACGCTGTTCGAGGCCGACCTCGGCCTGGTGCGCTCGGTGGACGCGGATGGCATCATCTGGGCGAAGGAAGTGGAAGACTACCGCCGCTTCGGCGTCGTCGTCACCGACGCGCAGGGCTACATGACCCGGATCGTCGAGAAGCCCGACACGCCCGTGTCCAAGCTCGCCAACATCGGGCTGTACTACGTGCGCGACTGGCGCACGCTGTTCGAGGGCGTGGCCCACGTGCTGGCCCAGCCGCCGAACAAGGGCGAGTTCTACCTCACCGACGCCTTCCAGTACATGATCGACCGCGGCCGCCGCATCTTCACGGCGCAGGTGGCGGGGTGGTACGACTGCGGCAAGGTGGCGACGCTGCTCGAAACCAACCGGCACCTGCTGGAGCACGGCCGGGCCCGGCTCCCCTCTGGTCCCTGTCCCCGCTGCATCATCCACCCGCCCGTCTACATCGAGCCGGGGGCCCGCGTGCACGACGCGACGGTCGGGCCCAACGTGTCGATCGAAGCGGACTGCCACGTGACCGAAAGCACGGTCACGAACAGCATCCTGGGGCGCGGCGTCCGAGTGGTGCGCAGCACCGTCCGGGACTCGCTGATCGGCGACGGTCAGGACATCGTCGATCGGACCATCGAGCAGTGTGTGATGGACGCGGGGGAGACCGCGGCGGCGAAATGACGGGGAGCGGTCTAGGGCTGTCTAAGGTCGCCCGTTGTCCAGCACCACGATCACGGGCGTGATCGTCGCCACTCTCCGCGCGCCCGCCGATACCGTCACCGTCACCGTCCCCAGACAGATGTTGCGCCGCCGGCGCACCACCGCCTCGAGCGTCACCGTCCGATCGCCGGCGAGCACCGGATTCTCGAACTCGGCGCTCACCTTGGCCATGCGCGGGCGCCCCCGCAGCCCGGCTTCCCACCCCCACAACGCCACCGCCTGACCGGCCGCCTCGATGAGCAAGGACCCGGGGAAGATGGGGTCCCCCGGGAAGTGCAGGGGGAACACCCAGTGGCCGGGATCGATGTCCATCTCGCACACGATCCGGGCGTCGTCGACGACCCGCACCCGGTCGATCTGGAGCATCTGCCCGCGGGGGAGGTAGGTGGCCTCGAGTGCGGCGCGCTCGTAGGAAGTGACGGTCACGCAGGGCTCCTTCGGGTCGGTGGACGGCGGCGAATCGGCGGACAATAGCTCCCGCCCCCGGGGGTACGTCAAGCGGGCGGGATCGGGTTGGGATCGAGCCCCGACCTAGCCGTTAGCCATTAGCCTTGAGCCGACTCTCCCGTAGGCTTGACGATCGCCGCCCCGCGGGAAGGTTTCGTCGCATGATCACCCCCACTGTGGAGGCCACCCCATGAAACCCTGCGTGCTCCTCTGTGCCGCGGCGGTCCTGGCCGTCGGTTGCGAGGATCCGACCCGCCCGAGTGGCGACGACGTCGCTCTCGTCGCGCATGGCAACACGCACGGCGCGGTCGTGCGGGTCGCGCTGCCCACGGGCGATCCGGCGACGGACGCGGCGAACATCGCGGCGGCGGTCGCGGCGGCGACTGAGGGAGCGACCATCGCGTTCGCCCGGGGCACGTACGTAATCGCGGGGGGGACCATCCGCGTCTCGGTTCCGGGAGTGACGCTCGAAGGCCACCGCCGGGGAACGACGCTGCGGGGCTTGTTTCATGATGACCCCGCGGATGACTTCTTCTTCCCGTACTTCGAGCTGGTGGGGGGGCATCAGCGGGTCCGCCGCCTCACGTTCCGGGACATGCACAACCCCCTGTCCATCGGCGAGCCCGGGACACCGCTGGGCGGGTACCGCGTCGAAGACTGCACCTTCCGCGAAAACTCCGCGCCCATCGTCTTCTTCGGGTTCTCCGACGAGGTGTCCCGAATGACGGGAAACCGCTTCATCAACGTCGTGGTGCCCTTCAACATCTTCGGCAAGACGGTGCACTTCCGCGAAAACCGGATCACGTCACCGGATCCGGCCGCGAGCCCGCTCGTCGGCCAGCCGTTCAGCGCCGGTGTGCTCCTCCCCGACCCGGTTGCGGGCATCTGCGAGCACAATGTCCTCGAAGAGAACACGATCGTCGGCAACGCCGACGGATTCCTGTTGTTCGCCTTCGACGGCGAAACGTGTAGGAATAACGTGATTCGGGAGAACACGTTCATCCGACTGCGCGTCTTCACGCCTGACGACAATGGCAGCATGGTCGGGCTGGTCGGCCCCGGCGTCGAACGGAACCTGGTTGAGGAGAACGAGCTACGCGGGAGCGAAGGCCTGGGTATCGTCGTTCTGGCGGCGCACGACAACCGGATCGTCGACAACGAGATCCGCAACCTCCCGGGCGAGAAGGAGACGTTCACGCCGTCCCCGGGGACCGCGATCTTCCTGGACGAAGCCACGAGCGGTAATCGGGTGAAAGAGAACGAGTTCAAGAAGGTGGCGCACACGATCGTCGACCTGGGGACGGGCAACATCATCCGGGACAATGACGACGACGATCGGGACCGCGACCACGACGATCTGGTCGCCCCGGTGCTCCCGCGGTCGATGACTCGACAGGGGGTACGGGCGCTGGATCACCCGAAGCTCCGGTTCCTGCGTGACCACATTATGCGCTGACCCCGTCGTCCTTCGAAAGGAGCGCGTCGTGAACCGCTCGATTGGCTGGTCGCTCGTGCTCGTGGTGGGTCTGCTCGCGCCCGGGTGCCGGCGGGCTCCGGCGCCGGCCGGCGGCGCGGCGGCTGGCCCCGACCTGGTCGGGGCCTGGCGCGCGCAGCTCCAGTTCCGCAGCGGCGCGTTCGCCGCGATCAAGGACCTCGAGTTCATGTACGTCTATAACGCCGGCGGAACCATGACCGAGTCGTCCAACTACGACGCCGCGCCTCCCGTCCCGCCCGCCTACGGGATCTGGCGCAGCATCGGCCCGAAGCAGTTCGAGGCCAAGTACGAGTTCTACGTGACCCGGGCGCCCGCCGCGCTCGCGGAGATCACCACGGGTGGCGGCTGGCTCCCGGCGGGCCGCGGCGTCTTCGTGGAGACGATCACGCTCGCGGACGACGGCAACTCGTTCACATCGAGCATCCGCTACGATGTGATCGATGCGGCGGGCCAGCCGGCCGCGGGTGGGGGTGAGGCGGACGGGCGAGGCTTGAAGCTGAGCTTCTAGGTCGCGTGTGCTCGGCGAACGTTCGGCCTTGCCCGGTCGGGCCACACGAAGCGCGCGCGCGTCCCTCGGACACCCCCTCGCCAAGCGTGCGGACGCGACATATAAGTGCTGGGGCTTGCGTCGCCCCCGGAGGGTGCCATGGAATTCGCGTTCCTGCTTGGTGTGGGCCTGATCGCCTTGATCGTCGGGCCGATTCTCGCGATCAGTGCGTTCGTTCGGGTGCAGCGCCTCGAGGCGAACGCGCGCGA
>CAZVSO010000066.1:3767-14997 GCA_964629425.1 uncultured Gemmatimonadaceae bacterium
GATCTGGAATCAATCATCGCCGGACGGTGGCTGAACCGCGTCGGCCTGCTCCTCGTGTTCCTGGCGGCGTTCTTCGCCCTCAAGTGGGAGTTCGACAACAACGTGCTGGGCCCGACGGGTCGCGTGGCCGCGTGGACCCTGATCGGCGCCGGGCTGCTGGTCTATGCCCAGTGGCTGCTCGGTCGCGGGTACCGGTATCTCTCCGAAGGGCTCACCGGGCTGGGCGGCGCGGTGCTGTATCTGACCCTGTATTTCGGCTGGGATTACTACAAGCTGTTTCCGCAGGCCGTGGCGTTCGTCGCCATGATCCTGGTGACGGGAGCGCTGCTGGCGATCGCCATCGGGCGCGATTCGCAGCGCATCGCGCTCCTCGCGTTGATCGGCGGGTTCATCACGCCGTTGCTGACCAGCACGGACCGGGACGCGCAGGTCGTGCTGTTCAGTTATCTGTTGATTCTCGACGCGGGTCTCCTGGTGCTGGCGGGGGCGCGGCAGTGGCGCGGGCTGGAGCCGTTGGCGTTCGTCTTCTCGGTCGCGTTCTTCTGGGGCTGGTACGACGCCTTCTACCCCGTCTCGCAACCGCTGCTGCGCACCACGGTGTTCGCCACGCTGTTCTTCGCGGTATTCGCGGCCTTGCCCGTGATTCGCTCACGAGCCGCGGGCCGCGGGTTCCCGGAGCACGTCGTGCAGATGGTGCTCAACGCGGGCAACTATCTGCTCGCCCTCTACGCGATGCTCTGGCCCGACCAGCGGTGGGCCCTGACCGCGGCGGTGGTCGCGTTGGCGGCGCTGCATCTCGCGGTCACCACCGCCATCCCACGCGTCGCGGATCGGACGCCGGTGGAGCGGATGCTGTTCGCCGGGCTGGCGCTGAGCTTTGTGACGCTGGCGATTCCGATACGCCTCGCCGGCAGCTGGATCACCATCGCGTGGGCGGTGGAGGGAGCGGTGCTCGTCTGGAGCGGCTTCAACGCCCGCTGGTGGTTCCTGCGCGCCGCGGGACTCAGCCTGTACGCCATCGCGGTCTTCCGGCTCGTGGGCTTCCTGCCGGGTGCGGATGCGTTCCTGCTCAACGCCCGGTTCGGCACGTTCGCGGTGGTGATCGCCTGCTTCGCAACGACCCTCTACCTGTGGCGCCGGCAGCCGGACGAGCAGGCGGAGCGAGAGACCAACTACTTCGCCGCGCTCGGCGTGGCCGCCAACGTGCTGGCCGTCTGGGCGCTGACCCTGGAAGTGAACCAGTACTTTCAGCCGGCACCGACTGGCGACGCCGACACGACGCCCGTGCCGCTGTCGGCCGGCGACGCGGACGCGGCGCTCACTGCGCAGCTGGGCCGCCAGGTGACCATCTCGCTGCTGTGGACGCTGTATGCCACCGGCCTCGTGGTGGTGGGCGTGCGGCGGGCCGTCGCCGGAGTGCGCTGGCAGGGCCTTGTTCTGTTCGGCCTCGTGGTCGGGAAGGTGTTCTTGTACGACCTCTCATTCCTGAGCGGCGGGCACCGGATCCTGTCGTCCATCGTGCTGGGAATCGTGCTGATCGCGATATCGGTCCTGTACCAGCGAAGCCTGGCTGCGCGGCCCGCCGGGGGAGGACGATGAGACGCCGCTGGCTCATCGGGCCGCGGGCGGTGCCGGTGCTCGCCTTGCTCCTGGCGGCGTACGTCCAACAAAGCGAAGTCGGGCTGCCCACCCCGTGGACGCACTGGGAGTACTCGGCTCCCTTGCGCGTTCCCGCGCTGAGGGAGCCCCGACTCGTCCGGGTGCGTGTCCCGGAGGCCGTCTCCCGCGAGGCCCTGGCGGGTTGGGCGGATCTGCGAGTGATCGACGACACCGGCCGCGAAGTGCCATTCGTGCTGCACGCGCGGACGGAGCGACTCTCGCGGGAGCTGCGCCAGGCACAGCTGATGGACCTGACCCACAAGCCTGGTGAGGATACGCGAGCGTTGGTGGACCTGGGCGCCCAAGCCCCGGTTCACAACGGGATCGAGATCCAGACACCGCTGCAGGAGCTGTTCGTTCGCGTCGCGATCGATGTGAGCGCGAACGCGAAAGACTGGCGCGTCCTGCAGGAGGGGGCGCCGATCTTTCGCTTCGCCAGGAACGGCCTCGACGGCAACCAGCTGGTGCGCTACACCGACAACGCGTCGCGCTACCTGCGGCTGCGGATCACCGATGGGCCGGACCGATTCCCGCTGGCTGGCGTGCGGGTCTGGCACGAGGTGAAGCAGGAGGCCGAGCTGGTGCCGGTGGAGCTGAATCTGGGGCCCGATCCCGCTGCGCCGGCCGGCGAGAGCTGGTGGGTCGCCGATGCCGGGCCCGCCGGCCAGCTGCTGTCGCAGGTGGCGTTCTCGGTGGCGCAGGAGGCGTTCCATCGCCCGGTGCGCATCCGCACGAGCGATGACGGCACAACGTGGCGCACCGCGGGAAGCGGCGACATTCACCGCGTGGAAGGTGCGGAAGGGGTGCGCGAACAGCTGCGCGTCGGGTTCGCGGAGACGCGCGCCCGCTTCCTGCGCGTGGAGATCGTCAACCGGAACGATGCTCCGCTCGCGGGCACGACATTGAGTCTGTATGCCACGCCGCGCCGCGTGGTACTCCGCGCGGAGCCGGGTCGCAGCTACCGGCTGCTCTACGGCAACCCGCGGACGGCGGCGGCGCAGTATGAGATGGCTCAGGTGACCCCGGCGGCGGCGCTCGAAGCCGCCGCTCCCGCCGAGCTGGGACCGGGAGTCGCGAACGCCGCCTATCTCGATCCGGCGCCCTGGACCGAGCGCCACCCTGTGGTGCTCTGGGCGGCGCTGATCGCGGCGCTGGCGGCGCTGGGGCTGCTGGCGCTTCGCGCGCTCAAGTCTTCCGCCGCCAACGACACGTGAAGGACCGAGGAGGTGTGTGGCCCATCGCCGGAGAGGCGCGCGCCCCGTCGCTCCTCCGCGTCACTCCTGCCGGTGCACCTGCTTGATCAACGCCTCGACGCCGCTCAGGTACAGGATCTCGCAGGGTCGATAGCCGACGACCCACTCATCCTGCTCGGTCGTGACGTGGAAGAAATCTCCGGGAGTAAGGTCGATCTCGCTGCCTTCGCGGATGAGGATCTTGGCGCGTCCCGTCAGCACCACGCCGACATGCTCGGGCAGCCCGCCCCCCGTCGAAGCAGGTGCCGGGGCGCAGCGCGACCATCGCCACCCGGGTGAGTAACTGCCCTTCCCGATGGCCCTCCCGCCCACGGTGATCACCTCGAGTCTGCCCTGGTCGAACACCAGCACCTTGTCAGGCGTGTCGAAGCGCCTGACGATCGACGAGGCATCCGCGGCTGCTCGACCGGACAAGATTGCTGCCTGACGATCAGGTCCCATGTGTCCTCCGCACGCACCGGCCGTGAGTGGCTCCCAGCGGGCGTCCGGTGCAATGCGCGCTGCCGGGTCGAGCATGGTGCTCCGCATGCTCGTCTGGTACACCGCGGAGCGGCGCTCGGCGTCGAGCTCGGAATCCTGTCGGTGGCCGCGGTGCTCCGGAGCGCCCATGGGGGTGGCCATCGTGGCCGGCGTGCTCGAGCCCGTCGTGCGCCAGGCCTTTCGCGGTCGTCGTCGCCGGCCGCGATCTGCGCCATCGGAGTCGAAACCGGGCTGCACCGACACCGTAGGTACGCCGTGCCTGCATCAGCTGTCCCGCCATTCATCCTTCAGTCCGCGGAGCCACCATGAGAGCCTTCCAGCGTCTGGTCGTTGCCCTGAGCCTCGTGATCCCCGCCGCGGCATCCGCTCAGCGGCAAGACGACGTCGACGCGATCAACCCGCTGATCGACCGCTATGGAGCGCCTGAGGACTCGATGGACATCCGGGCGCAGGCGGAGCTGATGAGCCCCGATCGGGTCCTGGTGGCCCCGGGCGCGGGCCGCCGTGCGGACCAGGCAGCGAACATGCGGATCCAACAGGCCGGCGCCGATCAGCTCAAGAAGCGGATTCCGGGGATTCAGACGTTCACGGACAATCGGGATCGGCTGATCAAGTTCTACGGGAACGGCTCGATCGCGGTCGCGAGCTTCTACCGCTACACGGCGGCGGTCCTCCCGGCGGCCACTCGGCCCGAGGTGGCCAGCGATTTCAATCCCCCGGCGCCCGCCGGCATCACCCTGGTGCTCGACAAGCGCGACGGTGCCTGGAAGATTGTCCACACGCACGTCTCCCCGCTCGCGGCATGTAATTGAAGGAGGTCGAGGACGCCATCCGAGAACGCCCTTCAGGGCGTGCCGCGAAGCGCCGAGCCGCTAACCCTTTGAGCAGCAGCGATATCAGATGTCATACTTGACATATATCAATTCTGACATAGCTTGATCATGTCGCCGAGCGACAAGCCGCTGGTATGGCTCCACGGTGAGGTGAGGAGCCCGCCGTTCTCCCCCGCAGGCCGACGGGAAGCGGGGTTCCTCCTCCGGATGCTGCAGCGTGGTGAGAGCCTGGGGATGCCCCAGTCGCGACCCATGCCGACCATCGGACCGAGGTGTCGCGAGCTCAGGGTGCATGACGGGGATCAGAGTTGGCGGATTGTCTGCCGGGTGGATTCGGATGCGATCGTGATCGCGGAGGTCTTCAACAAGAAGACGCGATCGACTCCGAAATCGGTCATAGATACCTGCAAGGGAAGATTGAGGCGCTACGACGCCGTGTGAGACCTGCGGTCTAGGCGGGAGACAAGAGGAGCGATGCGGAAGGAAAAGAGGGAGAGGCTCAAGCGCGCCGGCTGGAAGGTCGGCGATACCAAGGACTTTCTTGGTCTCGACGATGCTGAGATGGCAATCATCGACATCCGAGTGTCCTTGGCTGCGGCGTTGAAGCGTCGGCGGCTGGCCCGCAGCATGTCCCAGGCGGCTCTCGCCAGGCGAATTGGCTCGAGCCAGTCGCGCGTCGCGAAAATGGAGGCGGGGGACCCGTCGGTCTCTTTGGATCTGCTGATCCGTACCCTGCTGACTTCCGGATCGACCAGTGAGGATATTGCGCAGGCCATTGCGACCGCCGCGGCCTGATGGGACGCCGGCCAAACCGTTGACGCCCTTGAGTGGGGTGCTCCCCATTTCTGGTCCACGGTTCATCGTAGTCCTACGATCTCAGGTACCTCCTCGGTGGGGGTCCAGGTCGCGGCAACCCGAAGCGGCGTCGGTGACCCGCCCCACTACGACATCCGTTTCCTGAGGACGGTCCAATGCGCTTTCGCACGCTACTGTTCCTGACAGTCCTCTTCGCCCCGACCGTCGCCCACGCCCAGGCACAGAGCCAGCCGGTCCTGGCCCGTCAGGTCTTCCAGGCCGAGAGCGCGTTTGCCCAAACCATGGCGGCTCGCGATTCTCAAGCGTTCGCCACCCATGTGGCCGTGGACGCCGTGTTCATTGGTCGGGAAGGCGCGCTGCGCGGCAGAGCCGCCGTGGTGGCCGGCTGGCAGCCCTTGTTCGAGGGCCCCGCGGCCCCGTTTTCCTGGAGCCCCGAATCCGTGGAAGTACTCGAGTCCGGAACGCTCGCCCTCAGCAGCGGGCCGGTGCGCGATCCCACCGGCCGCCAGATCGGGACCTTCAACTCGATCTGGCGCCGCGAGGCGGACGGCCGCTGGCGGGTGGTATTCGACAAGGGCTGCCCCGTATGCGACTGTCCACGCGGCCCCTAGCCCTGTGGCTCGCTGTCCGGAGCCTCGCCTGGACCGTGCTGCTGCCGGGCGTGTACGCCGGCTACCTGCCCTGGCGATTCTTCGGGCTCGCACACGTGCAGCTCAACCTCAGGAGCCCGGTCCACGTCACGGGCCTGCTGTGCATCGGGCTCGGCGCTGCGCTGCTGGGCATGTGCATCTGGGAATTCGCCCGCAGCGGCCGGGGGACGCTGGCCCCGGTCGATCCGCCCCGGGAGCTGGTCGTGCGCGGACTCTATCGCTACGTGCGGAATCCGATGTACTTGAGCGTTACGCTGATCGTGCTGGGTGAGGTCCTGCTCACCCGGTCGCGCCCGCTGCTCGCGTACTGGGCGGTCTGGTTCATCGCCGTCAATCTCTTTGTGATCGTGTACGAGGAGCCGACGCTCCGACGCCGCTTCGGCGCGGGATACGAGCGCTACACGCGTGACGTGGGGCGCTGGCTGCCGAAGCTCCGGTCTTGAGGACTGGCGCCCGGGCCTGCAGCTTCAATCAGCAAGGCGGTAACCGTTCTCTCCATCCGGAGTCCAGTATGCGAACCCCAGTCGCCCTCGCCCTCCTGCTCGTCCTCGCCCCGTGCGCCGCGGCGCAGGCACCCCCCGTCGCCCGCGTGGTACCCAGGATCGACACGCTGCACGGCGACGTGCGGCAGGACGACTATTTCTGGCTGCGCGAGAAGACCAACCCCGAGGTCCGCGCCTACCTCGAGGCCGAGAACGCCTACACCGCCGCGGGGCTGCAGCACACCGAGGGCCTCCAGGAGCAGCTGTACCGCGAGATCCTCGGGCGCATCAAGGAAACCGACCTCACGGTGCCCTACCGCCGCGACGGGTTCTGGTACTACACCCGCACCGAGCAGGGCAAGTCCTACCCGATCTTCTGCCGCAAGCAGGGGACGCTCGACGCGCCGGAAGAGGTGATTCTCGATCAGAACGCGCTGGCGGAAGGCAAGAAATTCCACGCCCTCGGCGGCTTCGACGTGAGCCCCGACGCCCGGCTGCTGCTCTACCTCGAGGACACCACCGCCTTCCGCGAGTACACGCTCTACGTGAAAGACCTCGGGACCGGACGCCTCACCGACTCGATCGCGGGCGTGTGGAACGGCACCGCGTGGGCCGACGACAACCGCACCTTCTTCTACATGACGGCCGACTCCGCCAAACGGGGCAACGCGGTCTGGCGTCACGCGATCGGCGCGCCCCGCGCCCAGGACGTGAAGGTGTTCCAGGAAGACAACGTGCTGAACAACGTGTCCGTGTTCCGCTCGCGCAGCGGGACGTACGTCTTCATTCCCGCCGACGGGTTCACCTCGTCCGAGTGGCGGGTGATCCCCACCGCGAGTCCGGCGGCCGAGCCGCGGGTGATCGCGCCGCGGCGCGCCAGCGTCGAGTACAGCGTCGAGCATGGGGACGGCTTCTTCCTGCTCTACACCAACGACGAGGCCCGGAATTTCCGGATCACGCGCCTGGCAGAATCGGATCTGGGATCGGCCGCCGCCCGGTGGACGGACTGGCTGCCGCACCGGGACTCGGTCTTCGTCGAAGGCGTGGATGCGTTCAAGGGATACGTGGTGGTGAGCGAGCGGTCCGGTGGGCTGCGGCGACTGCGCGTGACCGACCTCAAGACCAATCGCTCCCACTACGTGACCTTCCCCGAGGTCGCCTACGGCGTGTTCCCCGCGAACAACCCCGAGTTCGATACCCGGACGTTCCGGTTCTCCTACTCCTCGCTCGTCACGCCCAGCTCGGTCTACGACTACGACCTGCGGGAGCGGACCCGCGTCCTCAAGAAGCAGCAGGAGATCCCCAGCGGGTACGACGGGAGCCGCTACGAAGTGCGGCGGCTCATGGCGCCGGCGCGCGACGGCATCCAGGTGCCCGTGTCGGTGCTTCTCCAGCGGGGCACGCCGCTCGACGGCAGCCGGCCCCTGCTGCTGTACGCCTACGGCTCCTACGGCGCCACCATCGAGCCCACGTTCAATTCGGCGGTGCTGAGTCTGGTGGATCGCGGGTTCATCTACGCCATCGCGCACATCCGCGGCGGCCAGGAGATGGGGCGGCAGTGGTACGACGACGGCAAGATGATGAACAAGATGAACACTTTCCGCGATTACATCGACGTCGTCGAGGACCTGGTGCGCCGGCGGTACACCGGTCCCGACCGCCTGGTCGCCAACGGCGGGAGCGCGGGCGGGCTCCTCATGGGAGCGGTGGCGAACATGCGGCCCGACCTGTTCCGCGCCGTCGTGGCCGACGTGCCGTTCGTGGACGTGATCAACACGATGCTGGACGCCTCCCTGCCGCTCACCGCCCAGGAGTGGGAGCAGTGGGGCAACCCCCACACGGCCGAGCAGTACGCCTACATGCGGCAGTACTCGCCCTACGACAACATCGAGGCCAAGGCGTATCCGTGGATGCTGGTGACGACCTCGTTCAATGACTCGCAGGTGATGTACTGGGAGCCGGCAAAGTGGGTGGCGAAGCTGCGGTCCCGGAAGACCGATTCGCACCCGCTGTACTTCAAGATCAACCTGGCCGGCGGGCACGGCGGGTCGTCGGGCCGCTACGACCGGATGCGCGAGACCGCCTTCCGCTACGCGTTCATGCTCGACGCGGTGGGGCTGGCCCCGCGGCCCGCACCTACGCCGTGACGCTTCGGAGCCCCGCCGTGCTACTCGGCGTCGTCGCGGCGCTCGGCAGCACGGCGTGCGGTGAGATCACGGCCTTCTGTCTCGCGGCCGGAGCGCCGGACGGCGTCAACCTGGAGGTGACCACCACCCCGACGCCGGATGGCTTCCGGATCCAGTGCGGATCGGCGCGCGTGGACTCGTCGGGGCGGGTCAGCGTCGTGGCGGATTCGACCGCTCCCGCGGCGCTTCCGCCGCGGGCGCCCGAGCCGGTTCAGGCGGGTCAGGGTTCGGCCGCCGCGGAGCGCCGGGACTCCCGGGGTTGACGCTCGTCGACCTCGCCACGCAGCCCGAGCCCGTCCGCGAGCAGGCGGCCACGTTGCTGGTCGAGCACTTCGACGAGCCGCGCGGCTGGCCCAGCCTGGCCGCGGCGCGCGAGGAGGTGGCACGCGTGATCGCCGACGGCTTCGCGCGCGCCGCGCTCGACGGCGACATCCTGCTCGGGTGGGTCGGCGCCCTCCTCGACTGGGCGCGCTACCACCGCCTGGCGCGGGTGTGGGAGCTGTGGGGCGCGGTGGCGCTCGTGACGCCGGTGGCGGCGCTGGTGCTCATGGTGTTGAAGCCGAGCCTGTAGGGCGACCGCCACAAGCGATGATTCCCGCGCGAGAAGCACTGGAGCGCCTGCGAGGAGGGAACCGCCGGTTCGTCGGGAACGCGCGAACCAGCGACGGGCTCCTGAGCCAGGCACGGCGCACCGAGCTGGCGAAGGCGCAGCTGCCGTTCGCGATCGTCCTGGGGTGCTCGGACTCTCGGGTGCCCGTGGAGATCGTGTTCGACCAGGGCCCGGGTGATCTCTTTGTAATCCGTGTCGCCGGGAACATCGTGGCGCCTTCGCAGGTGGGCAGCGTCGAGTTCGCGGCCGCGCGATTCCAGACACGGCTGGTCGTGGTGCTGGGGCATTCCCAGTGTGGCGCCATCGACGCCACCCTGGAGGAGCTGCGTCGTCCGACGGAGACCCAGTCGCGCAACCTGCGCTCGATCGTCGACCGGATCAGGCCCTCCGTGGAGGAGCTGTTGGCGACGGACCTCAGACACGATCTGGACGGGCTGGCGCAGCATGCGGTACGGGCCAACGTCCGCGCCTCCGTGCACCATCTCCGCCATGGGTCGGATGTGCTCGAGCGACTGATCCGGGATGAGGGTCTCGTCGTCGTGGGCGCCGAGTACTTGCTCGAGACCGGCGTGGTGGAGTTCTTCGATGTGCCGATGGAGGCTTTGGGTTGAGTAACATGTTTAGCCACAATCGGTTGCGCCAGCCCTAGCGAGGGTCGGCGGCATGGCGCACCTTGTACCGCCGCCATGCTGGTCCAGATCAAGAAGGGCCGCGACAGCCGGCCGACTCTCGTGTGCATCCGCCCCGACGGCACACGCACGTGGAGCCAGGTCCATCCGTTCTTCCCAATGCACGATCTGACGCACCTCGCGGTGGAGCGCGCGCTCGGCTTCCGCGAGGGGTTCTTCGGGCTCGTCGAGTCGGGGTGGAGCATCGAGGCGTTCGCGGAGCCGAGCGCCCGCAAGCGGATGCCCGCGCAAGCCCTGTGGGCCGAGAACATCGTGGGGCTGCTCGACCTCGAGCGCGGCATGCAACGCCGCCAGCCGGCCGCGGAGCTCAACCGGGTGCTGAGCGACAGCCTCACGCAGCAGCACGTGCCGCCATTCCGCGCGCTGGGCGAGAACGACCTGGCGCGGGTGCGCGCGCTGCGGGCCGAGCTCGACGCGCGCTGGATGGCGCTGGCGCCGGGCGAGATGCTCGAAGTGTCGTTCCCCTGAAGGCGGTGCTGCCCCGCGGATGATCGTCCTGATCCGCGCCCTCGTCTACGCGACGCTGTTCATCGGCTTCGTGCTCGTGTTTCTCCCGGCCCGAGTCCTGTCGTGGTCGGGCATCGTCCGTCCCGCCGCGATCGGCCTGCCGCAGGTCGCGGCGATGATCGTAGGCGCGGTCGGCGCCGCGCTGGCCCTGTGGTGCGTGCTCACGTTCGCGGTCGTGGGCAAGGGCACGCCCGCGCCGTTCGACCCGCCGCGGCGGCTGGTAGTACGGGGCCCGTATCGGTTTGTGCGGAATCCGATGTACATCGGCGCGGGGCTCGCCCTGGCCGGCGCCGCCCTGTTCTACCAATCGCTCGCGGTCCTCGGCTACACAGCGCTGTTTTTCGTGATCACGCACCTGTTCGTGCTGTTCTACGAGGAACCGACGCTGCGGCGGACCTTCGGGGAGGAGTACGAGGGGTACTGCCGGCGGGTTCGAAGATGGTGGCCTACCCCGCCATCGCCACCGTAACCAGCAGCGCCCGTACCACGCCGAGCGGCCCGTCGGTGTTCTCGTACCACTCGCTCGGCAGGTGGGCGTCGCCGCCGCGCCCACCGGCACCGAGGGCGATAGCGGGAATGCCCAGCGCGATGGCGGCGTTGGCGTCGGTCGAGGCGGTGGCCAGCTCGCATTCCCGGCCGAGGGCGCGGGTCGCGGCCACGGCGGCCTGGACGAGCGGATGCTCGGGCGCGGTGCGGCCGGGCGGCCGGTCACCGAGCAGGTCGACCGTCAGCTCGAGCGCCGGCGTCCCGCGGGCGCGGCGGGCGTTCTCGCCGTCCCGGGCGCGCTCGAGCGCGGCGCCGACCGCGCGATCGAGGTCCCCCAGGGCCGCGGCCGTCTCGCTCCGCAGATCGAGCTCGAGCCAGGCTTCGGAGGGAATGGAGTTCAGCGCGGTGCCGCCGCCGAGCCGGACGACGGCGCACGTGGTGCGCGGGTCGGTCGGGGTCGGCAGGTCGGTCACGGCCGCCGCGGCGCGGCCCACGGCGGCCGCCGGGTTGGCGACGCCGAACGCGGCCCACGAATGGCCGCCCGGCCCGCGGTAGGTCACGCGGTAGCGGCGCGACCCC
>CAZVSO010000067.1:0-14895 GCA_964629425.1 uncultured Gemmatimonadaceae bacterium
CCTCATCCAGCAGTAAGTAATCGGCCCTGTAGACCGCCGGGGCGCCGGCGCCCGGCGCGCGGGCGACGAGGGCCGTCACCCGGTCGTTCCAGATGGTCGCGAGCTCGGCGTTGTCGAACCACACGCCGCGGCACCGGCGGCAGGCGTCGAGCCGCAGCCCGCCGCGCTCGACCGCGGCCAGCCGGCCGCCACACCCCGGGCACTCGAGCAGGTTGCGCCAGCCGCACTGCCCGCAGCGCGGCTCGTTCCGCGGCAGGCTCGCGCCGCAGCCGTGGCACTTCATGTGGTGCACCTCGGCAGAGAGCTTGACCTTGGCGGCCAGCGCGCGTGGCTGGCAGCGCCGCAGCAGGGGCACCTCGCCCGCGTCGAACCAGATCCCGCCACAGCGCGGGCAGTAGTCGAGCACGAGGCGCGCCTCGGGCGACGGCTGCAGCTTGACCATCTTCACGCCCAGGCAGACCGGGCAGGGCAGCCGCACCGCCGCGTCATTCATCCAGGATTCCCTTGCTCGATCCCTTCTCGGGAAGCTGTTGGACGTCGCGGAACGCGTACACCAGCAAGCCCGAAGCGGTGATCTCGATGTCGGCGACGCCCTGCTCGACGAGCGCCGCGAGCGCTGCTTCGGCAGTCGCCGGGTCGAGCGCGGCCTCCGCGACAGCCTCCACCACGGTCAGCTTGCCGCCCTTGCGTTCGGCGAGCTTGAGGAGCTCGGACTGGTGGGTCTGGAGCCGGAGTTGCTCGCGGTGCCGGTCGAAGCCGCGCCGCTGGCGGACGTACGCCCGCAGCAGCGCCGCACCGGCAGCGCCCGGGATGCCGACCGCGACGAGCAGGGTGAGGGCCGCGGCCGGTACGCCGAGCGGCTGGGAGACGTTGAAGAAGCCCAGCAGCATGAAGAGGGAGAGCGCGAGCAGCGCGCCGCCGCCGATCAGCTTGCCCATTCACCAGCTCCGGGGAGTGCCGCTACAACGATGTCCGGGTCGGAGCCGGCGGGGAAGAGGTCGCAGTCCGAGGAAGGCCATTGACGGGCGCCCTACCCCCGGGCAGCATCCCAGGGTGAGTCCCATGCGTCCCCAAGCACTGGCGCCTCGCACGCTGGTCGCCCTGTGGCTCTGCGCCGTCGTCGCGGGCGGCTGCGGCGACGACACCACGCCGCCCACGGTCGCCCTGCGCGCAACCCCCTGTTGCCGGATCACCGATCTGGGCGCGTCGCTCATCGTCGAGGCCGACGTGACCGACGACGAGGCGGTCTCGCGCGTCGAGTTCTTTGCGAAGGCCCCGGGCGACAGCGTCGCGACCAGGTTCGCGGAGGATGGCGAGGCTCCCTTCGCCGTCGCGTATCCGAGCGGCGGGTTCGCCGAGGCCGACAACGGCGTGCACGAGCTCTCGGCCCAGGCGTACGATGCCGCCGGCAATGTGGGCGCGAGCAGCCCCGTAACCATCGTCGTGGTCATCGATGCCACGGCGCCCGGCGTCACCCTGACGACGACGAGCGGGTCCCGCATCACGACCGCGGGGTCGGTGCGGCTCACCGCCAGCACGAGCGAGCCCGTCACCAAGCTCGAGCTGTACGACGGGGGGGCGAAGATCGGGGACATCGTGGCAACCGGGACCATCCCAATCTCCCACACGTTCGTCGTCCCCGTCACGAGGGCCGAGAACGGTGCGCACGTCTTCACGGCGCGCGCGTCCGACGTGGCGGGGAACATCGGGGAGAGCGCGCCAGTGTCCGTGACAGTGGACGTCCACTGGGCGTGGCGCAGCGAGGTCTGGGGTTCCTCCTACGCGACCATCCATGGGCTGGCGGTCGACGGGACGGCCGGGGTGTACGCCGGCGGGGTGATCGCGATGCCGTCGACGTGGGACGCTGCTCTCGTGAAGCTGGACGCGGCCGGCACCGTCGTGTGGACCCGGACCTTCGGCGACCCGGCCAACATCACGACCGGCCGCTCGGTCACCCGCGACGTCACGGGCGACGTCTACCTCGCCGGCGACTCGCATGCGCGCGCCTCAAGTGCCGTCGCCGACTGCTTCGTTGTGAAGTACGACGCGACCGGAGGCGTTGTCTGGAGCCGGCAGATCGACAGCGGCGCCGAGGACCGCGGTGGCTTCGTCGCCGTGGATGGACTGGGCGGCGTCTATGTCGCCGGATCGACCCGCGGCACCCTGGACGGCAACCCCAACCAGGGCGGCACCGACGCGTTTCTCATCAGGTACGACCGGGATGGCAACCAGGTCTGGGCCCGGCAATTCGGCTCGACGGGCGGCCGGGTGCCTGACGACGACGTGTCCGGGATGGCGGTGGACGGGGCCGGCAACGTGTACATCATCGGCAGCACCTGGGGGAGTATCGGCGGCGCCCCCAACCCGCAGAATCCCGCCGTGTTCCTCACCAAGTACAGCGCCGCTGGCGATCCGCTGTGGGCGCGAACGCTCGGGACGGTCAGCGGCGCCGGCGTCGCGGTGGACCCCGCTGGCGCGGTGTACGTCGCGGGCGGCGTCTACGCCCAGCCGCCAGACGAGTACAATGTCTTCGTCGCGAAGTTCGACGCCGCGGGTACGCCCGTGTGGACGCGCCAGCTCGGCACCGACGATATCGACGTCGCTCAGGCGATCGCGGTCGATGCGAACGGCGTGCATCTCGTCGGTTACACCTACGGTGAGTTCAGTGGAATCGTATCCCAGAGATCGGCCGACATCTTCCTCGCCCGCTTCGCCACCGACGGCGCGCTCGTCGATGTGCGGACCTACGACAGAGGTGCCGAGGTGGGATACGCCGCGGCGGCCGACGGCACGGGCGCCGTGTACGTGGGCGGGGTGATGCAACAGGGCCCGGCCATCGTCCTGAAGCATGTGCCCTGACCCAGGCGCCGGCTGGTGATGGGAACCGGCGAGCCGAGGTCTCTCGAGCGGGAGGCATCCATGCAAATGCGCTTGCTGATGATCGCCGCCGTCGCCCTCGCTACGGCCACGTGCGGCCCCGAATCCCCGATCACCGGCCCTGTCATCACGGCTCTGCCGCGTCCGCTGACGGCGGCCGAGCAGAGCCTCATTCAGGCCGACAACCGGCTGGCGTTCAAACTGCTGCGGCAAGTCGCGGCGGACACCCGCGACACGTTGACCAACCTGTTCATCTCGCCGCTCTCGGTCGCGATGGCGCTCGGCATGACCTACAACGGCGCGGCCGGGACCACCGAAGCGGCGATGCGCGCCACGCTCGAGCTCGAGGGCATGACGCTCACGGAGGTGAACGAGGCCTACCGCAGCCTGATCGATCTCCTGCGCGGCCTCGATCCCCGGGTGCGATTCCAGATCGCCAATTCGATCTGGTACCGGCACGACCTCCCGGTCGAGTCAATGTTTCTCGACGTGAACCGCACCGCGTACGACGCCCGCGTCGAGGCGCTCGACTTCCGGTCGCCGGCGGCGTCGCAGACCATCAACGACTGGGTCAAGGAGCAGACGAACGGCTTGATTCCCGAGATCGTCGAGACGCCGCTGCCGGATTGGGCGCTGATGTACCTCATCAACGCGATCTACTTCAAGGGCGATTGGACCCAGCAGTTCGACAAGCGGCTCACGGCGCCGCGGCCGTTCCACCTGGCCGACGGTTCGACCACGAACGTGGCGATGATGACGCACGGGGCGGAGGCAGACGTCCGCCAGCTGTGGGATCCCGAGGTGCAGGTCCTGGAGCTGCCCTACGGTGGCCGGGCCTATACCATGACCATCGTGATACCGCGCGATCCGGCGGGCATCGACGCGCTGGTCGCGGGCCTGACGGCCACCCAGTGGGACGGCTGGATCGCGGCCCTCGACTCCAGCGAGAGCGAGGTCTTCCTGCCGAAGTTCACGCTCACGAACGACCTGCTGTTGAACTCCACCCTCGCGGCGCTCGGCATGGCGCCCGCGTTCGATTGCGATCCCCCGGAGACGGCGGACTTCTCGCGCATGACCCCGGACGATGTCTGCATCACGCGCGTCAAGCACAAGACCTACGTGGATGTGAACGAGGAGGGGACCGAGGCGGCGGCGGTGACGGCCGTCGAGGTGGGCCCCACCAGCGCGCCCGTGCCGATCGTCGTGGACCGGCCGTTCCTGTTCGCGATCCGAGAGAACCTCTCAGGGACGATCCTGTTCCTGGGGGTGATTCGGAATCCGGCGGCGCCGTGAATCTGCGGTGATCGGCCCGCTCGGCGCGCTTTTCCTCCTCGCGGCCGGCATCCAGGCCGGCCATCGCCTCGCCGCCGATCTTCGATCGGGGATGCAACTCGTGTACGCCTCCAACGGCGTCGAGCAGCCGGCCTGGACGATCGATTCCGTGGCGCTCGACGTCTCGTATCCTTCCCGGAGAGGGTGCGCGCGATTGCTTATTCGTCGTCGTGCCGGGCAGGCACAGCCGGACGAGAGCCGGCTGTGCGTCGAGCGCGACACGGTGTTCGCTTGGAACGCGCGACGCGAGGGCTGGTACCCGCAGCGCCCGGTGGGGCCGCGCATGACGCTCTCGACCGTAACCGCCGCGGCGACACCGTGCACTACGCCACCGGGGACGTCGCCGAAGAGACCGTGTCGGACCGGAGACTCGCGGTCGTCCACACGACCGTCACCACCGTGGATTCCGTGGGCCGGCCGAGGCGACGCCTGCGCGAGCGCTACGCGCCGAGCCTGGCGACGGCCACGGGGGGTCGCTTCGAGGTGCCGGATGCGGCGGCGCCGGGGGGCTGGCGCGTTGAGCAGGAGTTCGAGCTGCGGGCGATCCGGGGGCCGTAGACGCCTACGCTGTCGTGCGACGCCATATGAAAACGACACCCCGAATGCACTTCGCTCGCCTGATCGCTGGTTACGGCGCGATCGTCTTCATGCTTCCGTATCTGGCGCTCAAGATCTTCTGGCTCAGCGGGAACCCGATCGGCTTCAACGACGAGAGTCTCGTGGGCAAGCCCGGCATGATCGCCGCCAACGCCATGAGCTTTGGAATGGACTTCGTTGCCGTGGGGCTCGCGTTGACGTTCACGCACCGGTGGGGGCTGCGCGTGCCGGCCTGGCTCGTGCTCTTCCCGATGTGGGTCGCGACGGGTTTTCTGGCCCCCGCCGTGGTGATCGCGCCAATCGCCATCATCGAGCAGGTGTTGGCATCCAACCCGTCGCCGAGCACGGATGCAATGCTTCAGCCCTGGGTGGGCCGCGTCGTCGGTGCCAGCTTCGCGGGTCAGGGGGCTGCGCTCATCGTGGCATTCGTACTCTACGTGCGGACTCGATGGGCCGATCTGTTGCAGTCCACGACCAGTGCGGTGGTGAGGGGGCCCACACACCCGGTCCAGGTCATACTCGCCAACGTCGCGGCCCTGATGGCAGTCGCCGCGGGTGGGCTGCACCTCGTCTGGGCGTTCGGCGGAACCGTCGGCCTCGACCCTCGAGCGCTGTCCGAGCCGACGGCCCAGTCGTACCTGCTCAACGGAATCTGGGGCTCGATGAGCATAACCGGTGCAGCAGGCATCTTGATGATGGTCCACCAGTGGGGCCGTGCGCCCTTCAAGGTGCTGCTAGCATGCACCTGGATCGGCGCCGGATCCCTGTTTGCATGGGGGCTGTGGACCCTGATCCTGGTCCTCCCCGGGATCACACTCGGAGATCGTGCCGCAGGCGGGATGGCGCTCAACAACTGCCTGAGCTTCGTCAAGTTCACGGCCGGGATGCTGATCGGCCTCGTCACGGTGGTCCTCCTCGCCGAGAGACAGGCAGCGATTCGCTCACGGGCTCCCTGACGGATCCTGCACGAGTCGTAGGAGCAGGACCGGCGAGCGCAGCGGGATTCACTCCCGCGAGCGGCCCGCCCGGCGCGCCGCCGGGGTACAGTCGGGGGACCATGAGGCGAAACGACGAGGTGCGCGCTGCGCTAACGGCTTGTGCTACAAATGGCCAGGGGGAGAATCGAACTCCCGACACGCGGATTTTCAGTCCGCTGCTCTACCAACTGAGCTACCTGGCCGAGCTATGCAGGAGAAGAACCTAGCGGACTGAGTGGTGCGGTGGGAGTGCCGGAACCGCTTCGCCACGGCGTCGGCGAAGCCTAGCTTCTATCGGCCGGTCGCGCCTCTTTCCGCCGCGCATTTCTCGCACGGACACATCCTGCGCAGCAGTTGGTAGGTATAGATCCCCGTGTTGTGCCCGTCGCTCCAGTCGATGCGGATCCCGTACTGGCCCACGAGCTGCACGGTGACGCCGTCGATGTCTTCCGGCACCCTGGCGGGATCGAGCAGCGGCCGACCCGACATCTCCTCCCGGCACGCCGCGCACGGGCAGGCAAGCCGCAGCATCCGGGCCGGATAGATCCCCTCGTGCCCTGCGTCCCACTGGATGAGGAAATCGCCCCGCCTGGCCTGGCGACCGATGAGCTTGGGGATGGGAATCTCTTGCACCCGCCGGCTCCGCGCCGCGCCCACCATCAGGGCGGCGACACCGTGAAGCGCACCGTGTCAGTCGCGGCCGACTTGGTGGGGACGTGCCACGCATCGGCGAGCACCGCGATCACCCAGTGCTGGCCGGGCGCCACACCCTCGAAGGTGAACTCCGATTGCCCCCGGCCCAGGTGGATGATCCCGGTCACCCCGGCGGGAATGGTGTCCCCGGGGGCGGTCAGGTCCGTATCGAGAAACAGATGGTGGTGCGCCGTGCCGGCCCGCTGCTCGGCGGCCGGCGCGATCTCGATCCCGGTGGCCTCGAGCACGACGCGCACACTCGGCCCGGCGAGCACCGCGCCCTCGGCCAGCTCCACGACGCGCACCCCGGGCGGAGCGGGTCGCGAACAGGCCGCCATTGCCAGCAGCGCCGCGGCGACCAGGGCTCCCGTGCCCGGCGCGAGGTCGGTCACTGTCGATACTTGGATTAGCTCACCCATGGGGCCCTCGCAGTCTCACGAATAGTAAGCAACCGGATGAACGAGCGTGTGAGCTGCCGGATGGGATCCTCGGTCGATTCATCCTGCGCAACGCGGCGGCTCGTGTGGGGCTTGACCTTGGAGGGCGCTAATCCATGTTTGACGGTGGCGTACGCCACTAGTCGCGGAGCACCTTGGGGAGCCATCGGGATGACGTACATTATCGCGGAACCCTGCATCAACGTCAAAGACCGATCCTGCGTGGACGTGTGTCCGGTGGACTGCATCTACGAGGGCGAGGACCAGCTCTACATCCATCCCGACGAGTGCATCGACTGCGGCGCGTGCGAGCCCGAGTGCCCGGTGACGGCGATCTTCCCTGAGGAAGACACGCCACCGCAGTGGAAGACCTATATCGCGAAGAACCGGGACGTCTTCCAGAGCGCGAGCCCGCCAGGCAAGCCACAGAGCGGAAGGGGTCTGAACCAGAACCCCGGGGCGTGACCCCAAGGGTTTCGTTGCTACCCCCGCCGGCCGCGCCCCACCGGACGCGCGACGAGCTGCTCCAGCCGCTCGCGCAGCTCCGGCCGGATGCTGTCGGCGAGGACGTCGGTCGCCTGGCCCAGCATCGCCGCGATGTCGCTTGTGTCCCGCCCGGCGATCCGGCACTCCTCGATCACCGCCGCGAAGTGAATCCGCGCTTCGCGAATCATGCGACCAAAGAGGCCGGAGGGGTCCCCGCGCTCGCCCAACGCGAGGGCCAGGAGATAGAGGTCCCGCGCGCCGTCGAGCCGTTGCACCAGGTAGTCCTGCGTGTCGCGTAGCACCTGCTTCGTCATGGTGACCTCCCCTCGGGGCGTTCCCCGTTGAAGCGCTTGGCGGCCGCCTGGGCAAGTTCCTGCTCGTCGATGATGGTGTAGCGGTCGAACGTGGCCCGGGCCTCTCGCCGTATCCACCCCGTACCTCCTGGAGCTCTCGGCTTGCCTCCGGCAAACATCTCCGCAAAGGGCCCGAGAATCTCGGGAGGACCTCGGTAGTCGGCAACCACCTCGCCGGACCGGGGACTGTGCTTCATACTTAGAGTCCGTGACCGATCCATAGACTCCTTAGACTCCTTACGCCACCTCGCGAACTGGAGCGGCAGGCCCGAATGCCGACGCATCCGTGAAGATCAGCTGTCATGCCTGCGGCGCACCCATCGCGCCGGACGACCGAATCTGTCCCAACTGCGGCGCCGTGTCCCCCGAAGCCGCCACCGCCCCATCCGGAGGCCCTGCTGGACCCGAACGTGATCCCCGGGCCAAGGACCCGGCCAAACCGCCAGCAGCTGCGGAGGTCGACCGCCGGCTCGCGCCTGGTGGTGGCGTGCTCTTGGAATGGCCGCCGCCTGGGCTCGAACCGTTGGTCGGCGGATTGGGCCGGACCGCTCGTTGGTATTGGACTGGGGCCACCCTGACACTGGCGGCGGCTCTACCCCTGCTGTTGGCGGGGACTCGTTTTGACCCGGCCGGACAATCGTTCGGGACGACGCTACTCCTCGTCGCCAGCGTCGTCGGACTTGGAGCGCTGACTGTCGCGGCGCGCGTAACGCTCCAGCTGAGCATGGTGGCAACGCGTGCAGTGCGCGGCGGGTTCGCTTGGCTCACCGTGCTGGAGACGCTCGCGGACCCGCACGCTGACACGGGCAATGTGATCGCCGGTGCCGGTGAGTTTGCCGGCCTCACGGCCGAGGTTCGAAGCCGACTCAGAACGTTCCGGGTGGTGCGCGCCGTCGCCCTAGTGCTTGGCAGCGCGCTCTCGCTGCCGACGCTAGTTCTAATTGTCGTGCTGGGCTCAGCGGGTGTCGGCCCCAACGCGGCGTGGCTCGCCTTACTTCCCCCAATCGCGGCTCTGCTCGTGGCCGGGCGCCTTCGCGGCATCGAGAAGCGATTGGCGAGCCCGCAGTCCAGGGAGACGAAGCGGCACGGGCCGGAACAAGACCTCACCAGGCTGTCGCATGCCTGGTACGAGAGCTTCGAGTCGGCAAGACACGGGCAGCGAATGGGCCGCGGCCCCGTAGGTAGGCCTGGGGTCGGTCGCGGCATCGCGTGGGCGGTGGTCGTGCCTACGGTGGCAGGCGGTGTGGCCGTCACGCTGCTCGTCACCGTAGGTGCGATCGGACCATCGCTGTGGCAAGGCGTCGCGAAGGTCCATGGCACTCACCACCGCGCCGAGGTGGCGCGTCCGTTCGGGATCCTGAAGGACTCGTCGATCACGCCGCTCCAGGCGGGCCGGGCTTTCGCTGCGCTCAACCCGGACCCACCCGACGGGGTGTTCCCTCCGCTCCCGCGCCCACAGCTCGGGCCGATGCCGTGGCACAATCCGCTACCGCCCGGCTCCTTCCCGACCGCACAGTCGCTGCACTTCTTGGGACCGAACCACCTCACCATTCTTGAGGCGGCGACGCGCGGCTTCTCACCCGCTGAGATGAACTACCTCGAGCGTCTCGCGCACGCCGATGTGTGGCCGTTCTTTGCGACGGTGGCGCGCGCTCCGGCGGTGGATCTCCTCGGCGGACGGTTCAAAATCCCCTTCCCGGACTCGGCGAACTCGTTCGACCTTCCCGTAATGAGGTTTGCGGGCACAAAGGAGCTCGCATACGCCGCTGCTTCCAGGGCGGCGTGGTTCCTGGCGCGAGGGCAACGCGACTCAGCTGAGACCTCACTGCGCGAAGTGATCTCGTTCGGCTTCGCGCTCAAGGACGGCGGCTCTACGTCGATCGATGCACTGGTCGGAGTCGTCATCGTCGGCATCGGGCGGTCCAACCTCGACCAGCTCTATACGCTCACCGGCAACCGGCTGGGGAACCGCTTGCGTGCACGTTGGGACTCGGCAACGACCGTGGCGGAGGAGGTTGCCGCGGTTGCCGCGAGGGCGGACGAGGCAGGGTCCCGCCCCCCAGCTAGCACCGAAGCGTTGCGCAGCCAGGTCCTCGACGCCGCGGGCGACGCACGCAACACCCGCAGCATCCGGATGGAAATGCTTGGTGCACTCGGCATGTCGCCGTGCACCAACCTGCGTGAGTTGGTATTTGGACCGAATACGGACGTCGAAGATGTATTCGCCGACGCACGGAAGCGATTAGCGCGGTTCGCATCAGACAGCGCGCTCATTGACATGCTGCTCGTGGGTCCCGAGCGGGTGCGCTTCATCAACCTTGACTGGGCAACCCCAGGGCTCGCGCAGCGAATGGTCATGGGCGCATCTGACGTCACTGGCGCGGTCCTGGCGAACCGCCGGCTTCCGGGGTGCGCGCGCCTCCTGCTCTTCTTCAGACCGGGTATAACCTGAAGGTAGGGGGTGCACGCCAAGCGCTGCACACCCATCAAGCCGTAGGCCCCTAGTGCGACGGCGGAATGCGCCCCGCCTGCGCCGCCAGCAGTGCCGCGAGCTTGTCGGCCGCTGCATACACGGCCTCGCCGACCAGACTCCCCTGAAACTCCGTGGTTCCCATGTCCACGGCGCCGGTGCGGCGCACGCCGAACAGCTGCGCGTCGGCGAGCACAGCGGTACTCGTGCGGCCGGCCTCCCCCTTGCCCGTCACCGCGGCCACCACCTCACCGGTCGCGACGCTCACCAGCCGCGCCTCGGTCACGATCACCACCTTGCGCGTCTTCCGCTTCACCCCGCCGATCCCGACCGGCCCGACCGAGATCCCGCTGGACACGCCGGACTCCTGCTCCTCCTGCCCCAGCCGCGTCACCGTCCCCACGACGATCGCCTCGGCGCCGAGCAGCTTACCCACCCGGACCGCCGTCGCCGGATCCACCCGCCCGCTCTGCTGCAGGTCCTGCTCGGCGAGCACCCGGTCCAACTGCTCGCGCTCCAGCACGACGTAGGTCCCGTTCTCGACCAGCTCGGTCACGAGAATCGCGGCGAGTCCTTTCCCGAAGTCCGTTTCGGGACTCAGCAGCTCCGCCGCTTCCTGGTTGACGGGCGTGTAGTCGAACGGCATCACCGCGACCCGCCGGCGGGCGCCCGGTTCCTGAGCTGCGAGCGAGACCGCACAGGTGAGGGCGAGGAGCGAGAAGGAGGGCACGACCAGACGCATGCGCGTAACCTAGCCGCGCGACGCTGCACCGTCCAACGGCGGCGTCGACCTCTTCGCTGGCAACTCGCCACTGGCAACCACTTGCAACTTGGCGTCTTGCAACTCCACTGGTAGCTTGATGCTCATGGCTGGCAACGCCTTGCCCAACCTGACCGTGCTCGATCACCCCCTGATCCAGCACAAGCTCACCCTGCTGCGTGACAAGCGCACGACCACGAAAGACTTCAAGCAGCTCGCCAGCGAGATCGCCATGCTCATGGCGTACGAGGTCACCAAGGACCTGCCCCTCGAGCCGATCGACGTCGAGACCCCGCTCGAGCGCATGCGCGGCGCTCAGGTCGCGGGCAAGAAGCTCACCCTCGTGCCCATCCTCCGCGCGGGCCTCGGCATGGTCGAGGGCATCGCGCAGCTCATCCCGTCGGCGCGCGTCGGCCACATCGGCTTGTATCGCGACCACGACACGCTCGAGCCCGTGGACTACTACTTCAAGATCCCCTCGGGCGAGCAGGACCGGACGTTCTTCGTGCTCGACCCCATGCTCGCCACCGGCGGCTCCGCCGTCGCCGCCGTCGCCGCCCTCAAGAAGGCCGGCGCCCGCCGCATCCGGTTCCTCTGCATCGTCGCCGCCCCCGAAGGCGCGCGCCGCATGCTCGCGGCCCACGCCGACGTGCCCGTCTACACCGCCGCCCTCGACCGCCAGCTCAACGCCCACGGCTACATCCTGCCGGGCCTGGGGGACGCGGGGGATCGGCTGTTCGGGACGAGATAAGTACCGGGAGGCGGGAGACGGGAGACGGGAGCGGCGCTGCCGCGCACCGTCCTGGGCTCCCGCCTCTCGCCTCCCGTCTCCCGGGATTTGACATTTTAAGTCAATATGCCATATTGTGACATAATCCGTCACATAAGACAATTGTGACGTAATATGTCCAAGCCCTACTACGCCCTCATCGGCGACGCCGTCGCCTCCCGCCGGCTCCCCGCGCCGGCCCGCGCGCGGCTCCAGCAGGAGCTCCGCGCCGCCCTCGCCGACGTCAACCGCCGCTGGCGCCCCGCCCTCACCGCCCGCTTCGCGATCACGCTGGGCGATGAGTTCCAGGGCCTGCTCGCCCGCCCCGACGCCGTGTGGGACATCGTCCATCACCTGCGCGCCCGACTCCCCGACACGGACTGGGTGATCGCGTGCGGCCGGGGCGCGCTGGCCACGCCGCCCCCCCCGCCCCCGCCGCGCGCCACCGCCCCCGAGCTGGACGGGCCCTGCTTCCACGAGGCGCGCAC
Organism: uncultured Gemmatimonadaceae bacterium; assembly: GCA_964629425.1. Classification (GTDB taxonomy): domain Bacteria; phylum Gemmatimonadota; class Gemmatimonadetes; order Gemmatimonadales; family GWC2-71-9; genus CAZVSO01. Next base: position 12,240 of record CAZVSO010000067.1, read on the forward strand.
GGCCCTCGAGCGCGCCAAGGACGAGCGGTTGGTCCTCGCGTTCGGCGGGTTCGCCGAGCCGCGCCTCGCCGCCCTCGCGAGCTACTACTCCGCGCTCTACTGGAGTTGGACGCGGCGCCAGCGCCGCGCCGCCCACGCCTGGCGCGCCGCCGACGAACGCGAGCAGGGCGAGCCGAGCGCCCGCTCGCACCTCCGCCGCCGCATGGCCTGGCCCCTGGTCGAGGCGGGCGATATGATGCTGCGCCAGCTGCTGGCAGCCTCATGACCTCGATCTCTGGCCTCGTCCTCCTCGCCGGCGTCCTCGCGGCCACGTTCGCTCCGTGGCGCCGCCCGACGTGGAAGCCGGGCCCCCGCCGCGCGCTGCTGCTCGAGCTGGGGGCCGTCCTCGTGCTCCTGATCGCCGCCGGCCTCGCGGCCCGTCTCGACGTCCCCTGGCGCAGCTGGCACTGGGGGCCCTGGGACCGGATCGCCCTGCTCGCGGCGGCCTACTGGTACGCCTGCGCGGGCGGCGCCGCTCTCGTCCGTCTGGTGCTCGGCCTGGTCCCGGTCGCCGAGCGGCCGCCGGCGGGCGGTATCGCCGTCCCCACCGCCGAGCTCGCTCGCGGCCGCCTGATCGGTGTGCTCGAGCGCGCGGTGGTGCTGACTCTGGTGCTCTTGGGCCAGTTCGGCGCGCTCGGACTGGTCCTGGCCGCCAAGTCGGTGGCGCGCTTCAAGAGCCTGGACGACCGGGACTTCGCCGAGTATTTCCTGATCGGGACGCTGGCGTCGGTCCTAGTTTCGCTGCTGGTTGGGGTGGGCGTGCGGATCGCCTTAGCCTGACCGGACAGCGTGGTTAGTGGTGGGTGGTTCCCCCCGGTTCGCTCCGCCCGTTCGCGCCGCACCGTCACGTACCACTGACCACCCACCACGCCTTTCGGCGGTCCCCGCAACCCTCCCCGCGCACCGTGTGTCAGATAACCGACCGTCCTGGCTCCGGAGCTTCGTGGACGAACGCGACCTGATCGTCCGAGTCCGCGCCGGGGACGGCGCGGCCGAGCGCGCGCTGTACGACACCCACGTGGACCGCGTGTACCGCCACGCCTACCGGCTCACGGGTGACGACGAGCTGGCGCGCGACTACACCCAGGAGACGTTCGTCCGGGCGTTCGACCGGCTGGCGTCGTTTCGCGGGGAGGCGGCGCTCGGCACCTGGATCCACGCCATCGCCACCTCGGTGGTGCTCAACGGCCTCCGGAAGATCAAGCAGTTCCGGCGACGTGAGACGGATCTCGCCGCGGCTGACGGCGTGCCGGCAGGGCGCCGGGTGGCCGAGCCCGACCTGAAGCAGCGGTTGGGGCAGGCGATCGAGGATCTGCCGGCCCGATACCGCATGGTGTTCGTGATGCACGACGTCGAAGGCTATACCCACGAGGAGATCGGCACCGCGCTCGGCGTGGAAACGGGAACATCGAAGGCGCGGCTCTCGCGCGCGCGCGCCAAGCTGCGCGTCGCGCTGGCGGACTTCGCCGGGGAGTGGAGAACATGATGGACGAACCGAACGATCGATTCGCCGAGCGGTTGCGGGACGCGGCCCGGGACTATCACCAGCCGCCCCCGACGCCGCGCGACGCGATGTGGACGCGGATCGTGAGTGCGCGGCGCCGGCGCCGTGAGGCGCGGCGACTCATGGTCACACCAACGTGGCTCGCCTGGGGCGTGGGGATCGCCGCCGTGCTCGCGCTCGGCGTCGGCATCGGTCGCTGGTCGGCGCGCGAGCGACCGGCGCCGCCCTGGGCCGGCCCCGCCGCCGGGGATGCGGCGCTGGCCTACCACCTCGCGGCGACGCAGCACTTCAGCCGGACCGAGACGTTCCTCACCGATTTCCGCGGCGCCGGGCTCGACCCGCGGTTCGCCCTCTCGGCGCGCGAGCTGCTGACCCAAACGCGCCTCATGCTCGACTCGCCCGCGGCCGACGATGCGCGCCTGCGGGCGCTGCTCGAGGAGCTCGAGCTCGTGCTGGCGCAGATCGCCCAAGCGGCGGCGGGCGATTCGGCCGAGCGCAACCTGATCGCCCTCGGACTCGAACAACGCGGTGTGCTTCCCAGGCTGCGGACGGCCATCCCGGCCGGCCCAGGCTTGAGCACCCAAGGAGCACTGTGATGCCCGCCATGCCCCTGTTGGCCGTCCTCGTCGCCCTCGCCCAGCAGCCGCCGCTCACGGCGCCGCACCTCGCAGAGCTCCAGGCCAGGCTCGCCGAGCTCGATGTCCGCTTCGACGCCGGGATGCCCGCCCTCGCGGCGGGCCTGGAGGCCGCGGGTGTGAGGCAGGACCCCATCGCCGACTCGATGTACCGCGCGGCGCGCCGCCTGCTCAATCGCGGCCGCCACACCGAGGCGGCCGCTGTCTTCCAGGACCTGATCAAGCGCTACCCGCAATCCGCGCGCGCCGCGGACGCGCACTACTGGGGCGCATTCGCGCTGTACCGCACCGGCGAGACCAGCCAGCTGCAGCAGGCGCACACCCTGCTTCAGTATCAGACGGAGCACTACCCGCGCGCGGAGACCCGGCGCGACGCCGCGGCCCTCGCCGTGCGGATCGACGGCGAGCTGGCGCGGCGCGGCGACGCCGACGCGGCGGCACGGGTGGTGGCGGCTGGCGCACAGGTCGCCGCCGGCCC
>CAZVSO010000068.1:0-4089 GCA_964629425.1 uncultured Gemmatimonadaceae bacterium
GCCGGAGGTCGCCGGGCTCGGGTGACCCTCGCCGTGCGCCGTTTCGCCCCGGCCCCGTTCCTCATCGCGGGGCCCTGCGTCGTCGAGTCTGACGAGCTCAACCTCCGGGTCGGTGAGGCGCTCGCCGAGCTGGCACAGCGTCACGGTCTGCCGGTGATCTACAAGGCCTCCTACGACAAGGCGAACCGCTCCCGTCTGGCGGGCGCCCGCGGCCCGGGGATCGAGCACGGCCTCCGGGCGCTCGCCCGGGTGCGGGACGCGACCGGGCTGCCGGTCCTGACCGACGTGCACGAGCCCGCGCAGGTACGCGCCGCGGCGCAGGCGGCCGACGTGCTCCAGATCCCGGCGTTCCTCTGCCGACAGACCGACCTGCTCGTGGCCGCGGGGCGGGCCGGCCGGCCGGTGAACGTCAAGAAAGGCCAGTGGATGTCCCCCGACGGCATGGTCGGCGCGGTCGAGAAGATCCGGGCCGGCGGCGCGCCGGAAGTGGCCGTCACCGAGCGGGGCACGTTCTTCGGCTACGGCGACCTGGTGGTGGACATGCGCAACTTCGCGCGGCTGCGCGCCGCCTGCGCGGCCCCCGTGATCTTCGACGCGACCCACGCGGTGCAGCAGCCGGGGCAGGGCGCCGACGGGGCGAGCGGGGGACTGCGGGAGCTCATCCCGCCGCTGCTCTACGCCGCCGCGGCCGCCGGCGCCGACGGCTTCTTCCTCGAGACCCACCCCGATCCCGACCACGCGCCGAGCGACGGCCCCAACATGATCCCGCTGGACCAGCTCCCGGAGCTGATCGCGGCGGCCCTCGAAGTCTGGCACCGGGCCCGCGAAAGTCGGGCGGTCGGACTGGCGGACGGTCGGACGGTGGTGCCGTGAGGGGCCGTGCGCGGAGTCAGAGCGCTGGGGGCGCGGCGCAGCGGGCGTCCGAGGGGCGGAGCGGGGTGGTTGTCAGGGGCGTCCCGCGAGCCGCGCCCCCGGCGCGAGGATCCGGCGCGGTGCCGTTCCCCCCGCGCGAGGCCACGGCCCCGTGATCGACCCCGCACTCGCCAGCCGCATCCGCCTCGTCGGGCTCGACGTGGACGGCGTGCTCACCGACGGCGGGCTCTACGTCGCCCACGTGGCCGATCGCGCCGTCGAGTTCAAGCGGTTCGATTCCCGCGACGGCACGGCGGTGTGGCTGCTCCGCCGCGCGGGGATCACCGTCGTGATCTCGAGCGGCCGCCACGCGGACGCCACCGCGATCCGGGCGCGCGAGCTGAAGATCGACGAGGTGTTGCAGGACGAGACCGGCGGGGGGCGCAAGCTCCAGGCGTTCGAGGAGATGCTGGCCCGGCGCGGGCTCGAGCTCGCCGACTGCGCGTTCGTCGGCGACGACCTGGCGGACCTGCCGCTGCTGCGCCGCGTCGCGCTACCGGTGGCCGTGGCCAACGCGGTGCCCGAAGCGAAGGCCGTGGCCGCGCTCGTCACCCGCGCCGCGGGGGGACACGGCGCCGTCCGCGAGGTCACGGAGACCCTGCTCAAGGCGCGCGGGGCGTGGGACGACGTCGTGGCACAGTACCTGGAGGAGCGGGGCGATGCCGCCCAACGGCCCGTCGGATCTCACTGACCGCGGCCGCCGGGTGCTGGCGCTCGAGGCCGACGCGATCCGCGCCGTCGCCGACCGCCTGGGGCGCGACGACAGCTTCGCCCGGGCGGTCGGCCTCCTGGCCGCCGCCAAGGGCCGCGTCATCGTCTCGGGCGTCGGCAAGTCCGGGCTCATCGCGCGCAAGATCGCGGCGACCCTCACGTCCACGGGCACGCCGGCGACGTTCCTCCACCCCGTGGACTCGCTGCACGGCGACCTCGGCATCGTCGACCGCGACGACGTGGCCATTCTCCTGTCCAGGAGCGGCGCCTCCGACGAGCTGTTCGGGCTCGTCGATCAGCTCCGCCGGCTCGGCGTCGCGATCATCGCGATCACGAGCGACGGGGAGTCGCCCCTGGCCCGCCATGCCACGGTGGTCCTCGACGCCGCCGTGCGCGAGGAGGCGTGCCCCGAGACCCTCGCCCCGACGGCCAGCACCACCGTGGCCCTCGCCTTGGGCGACGCGCTCGCCGTCACACTGCTCGAGCAGAAGGGGTTCCGCCGCGAGGACTTCGCCGCCCTCCACCCGGGAGGCGCGCTCAACCGCCGCCTCCTGCTCCGCGTCGGTGACGTGATGCTCACGCGCGACCTACCCGTGCTCACCGGTGACCGCCCGATGCGCGAATGCGTCGTGCAGCTGGCCGAGCGGCGCGGCACCGTCGCGGTCGTCGACGACGCGAACAGCCTGGCCGGCGTGGTCACCGCGGGCGACCTCACCCGCCTCATGGAGCGCACCGACCGGTTCCTCGATCTCCCCGTCCGCGAGGTGATGACCCGAAACCCCAAGACCACGACCGCCGACCAGCTCGCCAGCGCCGCCGTCGAGCTCATGGAGCGGCACGGCATCATGGCGCTCCCCGTCCTCGACGGCGGGCGCCGCGTGGTGGGCATCGTCCACCTGCACGACCTCATGCGGGCGGGCGCCGTATGAGACGAACCTTGGGGCTGGTGGGGCTGGTGGTGACAGGGGCATGCAGCGACGGCGTCCGCCCCACTGCCACCATGCAGGCGGCCGACACCGCCGACCAGGTGCTATTCGGCATGGTGCACGTCGTCACCATGGATGGCGTGGTCCGCGCCAAGGTCCGCGCGGACACCGCGTTCTTCTACGGCGCGACGCAGCGGGCCGAGCTGCGCCGCGTGACCGTCACGTTCTACGACCTCACCGGCGTCGAAAGCTCCACCCTGACCGCGGACGAGGGCACGTATCACTGGCGCACCGGAGACATGGAAGGCCGGCGCGACGTGCTGGTCGTGACCACCGACGGGCGCCGCCTCACCACCGACGTGCTGCGCTTCCACCAGGCCCGCAACGAGGTCACCTCCGACCGGCCCTTCGTGTTCGACGGGCCCGACCGCCACGTCGAAGGCGAGGGCTTCACCTCCGACCCGAGCTTCAAGAACGTCGTGGCCCGGAAGCCGCGCGGCACGGGCGGCCAGTTCACGCTGCCCGATCAATGACCGGCTCCCTCCTGCTGCTCGCGATCCTGGCGCAGGCCCAGGCCGATACCGGCCGCGCCGGGCGCCCGTGCGTGGTGGCGATCGACTCGGTCGGCAACTACGGGCGTCAGGTCGAGGCGGCGCCGGGCGAAACCAACTTCTACGCCGGCGGCGGTGTGTGGGCCCACTGCCAGGGCAGCGGGAGCACGCTCGTGGCCGACAGCGTCGCCTGGTTCGCCGGGCCCGGCCGCTTCGACATGCTCGGCAACGTCCGGATCCGAGACTCCGCCTTCGCCCTCGACGCCACCACGGCCGCCTACTTCGTGCGCCAGGAGCTGCTCGAGGCGCACCGTAACGTGGTCGCGGTCAACCGCGCGACCGGTTCGGTGCTGCGGGGCCCTAACCTGACCTACCGCCGTGCCGCCCCCGGGCTGCGCGACACCGCCGAGCTCTACGCCACTGGCCGCCCCACCCTCGAGTACCGCAGCCGCCCCGACTCGGGCGAGCCCTACGTCATCGTGGGCGACCGGGTCCGGATTCGGGGCAACGACCGGATCTGGGCCGCGGGCCGCGCCACGGTGGACCGCAGCGACCTCGCGGGCCGCGCCGACTCCATGGCGCTCGACGAGGGGGCGGGCTACGGCGTCATGGTGGGGAAGCCCCGCATCGATGGGAAGAGCGGCCGGCCCTATGCGCTGGTGGGCCGGCGCATTCACTTCACCCTCGCGCAGCGGGAGATCAGTGTGGTGCGGGCGCTCGGGGCGGGGGAGGCGAGCGGCGAGGACTGGCGCCTCACCGCCGATACCATCCACCTGGCGCTCGAGCGCCGCCGGCTGCAGCAGGCCTTCGCCTGGGGCGATTCGTCGCGGCCCCACGCCGTGTCCACCCGGAACACGGTGCAGGCCGACTCGCTCGCCCTCGACGCGCCCGAAGAAGTGCTGCGGGAGATCCGCGCCTTCGGTCGCGCGTTCTCGACCTCGCAGCCCGATTCCGCCACCGCGGCCGCCGACGTGGACTGGATCACGGGA
>CAZVSO010000068.1:4099-14748 GCA_964629425.1 uncultured Gemmatimonadaceae bacterium
TCCGCCGGCCGGACCAGCCCCGAGCTGCGGCAGCTCGTCGCGCGCGGCTCCGCCCGCGCCTTGACGCACCTGTACGAGCGCGAGCGCGCCGGCCCGCCCGCCCTCAACTATTCGCGCGGCACGCGCATCGACATCGCCCTCCGGGACGACCAGATCGACCGCGTCGTCGTCGCCGGCCGCGCCGACGGCGTGCACCTGGAGTCGATCCGCCCGGCCCCGGCGGCCGCGGACACGGCGACCGGCGGCACGACCTCCCGATCCCCCCCGGCGCCGCCCCCCCCCGTCCGCCCGGGCACTCCGCGATGACTGGTCCCCCGGCCTCGCACCGGCCGCTCGCCGAGCTGCTGGCGACGCGCGACTCGTCGCTCGCGCTGGCGGCCGCGGCCCTCGCCCGAATCGCGGATCCCGCCGGGCGGGCGACGTTCCGCGATCTGTCGGTCGCCTATCGCGACGCCTTCCTGACGCTCCTGACCCACGCCCGCGGCGGCAGCTCGCCCGAGGCCGGCAACCTCTCCATGGACGACGCGCGCGCGCACCTCGGCGGCTCCGTGCTCCCCCGGCTCGCGCTGCTGAACGTGGTGGTCGTCCCGGCGGGGGCCCTGTGGGGCGACGCGCCCGTGACGTTTGCCCCGGGACCGTGGGCCGAGCTGGCGGCCGAGCCCGACCGCGGTGCCGCGCGCCTCCTCGCGGCCGCCGAGCATTCCCTGGCGCGCGCCGAATCCACGAGCGGGGAGCACCCCGCGCTGCGCGACGCGAGCCGGCTCGAGGCGGAAGGTCTCGTCAAGAGCTACAAGGGACGCCGCGTCGTGAACGACGTGAGCCTGCGCCTCGCCCAGGGCGAGATCGTCGGCCTGCTCGGCCCCAACGGGGCGGGGAAGACCACCACCTTCTACATGATCACCGGGCTGATTCGGGCCGAGGCCGGCCGCATCCGCCTGGACGGCCGCGAGCTGACCGAAGAGCCGATGTACCGCCGCGCGCGGCTCGGCATCGGGTACCTCGCCCAGGAGCCGTCCGTCTTCCGCAAGCTGACGGTCGAGGAGAACGTGCTCGCCATCCTCGAGACGCTCCCGCTCCCCGACGGAGAGCGCCGCACGCGCCTCGAGACCCTGCTCGACGAGCTCGCGATCAAGCACCTCCGCCGCCAGAAGGGCTACCAGCTCTCGGGGGGCGAGCGGCGACGTCTCGAGATCACCCGCGCGCTCGTCACGGAGCCGAAGTTCATGCTGCTCGACGAGCCCTTCGCCGGCGTAGACCCGATCGCCGTGCACGACATCCAGACCATCGTCGCGGGCCTGCGCCACCGCGGCATCGGCGTGCTCATCACCGACCACAACGTGGAGCAGACGCTCGACATCGTGGATCGCGCCTACATCATGTTCGAGGGCCGCGTCCAGGTCTCCGGCACGGTGCGCGAGCTGGTGTTCGACGACCGGGTGGCGGACCTCTATCTCGGGCCCACGCTCACCGCGCGCCTGCGGGCACGGCTGTCGCAGGCCGCGTGAGCGGGATGAAAACGGGCCTCCAGCAGCACGCCGCGCTCCGGCAGGAGCTGCGGATCAATCCGCGCCTCTACCAGGCGATGGACCTGCTGTACATGCCGCTGCTCGATCTGCAACAGCACCTCAAGCAGGAGCTGCTCAGCAACCCCTTTCTGGAGCTCGAGGAGCCCGAAGAGACCACCGAGGTTCCGGCGACGGACGAGGCGGCGGCCGAGCCTGAGAAGTCGGGGACCGACGAGCCCGACTGGGAGAAGATCCTGCTCGACGAGGACGCCCAAATGGGCAGCGGGGTCCGCGACCTGAGCGAGGCCCGCGAGTACGTGGAGCCCGTGCCGGTCGAGGGCCGCGACCTCATCGACTACCTGCGCGAGCAGGTCCACCTGCTGGATCTGACGCCCCGCCAGCAGCTCCTGGCGGAGGAATTCCTCGGCAACATCGGCGAGGACGGGTATCTCGTCGCCGCCCTCGAGGAGATCCTGGCCGGCGCGAACAGGCTACTGGAGGAGCACGCGGCGCAATCCGAGACCGAGTCGGCGCCCGAGGTCCGGCCCTACACCCTCCCCGAGGCCGAGGAGCAGCTGCGCAACATCCAGCGGCTCGACCCGCCCGGCGTGGGTGCCCGCAACCTGCGCGAGTGCCTGCTGCTCCAGCTCGAAGACCAGCGCCACACCGACACCCTGGCCTACCGCCTCGTCAAGGAGGCGTTCGACGACCTCATCGCGCACCGCTGGAGCGACCTGGGCAAGCGGTTCGGGCTCCAGCCGGCCGAGGTCCAGCGCGTCGCCGACGACTTGTCGAAGCTCGATCCGAAACCCGGCCTGCAGCATTCGGCGGCCGGGGACGCCTACATCACCCCCGACCTCATCGTCGAGAAGATCGACGGCAAGTACCACGTGTTCCTCAACGACGGGGGCGTGCCGCGGCTGCGGATCTCCAAGACCTACCAGGACATCGCGCGGAACAAGAAGCAGTTCCAGGGGGAGAACCGGGACTTCATCAACCAGCGCCTCAACAGCGCGCACTGGATGATCCAGGCGATCGAGCAGCGCCGCCAGACGATGCTCAAGGTGATGAACTTCATCGTGGATCGGCAGCGGGAGTTCTTCGACAAGGGCGTCGAGTACCTCAAGCCGCTCACCCTGCGCGAGGTGGCCGACGTCGTCGACATGCACGAGAGCACGGTGAGCCGGGTCACCAACGACAAATACGTACAGACGCCCCGCGGCCTGCTGCACCTCAAGTTCTTCTTCTCGAGCGGGCTCGCGACCACCACGGGCGAAGACGCGAGCGCCCGGGCGATCAAGGCCCAGATCAAGAAGATGATCGGCGAGGAGGACACGAAGAATCCCCTGACCGACCAGCAGATCGTCGAAATCTTCGAGCAGCGCGGCGTGAAGATCGCCCGCCGCACCGTCGCCAAGTACCGCGACCAGCTCGGCGTGCTCCCGGCCCGGATGCGCCGCCGCCTGTGAGCCTCGCCACGCCCGCCGCCGCGCCCGAGGTGAGCGTGCTCGTCCCGGCCAAGGACGAGGCCGAGAACCTCCCCGAGCTCGTGCGCCTGGCGCGCGAAGCGCTGCTGCCCCTGCCGTACGCCTGCGAGCTGGTGATCGTGGACGACGGCAGCCGCGACGCCACGCCCCTGGTGCTCCAGGAGCTGGCGACCCGGCACGCGTTCGTGCGGGTGGTCACCCACCGCGCGCAGCGCGGCATCGCCGACGCACTCCGGTCGGGCGCCGATGCGGCGCGCGGCCGGGTGCTCGTGTTCTATCCCGCCGACCTCCAGTACCTGCCGGCGGACATCCCGGCCCTCGTGGCGCCGATCCTCGCGGGGGAGGCCGACATCGTCACCGGCGCCAAGCAAGGACAGTACGACAAGCGGTTCGTGTCGTGGGTGTACAACGGCCTGTGCCGCCGGCTGTTCGGTGTCCGCGTGACCGACCTCAACTCGGTGAAGGCCTATCGCCGCGAGGTGATGGACGCGGTCCCCACGCGCCCCGACTGGCACCGCTTCATGGTGGTGATCGCGGCGACGCAAGGGTTCCGGTTGGCCGAGCGTCCCGTGCCGCTGCAGCCCCGCCGCGCCGGCCGGTCCAAGTTCGGCCTGGGTCGGATCCCCGTCGGTTTGCTCGATCTCCTGTCGGTGTGGTTCCAGCTGCGCTTCGGCCGGCGGCCGATGCTGTTCTTCGGCGTCCTGGGCGCGGCGTTGTTCCTGCTGGGGTTCGTGGTGGGCGCCTTCGCCCTGATCCAGCGCTACGTCTTCCATATCGGCTTCCGGCCGTTGCTCGACCTGATCATGGTGCTCGTCATCTCGGGCGTGTCGCTGTTCGGATTCGGCTTCGTGGGCGAGATGGTGGCAGGGCTGCGCGAGGAGGTCCGGGGGCTGGAGCGCGAGCTGGGCCAGCGGCGCGAGCGCGAGGGCCAGACCCAGGGACGGGGCTAGGACAGGTTCATCCGCTAGGCATGGACGACTCCCGCAGCGCACCCTCCAGGACGGCTCCGCCGTCGCCCGAGCTCCGGGAGTTCTACAGCGCCCGCAGCGGCTGGCGCAGCCGGGGCGAGGAGCGGATGCGCTTCCGCAAGGCGGCGGCGCTCGCTCGGGTCCGCCCGGGGGCCGCAGCGGCGGTGCTGGACATCGGCTGCCGCGACGGGGGGCTGCGCCACTTCCTGCCGGCGGACATCACCTACCAGGGCATCGACATCGCGCCGGAGTTCGCGGGGCCGGGGATTCTCATTCAGGACCTGTCGAGCGGCATCCCGTTCGCCAACGAGTCCTTCGACTACACTTTCTGCATCGACGTGCTCGAGCACCTGCCGCATCCCTATCTCATCATGGGCGAAATGCATCGGGTGCTTCGGCCCACCGGCCACTGCATCGTCTCCGTGCCGAACCCGTATCACCTGAAGGAGATCATCTGGAACGTGTTCCGCATCCCCGATCGGCAGGGCCACATGTTCGGATGGACCCGCCAGACGATGACGCGGCTCGCGGAGATGAACGGGTTTCGCCTCGAGGCCACCGGCGGCACCTATCTCCACCCGCCGATCCCGATGGTCCCGCTGCTCGCCCGCTCGATCGTCTACCGGTTCGCCAAGCGGTGAGCGCCGGCCGTCCGCGGGCTCACGGATCCCGCGGCAGCCGGATGCCGTAGCGGCCGAGGAACGCTGCCAGCTCTTCGGTGAGGGCCGACCCGTCCCGGCTGCGGGTGCGTCCACCGAGATCGAGCCAGTGCACGCCGAGCCCGCGGTACCCGGCACGGGTCGACTCGGCAAGCGGCGCCTCGCTGAGCACCGTGTCGCCGGACGCGGCCGGCACGGCGCCGCCATCCCTCTGCCGAAGCCACCACAGGCGCCAGGTCCGGCGCTTCCGCGTATAGGCCCGGAGCGGCGGGTCGACCCGTAGCGTCACCCCGTCGGATTGCACGTAGCGATCGAACTCCTCGATCATCGTGCCGACCAGCGCGGCGCGCTGCGCCTCGCTCGGGCGGGCGGGGAAGTCCGGGGCGGACCGGATCACCTTCGCGGGCGAGCCGACCGCCAGGCTGTGGGGCGGGATGGCCCCGGAGACCAGGGAGTTGGCCCCGATCACCGTTCCGTCGCCGATCGTGGTCCCGGGCATCACGAACACCCGCCAGGGCAGCCACACGCTCTTGCCGAGGGTCACAGGCTCGTAGTTGACCGGGTACCCGTCCAGCACGTTGAGCCACGCGCCGTGCGTGAAGATGAGGCAGTGCCCCCCGATCCCCGTGTCGTCCCCGATGACGACGGGTTTCGTCGGATTGATCACGGCCATCTGCAGCACGATGGTGCGGTCGCCCAGCACGAAGCGGGACTCCGGCAGCTGCGGTCCGCCCACGTAGACCTGCTCGCGGATCTTCGCGTCCTCGCCGATCTCGATCGTCTCGCAGGACACGTAGCTCGTCGTTCCGACGCTCGAGTGCCGGCCGATCGTGATGCGCCGCCCCTGGACGATCGCCAGGAAGCCGATCTCGACGTGGTCGCCGATCTGCACCGTTTCGCCGACGACGATCCCCCCGAAGCTGAACCGCACGCCACGGCCGATGTGATATCCCAGCACGGTGCGGTACACCAGCACCTTGATCGGGCTGGGCAGCCACCCGAAGAGGGCCAGATGGCGCCAGGGAATGCGGGCCTTGCGGACCAGCGACTGCGTCATGAATGGCCTGAGGCCGGAGTCGCGGAAAAGATAAGCACCGGACGCCGGTCCCGCATATATTGTGCGCTGGTGATCCGGCTCGCTCCCTCGATCGACACCCTCACGACGGCCGAGCGCCACGGCCTCGACCTCCTCATCGATCTCGCGCGACTCGTCCCCGTGGCGGACGCGCACGCGGACGTCGTGCGGATCGAGGTCGTCGAGCAGGACGGCGGCGGGTCCGATCTCCGGACGTGCCTGGCCCGCCGCTGGGATCTCGGGCGCGAGGACGGCGTCGTGCGGGTGCCACGCGCGACGCTCCGCATGATGACGGAGCTCGCGGGTGGCGGGGCGGAGCACCGGGTGACGCGCCGCGATCGCCACGGTCGCGTCCCGTCCGCCGACAACCCGCTGGTGCGCCAGGGCCTGGAGCAGGCGCCCGTCGTGTCCCAGGCGGGCGCGGCGTTGCGGGACGCCGTCCTCGCGTCGGCGGGGAGGCGCATCGTGCGGCTGGTCGCGCCCTGGCCCGGCGGCGCGCGGTGGGCGGCCGCGTTCACCCACGACCTCGACGTCGTCGCCCTCTGGCCGCTGTTCACGCTCCTCCGCCTCCTCGAGCTGGGGCGCAAAGGGGAGGCGGCCCGGTGTGCTCGCGTGCTCGGCGCGGCCGCCGGGGCAGGGGGACGCGATCCCGTGTGGCAGGGCGTCCGCGCCGTGCTCGACCGCGAGCAGGAGCACGGCGTCATCTCCACGTGGTTCGTGCTGTGCGGGACGCCGACCGCCGCCACACTGAGGGCAGGGGATCTCACCTACCGGCCGGAGTCGCCCGCGGCGCGCCGGATCGTCGCCGAGCTCGGGGAACGGCGCTGCGAAGTCGGCCTGCACGGGAGCTTCGCCACCGCGGTGCACGACGACGTCCTCGCCGAGCAGCGCACCCGGCTCAGCCGGCTCGTGGGTCGCGAGATCCCCGGAATCCGCCAGCACTTCCTCCGGCTGCGCCCCGCCGCCACGCACCGCGGCATGGCCGCGGCGGGCTTTCGCTACGACGCGACCTACGGCTTCCCGGACCGCAACGGGTTTCGGCTGGGCGTGGCCGACGTGGTCCCCGCGTGGGATCCCGAGCGTGCCACACCGCTGCCGCTCGCGGAGGTCCCGTTGTGCTGGATGGATCGCGCGCTCAGCAAGTATCGCGGCGTGGAGGACCCCGAGACATGGGTGCGCGACGGCCTGGGGCTGGCGGACGCGGTCCGCGATGTCGAGGGTCTCTGGGTGGGCGTCTGGCACCCGAACCTGACGCCCGCGCTGGGCTTTCCCGGCGCCCCCGAGGCCTTCGGCGCGTTGCTGCGCGGCATCGTGGCGCACCGCCCGTTTCTGGCCACCCTCGAGCGCATGGTCGAGTGGCGTGCCGCCCGGCGCAGCGTGCGCGTCCGGCGCGTGGCGCCGGACGGCCGGGTGGAGGCCGTGGCGGCCGGGCAGCCGATCGTCGCACCGGTTCTGGAGGACGCGACGGGCCGGCCGCTTGAACACGTCACCGGCCGCGGCTAGCTTGCCAGGTCATCGTGAGAGTCCTTTTTCTCGCCCATTCCTTCCCCCGCTTCGACGCCGATCCCGTAGGCTCCTTCGTGCTGCGGCTGGCCGTCGCGCTCCGCTCGGCGGGCATCGAGGTCCTGGTGGTCGCGCCGGGCGGTCCCGGCCTGGCTGCCCGCGAAACCTTCGAGGGCATCACGGTCGAGCGCTTCCGCTACGCGCCCCGCAGGCTCGAGACGCTGGGATACACCGGCACCATGCGAAACCAGGTGCAAGGATCGTGGACCGCGCGCGTCGTCATGGGCGGCTTCCTCGTCGCCGATTTCCTCAAGGCGCTGCGCGTGGGTCGGCGCTTCCGGCCGCAGCTGGTCCACGCCCACTGGGCGCTGCCCGGGGGCCTCGTCGGCACGTGGCTCCGCGCCCTCTGGCGGGTGCCGCTCGTGATCACCCTCCACGGCTCCGACCTGCGGCTGGCGCAGGGCGTGCCGATTGCGGCGCGCCTGTTCCGTCGCGTGCTCACCCGCGCCACCGCCGTGACGACCGTCTCCCGCTGGCTCGCCCGTGACACGACGGCGCTGGCGCCGCCGGTCGAGCCTGTCGTCGCACCGATGCCGATCCTGCCTGACTTGTTCCGCCCCGGAGGGGCGCGCCCCCCGGGGCGGCTGCTTTTCGTCGGCAAGCTCAATCCTCAGAAGGGCATCGTGCACCTGCTGCGCGCGCTGGCGATGATGCGAGCGCGCCCGACGCTCGACATCGTGGTGGGCGTGGGCAGCGTGGAGGATGAGACCCGGGCCCTCGCGGCCACGCTCGGCATCGCCGACCGGCTGCGCTGGCACCCGCTCCTCCCCCAGGCCGAGCTCGCGCGTCTGTACCGGGAGGTGACGGCCCTCGTCATGCCGGCGGTGGACGAGGGGCTCGGCCTGGTCGCCGTGGAAGCGCTGCTCTCCGAAACCCCCGTCGTGGCCTTTGAGTCCGGCGGGCTGACCGACATCGTGCTCCACCAGCGGACCGGCCTGCTCGTCCCGCCGGGCGACACCGCCAACCTGGCCGCCGCGCTCGATGAGCTGCTGGCCCGGCCCGACCGGGGCGCGGCGCTCGGCAAGGCCGGGCGGCAGCACGCCCTCGCCACGTTCGCACCGGACGCCGCAGCACGCCGCTACGCCGATCTCTACCGCACCGCCCTTGGTGCCTGACCGGACCACCAGGCGGTGGGTGCTCGCCGCGCAGGGACTGGTCGCTGTCCTCGTGCTGGCATTCGTAGCCCGCGCGATCGCGGCCAACTGGGCCAACTTCCGAGCGGTCGACATCGCCATCAGCCCCCGTCCCGCGTGGCTGGCGCTGTCCACCCTGATGGTGGTGGCGGTGTCGGTGCTGCAGATCCAATCCTGGCGGCAGCTGCTCGCGGGCTGGGGCCAGACCCTGCGCTTCGCCACGGCTGCCAGGATCTGGTTCCTGGCCAACCTGGGCCGGTACGTCCCCGGAAAGGTCTGGAGCGTCGCCGGCATGGTCGTGCTCGCGCGCGAGGCCGGCGTGGAGCCGTGGGCGGCCACGGCCTCAGCGTTCGCCGTGCAGGCGCTCGGTCTGGGGACGGCAGTGGCCCTCGTGGGCGCCGCGACGCCCACCGCCGCTTCGCCCGTGCGCCTCGGCATCGCCGCGCTGGCGGCCGCGGGGACCATCACCTTGCTGGCGTCGGAACGGGCCGTCGCGTGGCTCGGCCGTATGGCCGGCGCCGCCACCCCCTGGCGCCCGCTGCCCATCGGCGCCATCCTCGCAAGCGCCCTCCTGACCTTCCTCGGTTGGGTTGGGTACGGCCTGGCGTTCTGGCTCCTGGCACGGGGCCTCGGCCTGCCTGCGACGCTATCGCTTCCGGTCGCGGCCGGGGTTTTCGCCGTAGGGTACATTCTGGGCCTGCTCGCGCTGTTCGCGCCGGGGGGGATCGGCGTGCGGGAAGGCGTGTTCATCGCCCTCCTCACACCGGCGCTCGGCGCCGGGGGGGCGCTGGTCCTGTCGCTGGCATCGCGCCTCCAACTGACCGCGATCGAAGCCGCTCTGGGGGCCGGCGCGCTGCTCATCGGCCATCGCGCCAAGGAGGACTCGGGTGAACCAACGCGGCGCTGAGACGATCGCGGGCCCCTTCGAGCCGGCCCGGCCCACGCTCTGGGCGGCCGGCTTCTGCACGCTGTTCGTCGCCGTGCTGGCGATTCCGATGCTCGCGGGGAAGTGGCTCGCCGGTCCCTGGAGCGATCAGTATCCGACGGGCTACGCGGTCCGAGCCTGGAGCGCCGAATGGTGGCGTCAGACCGGTCACCTCCCGCTGTGGAACCCCGAGATGTTCGGCGGCCTGCCGTTCGTGGCGGCGCAGCACGGGGACATCTTCTATCCGACGTCCTTCCTCAGGCTCCTCCTCCCCACCGCCACGGTGATGAATCTCGGGTTCGTCATTCACTACATCCTGGCGGGGCTCTTCACCTATCTCTTGCTGCGCCGCCTCAGGTTGTCGTGGACCGCCGCCATGACGGGCGGTATCGCCTACCAGCTCTCCGGCGTGATCGCGTCGTATCCCTCGCCGGGGCACGACGGCAAGCTGTTCGTCAGCACGCTCCTGCCGCTCGCGTTCATCGCGCTGATCGTCGCCCTGCGGGAGCGGCGCTGGAGCGGCTACGCGGGGGTGGCGCTCACGGTCGGATTGGCGCTGCTGAGCCCCCACTACCAGATGACCTACTACTTCCTCATCGCGAGCGGCCTGTTCGCGCTGTACCTGACGTTCGGCGAGGCCCGATCGCCTGGGGGGCTCGGGCGCCTCGCGATCGCCCTGGGGGCGGTGTTGGTCGGCTTCGGCATCGCGATGATCCAGATCATTCCGTTCTACCACTACATCCCGTTCTCGCCACGCGCCGAAGGCGTCCACAACAGCTTCGAGGTCGCCACCTCCTATGCGATTCCGTGGGCTCACGTGCCCGAGCTCCTGTTCAAGCACTTCGCGGGGTCGATCGACACCTACTGGGGACCGAACGGGCTCAAGCTCCACTCGGAATACCTCGGCTTCCCGGTCGTCGCCCTGGCGCTGCTGGGCGCTCGAGCCCCGGGGCACCGCCGGCTCGCCCTATGGCTCGGCGGGATCGGGCTGCTGTTCCTCCTGATCAGCCTCGGCGCTGCCACGCCCTTTTACCGTGTGTGGTGGGCCGTCATGCCCTATGTGAAGCAGACGCGGGCGCCGGGTATGGCATTTTTCGTCGTCGCCTTCGTCGTCGCCCTCCTGGCGGCGCTCGGCGTCGAGCGCCTCGACCGCCGAGAGAGCGCCAGGCACCCGGCCGCGTGGCTCATCGCTGCCGGCGTGATCGCCCTGCTGGCCGCGGCCGGCGTCTTCGGACAGCTGGCGACGTCGCTCTCCACGGGCGCACGGGTCGCGCGGCCGGCCATCCTGTGGGGCGCGCTCACCAGCGCGCTGGCCCTCGGGGCGGTGGGCGCCG
>CAZVSO010000069.1:0-14718 GCA_964629425.1 uncultured Gemmatimonadaceae bacterium
GGGGGGCACGACGCGGAAGCCGCGGAACGTCTGCTGCGCCCAGCGCAGCAGCGCGTAGCGCTCGCGGTTGCGCTGGAACTCGAGCTCCGCGTTGGTCCGGAACGCGGTCGCCGTACCGAACTCGTCCACGATCACCGAGTGGTCGATGACGAGCTCGGCGGGGAGCAGCGGGTTGACCCGCGCAGGGTCGCCGCCCAGCCGCCGCATCGCGTCGCGCATCGCCGCCAGGTCCACGACCGCGGGCACGCCGGTGAAGTCCTGCATCAGCACGCGCGCCGGCATGAACGCGATCTCGTCGTCCGGCGTCTTCGCCGGATCCCAGCGCGCCAGCCGCTCGATCTCCTCGGCGCGCACGGTGCGCCCGTCTTCGCGGCGCAGCAGGTTCTCGAGCAGGATCTTGAGCGAATAGGGAAGCCGGCCTACCGGGAGCCCGCGTCGCTCGAGCACGTCGAGCCGGTAAATCTCCCAGGTCCGGCCGGCCGCCGCCAGGCGAGCGCGGCTCCCGAAGCTGTTGCCCGTGGTCATTCCGTGACCCGGACGGCCACCACGAAGTACTCGGTCTCGCCGAAGCAGCTCGTCGGGATGCCCTTGTGCTGATGGTAGGTCAGCGCCACCCGCTTGCCGAGCGTTTGATTCACGTGCTGGGCGACCACATCATCCCGGACGGTGAACTCGAACTTCTCCGGCGCCTGGCCCGGCATCGACACCATGGCGAGCTCCCCCTCCCAGGTCTTACAAACCCAGCCCCGCTTGGAGAGCTTCTGCACGTAGCCGGCGCGCTCGCCCTGGGAGAAGCTCCACGTGAGCGCCGACCAGGTGTAGAGGGCGAAGAGCAGGATCGGGGTGATGACGATTCCGGCGATCACGAGCTTCTTCTTGAGCGTGAAGCGCTTGGGAGTCGGAGCAGTGGCGGAGGTCACGGGAGTGACACCTCGTAGAGTTCGGTGTGAAAGGGCGTGAAGCCACGCGCCCGGTAGTTGGGCAGCGCGTGCGGATGATCGAGGGTGCAGGTGTGGAGCCAGACGCGCGTGGCGCCGAGCGCCCACGCGTCGCGTACCGCGCACGATAGCAGATGCTTGCCCAGGCCGCGGCCGAGCGCGCCGGGGACGAGGCCGAAGTAGGCGATCTCGACTGAGCCGTCCTCGGGCAGGCGGCGCAGCTCGTACCACCCGAGCAACGCACCGCGCTCGATGGCGGCATGCAGGGTGATCTCGGGCTGCGCGAGGTGGCCGCGGATCTGCTCGTCGCTCCAGTCCCAGCGGTCGCGCCAATGGAAACCGTCCCCCACGGTGCGGTAGCAGCGGCGGTACAGCTCGGGGCCGGGGTCCGGCACGCGCGCCACCGCGAGGCCCGGGAACTCACCGAACGCGGGCTCGAAGACGTCCGGGGACAACAGCTCGAGGTAGGTGCGGGTCGCCTGCATCACCTGTATTTTAATGCCATGACCTTCAACCGCATGGGCACCCTGCCGCTGCCGCTCGCGCTGCACCTCGCCACCCACGCCGTGATCGGGCTGTTCTGCGCCTTCGCCGGCGGCCTCAACCTGATCGATTTCTGGGAGAAGGTGTTCCCCAACGCCGTCGTGTTCCTCGGCCTCGCGGGGTTCAGCTGGAGCTATGTGTTGGGCATCCTGATGGCCCGCAAGGAGGTCATCGGGCTCGGGCTCCTGGCGGGGGTGGCCTATGCCGCGGCCGGCGTCTGGCAGCTCCAGCACGACTGGCGGCTCGGGGCATTGCTCCTGGCGGTCGGGCTGTACGGCGTGGCGGTGCTGGCCTACTACCGCCGGTACATCCTGGAAGCCTAGTTCCCGGGCCCCCGGGCTTGCGGCCGGGGTCAGTACCTCAGCCGATCGTGTCGAGCCGGTCCGGGGCGGCGGGCAGCTCGACGACGAAGCGCGCGCCCCCCAGCTCGGGGGAGTCCTCCAGCCAAATCCGACCCCCGACTTCGCTGACCACCCGCTGGCAGATCGAGAGGCCGAGCCCCGACCCCTCGTCGGGCGCCTTGGTCGTGAAGAAGGGATCGAAGATGCGGTGCCGGATCTCGTAGGGCACACCGGGACCCGAGTCTTCGACTACGAGCTGCACCCAGCCGCCGCGCGCGTGGGTCGCGAGCTGGATGATCGCCGGCTGCCGCCCCCGGACCGCGTGCTCCGCGTTGGTCACGAGGTTGATGACCACCTGCTGCAGCTCCTGCCCCAGGCCGACCACGGCCGGGGCCGCCTGATCCATCGTGACGTGGATCACGATCGACTCGGCGCGAAGCACGCGCTGCCGGATCTCGACTACGTCGCGGACCAGCTCGTTCATCTGGATGCGCGTGGGGGTGGTGTCGGCGCGGCGCGCCAGCCGGAGCAGGCTGCGCACGATGCGGGCGGCGCGGTCGACCTCCCGCACGATCGAGGTCGCCGCCGCGCCGGTGTCGGGGTCGCTGGTGGAGCGGCCCAGGAGCTCGGCCTCCATGCGGATCGCGGCGAGCGGGTTGTTGACCTCGTGCGCGACGCCGCTCGCGATCTCGCCCACGGTGGCGAGCTTCTCGCGCGCGATGAGCTCGCGCTGGGCCCGCAGCTCGTCGGTGCGGTCGTACAGTGCGACCAGGAGATCCTGCGAGCCGAGGCCCGTCACGCCCGTCACCGTGCAGTCGCAGATGCGCCGCTCGCCGCCGGGCTGGTCCACCAGCACGCGGCCGTGCCAGGGCTCCCGCTCGCGCCGGCCGGCGAGCAGCGCGCGCAGCGGCAGCCCGCTGGCGCCGAGGCCGAGTCCGTCGAGGGGCCGTCCCACACCCTCCGCGGCCGCGCCGAGGCCGAACACCCGCACGGCGGCCTCGTTGAGCTGGAGCACCGTTCCCTCGGTGTCCACCAGCGCCATCGGCAGGGGGCTGGCCTCGACCATCGCCCCGGCGCGGTCGGCCGCCACCCGCGCAGCCGACACCGCCTGCGACAGCTCGATCCCGCCGGCGATGTGGGCCGCCACGGCGGTGAAGTAGTGCAGCTCGAGGAGGCCGAAGGGCGGGGGCGCCGCGTCATCCGAATGCTGGTAGCGGACGAGGCCGGCCGCGCCGACCACACCGGTGGAGGTGTGCAACGGAGCGATCATCGCGGCGCGGGCGGTGTCCACGAGGGCGCGGGCCGCGGGACTGATGTCCTGCTCCGCCCGGATGTCGATCGTGACGACGGCCTCACCCGTCCGCACGACGCGCCCCGTCACGCTCGTTTCGAGCGGCAGCTCCACACCCTGCAACGGTCGTGACTCTCCCACCGCCGTCACGACCCGCAGTGCCGTAGGGTGATCCTCCCGCAGCGCGACGAACGCTCCCTGCGCGTCGAGGAGGCTCATCAGACTCTGCAGCGTGTAGCGCAGCAGCAGCTCCATCTCGGGAGCGGCGAGGAGCCAGCGGGACAGCTCCACGAGGAAGCTGCCGAGGCGGCGCTCGCGCTCCAGGGCCGCGCGGCGTGCCACCATCCCCGCCAGCGCGCCGGCCGCCTGGATGCTGGCCTCGAGCGCGGCGCGCGGCAGGTCGGGCCGGGCCCCCACGAGGCTGAGATCGATCCGGGCGCCTCCCGTGTCGCGCCATTCCAGCTCCACGAGATGGCCCGCCCCCTCCGGACCCACGGAGGCTGTCCCCACCTCGTCGGCCCCCGCGTACCGCAGCGTCACCCGAGCGCCTCCCGCCCAGGACGACAGCAGGCGGGCGGCGGCTTCCCAGAACTCCCGGGTGTGCTTGGCCCGGCCGGCTTCCGCCACCAGACCGGGGATGATGTCGAGCATGAAGGCAAGATACGTCGAGAAAAGACGTCGAGAAAAGGCGTCAAGATAAGACGTCAAGCGATGACGTCGATAAGGGACGTCCTGTCACGACGTTGTGGTCTTCACGTCGTTCCTTGACGTCTCCTCTTGACGCCTCTCCTTGACGCTTTTCTAGGTGCGGATCGCTCCCAGGAACCGTCCCGGCTCCGCCGCGAACCCGGGGAACACCGACGTCAGGTCGCCGGCGCCGAGGTGGCGGGCGAGGATTTCCCCGAAGAGATCGCGGAAGTCGGTGGTCACGGCCACGTCGCGGCCTTCGAACCGGCGTGCGGGATCGAGCCCGGGCCAGCGACCCAGCACGCGGCCGCCGTTCACCGGCCCGCCCAGCGCCAGCATCGCCGTCGCGTGCCCGTGGTCGGTGCCGCGGTTGCCGTTCTCGCGGACGGTGCGGCCGAACTCGGACATCGTCAGGACGACGACGTCGCTCATCCGGTCGCCGAGGTCTCCGGCGAACGCGGCGAGGCCCTGCGCCAGCTCGCGCAGCCGCGCGGCGAGCTGTCCTTCGCTCGCCCCCTGGTTGACGTGGGTGTCCCAGCCGCCCAGATCGGCGAACGCGATCTCGAGCCCCACGTTCGCTTTGATGAGCTGCGCGATCTGCATCAGCGACTGGCCGAAGCGGCCGCGCGGGTACTCGGCGCCGTCGGCCGGCCGGTACTGCGCCGGATTGGCCGCCCGGAGCATGCGCACCGCTTCGAACGCTTCGCCCGAGGAGGACGCGAGGAGGCCCGTGGCGGCGCCCTCGTACAGCGCCTCGAACGCATCCGTCAGCCGGTCGCGTGCCGCGTCACGCGGCACCCGCAGCCCGAACGCCTGGAGGTCGTCGATCGCGAGCGAGGGCGCGGAGCCGGCAAGGATGCGCGGCAGTTGCGGCCCGAACGCCACGGCGCGGAACGGCGTGTCCTCGTGCTCCCGGTCGTGGCGGCAGTAGCGGTTGAGCCAGCCGTCCGGCGTGGACTTCAGGCCGGGCGTGCCGGTCTCCATGTAGTCTTGTGCGTCGAAGTGGCTGCGCGTCGCGTCAGGCGAGCCGATCGCGTGGATCGCCGCGAGGCTGTGGTTGTCCCACCACGGCTTGAGCGCCGCGAGGCTCGGGTGCAGCCCGAAGTACCCGTCCAGGTCGATCACGTCCCGCGCCGGGACGGCGATGCGGGGCCGCTCGCGGTAGTAGATCGGATCGCCGTGCGGCACGATCATGTTCAGCCCATCCACGGCGCCGCGCTGGAACAAACAGACGAGAACCGGACGGCCGAGGACGGCCGAGGACGGCCCAGGGCGGCCGAGGGCAAGAGCTGCTCGTGCCAGGAAGAGCGGATCGAGGCCGACACTGAAAAGTGTCAAGCCTCCCGACTTCACGAATACGCGCCTTGTAATCGACACCCGCTCCTCCAACCTTGCCCGTCTTGGGCCGTCCTGGGCCGTCTTCGGCCGTCTTATTGCTTCTGAAACTCCGGTCCCCCGATCGCCAGTCCCACCGCCCAGACCCGGGCCTCGGCCGGCCCGCTGATGGCTGACAGCTGATGGCTGATGGCTGCCATCGTCCGTTCCGACAGCGCCCCGCCGAGGACCCGCGCGTTCACGGCCGCGACGAGCTGCGCGTGGTCGGCGGTGGCCGGCACGGCCCCGTCGAGACTGACGACCACGCCCGGCAGCCGGCCGGCGGCGAGCGCCACCGCGGTGTTCATCCGACCGAGCAGGGCGCCCGAGTTCACCCAGTCGGCCTGGGTCTCCGGATACCCTGTGGGCGCGGGTTGGAGGTAGAGCGGCTGGCCGAGGCGCGACACGACCTGGGCAAGACGGGGCGTGGTGTCGGGCTCGGCGCCGACGGCGCGCAGCGCGCTCACCACGAACTCGAGTGGCGTCTTCACCTTCGCCCGGAGTGTCTGCGGCGCCCAGAAGTCGGGGGATCGAAAGATGGCCCGCAGCACCTCACGGATGTCTCCGTTGGAGCGGTGCCACACCGCGACGGCGTCGTCCACGCAGCCGTCGGGCGGGTCGTCGCGGACGAACCGGGCGCACAGCTTGCCGCTCACATGGTGCATGGTCGCATGATGGCTTGCCAGGAGCCTGAGGAGGCGGATACCCTCGCTCATGCCTTCGCCTCCCTCGAACCTGACACCCAACGCCTGTTTTTCTCCCCGATCGTGTGCCCAGTCGTGAAACGCGAACCCGGCCCCGTCTCGGGGCCGCTCGATCCCCCAGCCGGTGAAGATCCGGGCGACCGCGATCACGTCCTGCTGCGTGTAGCCACCGTCCACGCCGAGCGTGTGCAGCTCGAGCAGCTCGCGCGCGTAGTTCTCGTTGATCCCACGGGGCAGCCTCACCCCCTGGCCCCCTCTCCGCGTTGCGGAGAGGGGGAACTGGGGTAGGGTCGAACCCGGCGCCACACTCTGCCAGTTATCGAGGTAGAACAGCATCGCCGGGCTCTGCGCGGTGGCGATGAGGAGGTCCTCGAAGCGGCCGAGGGCATGGCGACGGATGGTCTGCTCGATGTAGGACGGCGTGAGGTAGCGGTCGGCTCCCTTGGCGAGGAACACATTGAAGTGGTTGGTCCAGAAGTCGGCCATCACCTCGAGCAGCTGCCGCTCGGAGAGCGTCGCGCGGACCACGGCGAGCTGCTGGAACTCGGCGGCCAGGCGGCGGAGGGGCTGGGCCGCGGCGTTGGCCGGAGCGCGCGCGGCCGTCGAGTCCCGCTGGCGCTCCGTCCGTGCGCGCCGCGCTGCGGCGAACATGGTCGCCAGCTCGTCGGCGTCGTACTCCAGGATGGCGAAGGAGCGCTCCCGTTCCTCCAGCCGGCGATCGGGGATGCGCCGCGGATCGAGCTGCCGCTCGATCCAGCGCATCACGCCGCTGGCGGCGACCTGTTCCACCTCGCCGGGGCGCGGTCCGTAGGCCAGGCGGTTGAGGGCGTGCAGGGCGGAGTCCCGCGCCGTGAGCGCCGCGGGGGCCTGGGCCGCGGCGCACGGCAGGTGCGCGACCAGAATCACGAAGGTACCGAACAGGCGGCGGACCATGGCGGCTACTGTGACGGGCTCACCGGTGCGAAGTTAATAGGGTGACCGGCCCCGGACGCTTCATTCCCCACGGCATCGTCCCCAAGCCGAAGAGCTTGCTCTCGGGCCCCGACGGCAAGCCAGTCGGCTGGGGCCAGCGGCTCCAGGCGCTGCGGCACGTCGCGCCGCTCCTCAAGCTCGTGTTCGCCACCCACCGCGGCTACACGGCCGCTATCCTGGCGCTGCGACTCGTCCGGTCCGCCGTCCCGGTGGCGGTCCTGTGGGTGGGCAAGCTCATCATCGACGAGGTGATCGCCGGCATCGGCGTGGCGCAGGCCGGCGGGCAGATGGACTGGCGGCGGCTCGGCACGCTCGTCGGGCTCGAGCTCGGCATCGCCGTGGTGGGCGAAGGCCTCGCCCGCCTGTCGTCGCTGCTCGAGAGCCTGCTGGGCGATCTGTTCGCCAACCGCATCAGCGTGCGTCTCATGCGCCACGCCGCCACGCTCGACCTGGCTCAGTTCGAGGACGCCGAGACGTACGACCACCTGGAACGGGCGCGGCGCCAGACGGTGGGGCGGATCGGGTTGTTCGCGCTGCTGCTGTCCACAGCCCAGGACCTGATCACCCTCGGCTCGCTCGCCGCCGTGCTGCTGGTGCAGCTGCCCTGGCTGCTGCTCCTGCTCGTCGTCGCCGTGGTGCCCGCATTCCTGGGAGAGGCGCACTTCGCGTCGCTCGGCTACTCGCTCCTGTTCCAGTGGACGCCGGAGCGCCGGTTACTCGACTACCTGCGCTACATGGGCGCGTCCGACGAGTCGGCCAAGGAAGTAAAGCTCTTCGGGCTGTCGGACTTCCTGGTGGGACGCTACGCCCGGCTGTCGGAGGAGTTCTACCAGGCGAACAAGCGGCTCGCCGTGAAGCGCAACTTGGTCTCGACGCTGCTCGTGTCGATCGGCACGCTGGGCTACTACGGCGCGTACGCGGTGATCATCTATCGCACCGTGCTGGGCCCGTTCACCGTAGGCATGCTCACGTTCCTGGCCGGCTCGTTCCGCCAGAGCCGCGATCTGATCCAGCGCGTGCTCCTGTCGCTGTCGCAGATCTACGAGCAGAGCCTGTACCTCAACGACCTGTTCACCTTCTTCGACATCGTCCCGCGGGTCATGTCCAAGGCCGGTGCCCGGCCGGTCCCGGCGCCGATCCGGCAGGGGTTCGAGTTCCAGGACGTCGGCTTCCGCTACCCGGGCTCGGAGCGCTGGGCGGTGCGGCACCTATCGTTCACGCTCCCGCCGGGCGAGCGGATCGCGCTGGTCGGCGAGAACGGGGCGGGCAAGACCACGCTGGTCAAGTTGCTCGCGCGCCTGTACGACCCGGACGAGGGCCGGATCCTGCTGGACGGCGTGGATCTGCGCGACTACGACCTCGCGAGTCTGCGCAAGAACATCGGCGTGATCTTCCAGGACTTCGTGCGTTACGATTTCGTGCTGCGGGAGAACATCGGCGTGAGCCAGGTGGAGGCGCTGGAGGACGAGCCGCGGATTCACGAGGCGGCGCGTCGCGGCCTGGCGGACAAGCTGGCGGCGCGGTTCGAGCAGGGCTACGGCCAGATGCTCGGCCGGCGGTTCGACGGCGGGGTGGAGCTGTCCGGGGGTGAGTGGCAGAAGGTGGCGCTGGCGCGGGCGTATCTCCGAGACGCGCAGGTCCTGATCCTCGACGAGCCGACGGCGGCGCTCGACGCACGAGCCGAGTACGAGGTGTTTGTGCGGTTCGCGGAGCTCACGCAGGGCCGGATGGCCGTGATCATCTCGCACCGCTTCTCCACGGTCCGCATGGCCGACCGGATCCTCGTGCTCCAAGGGGGCGAGCTGGTGGAGCAGGGGACCCACGAGGATCTGGTGGCGAAGGGCGGCCTGTACGCCGAGCTGTTCAGTTTACAAGCGGCGGGGTATCGCTAGCGCAGGGCCCATGCCGGCGGAGGCCCCCCGGGTTTGGCTAGGATCGGCCCCGCGTCGGTCGGCCCCGCCGGCGCGAGCCCTTCAGCTTCCTGAGCCGGGCCACGAGAATCGCTTTCTCGACCCACGGCCGCAGGGCCTCGGCGTCCTCGAGCAGGTCGTCCGGCACCCGGTAGTACTGCATCACCTCGCCGCCTTCACCGGAGGGACGGAACGGGCCCATGCCCCGGGCCTCGAAATCCGGCCGGTTCGAGTCGTCGACCTTGAGGTAGAGCGTGTCGTCGTCCAGCAGGGCAAAAAACAGCTCGCCGGCGTAGATGCCCACGCCGCCAAACATGGCGCGGTCGCGCACGCGCGGCGCCACCCGCTTGAGCTGGTCGAGAATGAAGGCGCGGAAGCTCGGATTGATGGGCAAGCGCTACGGCCGCGTCGTCACCGCGATGGCGCCATAGAGATGGCCCGGGCCGAACTCTCCGGCCGCCTCGGACGCGCTGTAATACCGGACCATGGCCACGGCGCTGGGCCGGATCTGCACCAGGGCGTTGGGGCCGCCCATGCGCGCGCGGTCCATGTACACCACGATGTCGCCCTCCGCCTCGGGCCGAACCATCGCCGGGTTGCGCCGCAGCCATTCGGGCCGGAGCATGCGGACGACGTCGTAGAGGGTCGAGCCCTGGGCGGTCCGGAGCTCGTCCTCGGTGATCACGTTGCGATCGCGATCGCCCGACGGGACCGGCATCTCGCTCCCGCCTTTGGCGCAGGCGGCGGCGAGGGCGGCCAGCAACAGCAGGGTAGTGGCTTTCATGACGTCAAGACTGCGGTCTCTCGGCGTGTCCGGCAAGGAGATTAGGGCACCGGTGAGTAGTGATCCGCGTCCGCATAGACGATCAGCCAGTCAGCCCCTCGCCGCTCCCAGACCAACGTCGTGGCGCCCCGGAACCGCAGTGTCTCGCCGGAGGCTGTCGTGATGGAGTCGCGGAAGGTCAGCGAGACCAGCGCCGCCGCCGGCCCCAGTGCCCGTACCTCCACATTCGCGAACCCCGGCTCGAGGTGCCGGAACGTCCCCATGGTGCGCCGGATGCCGGCGACGACCGAGTCGTGGCCGGACCGGACGCCATCGTTGTACATGTAGAAGTCCGGCGCCAGGTGGCCGATCGCGCGCTCTGGATCCCGCGCGCGTTGGGCCTGCTCAAACGCGCGCGTGGCGGAATCCACACTGGTCGTGATGGTCCGGCGATCCGCGGCAGTCAGTGGCTGATCCGGGGGCCGGCAGCCGCCGACGAGTACGAGCGATAGCAGGGAGCGCATCGTCAACATGCGGCGCCGCCGCTGGTCCTTGCGGCTCTCACCAGGCCACCCCGTAATCATCTCCGTGATTACTCGCGCCGCCCCACATCGTCCCGTGCGCGCGATCGAAGTAAATCGCCGTGATGGGGCCGGACGTGCGCGGCTGGAAATCGATGGTGTAGCCCATCTCCCGCAGGTCCTGCACCACCCAGGCTGGCATCGACTGGTTGAGGGTCAGCCGGCCGGGCCGCGACTCATGATCCCCGAACGAGCTGCGCATCTGATAGCTGTTGACGTTCGGCGCTTCGACCGCCTCCTGCACGTTCATCCCGAACTCGACCACATTGAGGAAGAACTGGAGCAGATTCTGGTCCTGAGTGTCGCCCCCCTGCACCGAGAACGCGAGGAATGGCTTGCCGTCCTTCAGGGCGAGCGTGGGCGTCAACGTCACGCGCGGCCGCTTGCTCGGCGCGATGACGTTGAACGGATTCTCCGCTTCTTCCAGAACGAAGCTCTGCGCCCTCTGGCTCACCCCGATCCCCGTCCGTCCCGCGACCACCGCCGGTATCCACCCGCCGCTCGGCGTCACCGACACCACCCAGCCCGCCGAGTCGGCCGCCTGGATGGATGTCGTGCCCTGGAAGAAACCACCCGGCGCGCCCTCCGAGCCCGCCGGCGTCGCCGCCGGCCAGCTCTGCAGCAGGTGGAGATAGGGGTTCGTCTTCCCCATGAACGGATAAGGATCGCCCGGCTTCACCCCCCGGTCGTTCCGCTCCCAGTTGATCTGCTGCGCCCGCGCCCTGGCGTAGTCCTTCGAGAGCAGTCCCTGGATCGGCTCCTCCGGCGGAACATAGGGATCGCCGTAGTAGAAGTCCCGGTCGGCGAACGCCAGGTTCATCGTCTGGTACAACGCGTGGACGTAGCGCACGCTGTTGTAGCCCATCGCCCGCAGATCGAAGCCCTCCAGGATGTTCAGCGCCTGGAGCAGCGCGGGCCCCTGGGTCCAGTGCGTGAGCTTGTACACGTCGATGCCCCTGTACGTCGTCATCACGGGCTCTTCGATCCGGACGCGCCAGCTCGCGAGGTCCTGGAGCGTGACGAGCCCGCCCGCTTCCTGAAGTCCGCGCACGTACTCCTGGGCGATGTCTCCCTTATAGAACCGGTCGTAAGCGGCCTGGATCGCGTCGCGCCGGCTCTTGCCCTGGCGCAGCGCCCGCTGCTCGGCGTCCACCAGCTTGCGCAGCGTCGCGGCCAGGTCGGGCTGCCGCAAGATCTCGCCCGCCACGGGCGCCTCCCGCGCCTCGCCCGCGTGCGGCAGCAGCACCGCCGACGTGTACTTCCATTGCTTGATCTGGCCCTTCTCCCGCTCGATCGAGTTGGCCGTCCCTTCCTCGATCGGATAGCCGTCGGCCAGCTGGATCGCGGGCTCGAGCACGTCTTTGAGACTCAACGTCCCGTACTCGGCGAGCATCACCATGAGCCCGCCGGGCGTGCCGGGCGTCACGGCCGACAACGGTCCGTACTCGGGGGGATAACGCATTCCCTTCGAGCGGTAGAAGTCGGGTGTCGCGCCCGAGGGCGCCACGCCCAGGGCATTGATCCCGATGACCTTGTGGGTCTTGGGGTTGTAGATCAGCGCCTGCGTCTCGCCGCCCCAGGAGAGGACGTCCCACATGGTCGTAGTGGCGGCGAGCATGGCGCACGCCGCGTCGACGGCGTTGCCGCCCCTCTGGAACATCATCGCCCCGGCGGTGGCGGCGAGCGGCTTGCCGGTGATGGCCACCCAGTGACGCCCGTGCAGGACGGGCTTCTGCGTCCGTTGCGCCGCGGCACCAGCCGACGCGACACAGGTCAGGACGACGAGAGCCGTTCCGAGTCTCGGGACGAAGGGGAGCATGGCTCCTCCGGCGGGGGTCTCTCAGAAGGTACAGGCAGATGCGAAATGCGTCAGGGGTCGGGCGTGAAACCGGGGGAGGCGGGCCCGCGTCCGGCCCGGGTCCCTTCTCCCTGAGGTTGTGATGACAGGCAGACTCCCGGGTCTCGTGCTTGCCTCGCTGCTCGCCGGTAGCTCCGCGGCGGCGCAGACCCCCAAGCCGGCCGACTCCCTCGCCCTGTGCCGGCAATACACCATGTGGTTCTTCAGCGGCCAGATGGATAGTGTGTTGGCACACCACGCGCCCGAGGCGCGGGACGAGAGGACCAAGGACGTCTTGCAGGAACGGCTCGTGGAGATGACCATGCGAGCCGGGACTGAGGTCGAGGTGCTCGAGGAGAAGTTCGTGAAGCGCAACGGGCGCACGCAGTACTGGCGCACGTCGAAGTTCACCGATTTCGAGGAGCCGTTGCTGTTCCGCTGGGCGCTCGACCCGCAGCTGCAGATCATCGGGATGGGGATGGGTCCCAAGAGCCAGGCGCCGCCGATCGATCCGTCCTGAGGGCGGTTGCGCCGTTCAGGCCGCAGGCGGAGTGGGCGCGACGTCGAGCAGCATGAACACCTCGCGCCCGAGCAGCGCGTTGCGCCACCGGTCGGGCGGTTGCCGCACGACCAGGGCGAGCTTGGCGAGCAGCACGGGTGCAGGCAGCCGCCAGCGGGAGATCCGGCGGTAGCCGAGCCGTGCGAAGTACTCCGGCTTCAGCGTCGCCAGCCAGAGTCGTGCGACTCCCTGGGAGCGCGCCCGCCTCTCGCACGCCTCCACGAGCCTCCCGCCCACGCCCTTGCCCTGCGCGGTCGGCAGCACCGCCACGGACAGGACCTCTGCGAGTCCCGCCGAGTCCCGATGCAGGGCGGCGCAGCCGACGATCCGACCGAACGCGTCGCGCGCGACGACGAACTCGCCGGAGTGCCCGAGCACGTCCCGCTCAGAACGCAGGTACAGCGACGGGTCGTGACGGTTGGCGTCGAGCACCGTCACGATCCCGCTCGCATCGGCCGCGGCCGCCGCCGCGATAGTGAACTCGGTGCCGGACACGGCGTGGGCGACGCGCGCCACTCTCCTCCTCAGCTCTTGGGGATGCTCTTGCCCGGGTCGATGAACGGCTTCGGCACCACCGTCGCCGGGCGCTCGCCCCCGTCGGGGATGAGGGTGATGAGGCGCGTTCCGACGGCCGCGTGCGTGGCCGGCACGAGCGCATAGCCAATGTTCTTCTTGAGGCGTGGGGAGTGGATCGCGGACGTGACGTGCCCCACGGTCCGGCCGTCCGCCTGCACCGCCCACTTGGTCATGTTGAACTCGATCGGGTCGCCGCCGATCTCCACGCCGACGAGCTTTCGCGTCGCGCCCGCGGCCTTGATGCGCCGCAGGGCGTCCCGGCCGATGAACTCTGCGGCTTTGTTCTCGTCGATCAATCGCTCGAGGCCCACCTCGTACGGGCTGTTGTCGAGCGTGATGTCGGCGCCCCAGTTGAGGATTCCGGCCTCGATGCGACGGATGTCGGAGGGGCCGGTGGGCCGGATGTTGTGGGGCTTGCCGGCCGCCATGATGCGCTCCCATAGCTCGTCTCCACGGCTCCCGTCGCGGAGGTAGACCTCGAAGCCCACCTCGCCCGTCCAGCCGGTGCGCGTCACCACGAGGGGGATGCCGTCCAGGGTGGTCTCGATGAAGTGATAGTACGGCAGCTCGAGCACCCGGTCGCCGAACAGCGCTTGCACCACGGGCTTCGCCTTAGGCCCCTGGACCTGGAGGGGCGAGACGTCGGGCTCGGTCAGGTGGACCGCGAGGCCCGACTTGAGCGCGACGCCCCGCGCCCACAAGAGGACGTCGCTGTCGGCCAGGGCGAGCCAGAAGTGATTCTCACCCAGCCGCAGGAGCACGGGGTCGTTGATGATGCCGCCATCCTCCGCAGTGATGACGACGTACTTTCCCTGGCCGACCGCGCAGCGCGACAGGTCGCGCGGAGTCAGCAGGTCGGCGAGTCGGAACGCGTCGGGGCCCGTGATCTCGACCTGCCGCTCCACGGCCACGTCCCACAGGGTGACGTGGTGGAGCAGATGCCAGTACTCCTCCTCGAGATCGCCGAAGCGGATGGGGAAGAGCATGTGGTTGTAGACGGTGTAGGCCGCGGCGCTGTAGCGCTGGGTGGCCGCGAAGTACGGGCTGCGGCGCAGGCGGGCACCGCGTTGGATGAGGCGCATGTCGAACGGGGTAGGCATGGTGGTGTCCTGGCGGCGGCGTTGGGGTCCCGGGTTGGGCGACCCTGAGGTGGAACGGCGTGAGCGGAGGGTAAGCTGTGCGTTCATGGGAGCTGTGGCAATGTGCCCCGATCGGGGCACGCACCAACGCACTCACGCTCAGCTCCCCCTCGAAAACCTCACGGCGCCGAGGTCCACGAGTCCCTGTAGCGTGTCTCGAAGCGCTCCAGCCTCGAGCCCGGCGCCCGCCGCCAGCGCCTCGAGCGTCCGCGTCCCGTCGGTGAGCTCGAGCACCCGGGTGGTCGCCTCGTCGGGCCGCGCCACGGCCACCCGCCCGTGCCGCGAGCGGGCGACCAGGAGCCGCGCCGGCCGCGCCGGCGCCTGCGGCACCTCCGTCCAGGGCGCGAGCAGCTGCGGCAGGATCACGGGGAGATCGTAGGCGAGGTCCAGCAGCACCGTTCCCTCGACAGCCGCGGCAGTACCCTTCCTCCTTCCCTCTTTCCCCTTCCCCCCACTCGTTCCCCCCTCCCCTTCCCCCCTCCCCCCCCCCCCCGCCCCTGGCC
>CAZVSO010000070.1:0-7798 GCA_964629425.1 uncultured Gemmatimonadaceae bacterium
GATGCGTATCGCGTGAAGCGCCGCAACATCTTCCACGGGCACGTGCTGCGGCGTGGCCACTGGGGCCGGGACTGGGTGGTGCGCCTGTTTCGCCGCGACCGGCGCTTCGGCGGCAAGACCGCGCACCCGGGACTCCAGGGCGTCGCCGACGTCGGCGCGCTCCACGAGGCGCTCGACCACTCGCCCTATCGCGACCTGCGCCACCACCTCGAGAAGCTGACGGCCTACAGCCGGATGGGCGCGGCGGACCTCGCCGCGCGGGGGCGGCGCGCGCGGTGGAGCGATCTGACCCTGCGACCGGCGCTGCGCTTCCTGCGCGACTACGTGCTGCACGGCAGCGTGCTGGACGGGCGGCTGGGGGCGATCCACGCCGGCACCAGCGCAGCCGGCGTCTTTCTCAAGTACGCCTTTCTCTGGGAGGAGAACGCTCGAGAGGGCCGCGATGCCTAGGACGTTCCTGCTGACCGATGAGTTCCCGCCGGTCGTGACCGGCATCGCCCGGCTCATGGGCGAGATCGCGGGGCGCTACCCGAAGGGCGAGCTGCTCGTCTCGACCGGCCAGCATCGCGACTCGGTCGACTCCGACGCGCGCTTCGCCCGTCTCACGATCGATCGTCTTCCGATCTCCACCCGCTCGCTGCGCCACGTCGCGGGGCTCATGCTCTGGGCGCGGCGCGCGGCCGCGCTGGCGCGCCATCACCGCCCGCGCTTCGCCTGGAGCGATTCCCTCCGCCCCTGCGCCTATCCGGCCAAGTGGATCCACGAGCGCGTGGGCACGAAGTACGGCGTCCTGGTGCACGGGGGCGATCTGCTGTACGAGCTCCACAAGCTCCATCACTCGCCGCTCGCGCGCCGCACGGCGAAAGCGCTGCTCGGCTCCGCCGGCGCCGTCGTCGCGAACAGCCAGTGGACCCGCGAGCAGGCGCAGAAGGTCCTGCGCGAGCTGGGGCTCGACTCCCAGGCCGAGCGGGTCAAGGTCGTCCCGCTCGGCGCCGACCCCGAGCAGTTCCGGCCCGGGCTCGACACGCGCGACGTGCGCGCGCGCTACCGGCTGACCGACCAGGCGTGGGTCGTGACCGTCGCGCAGCTCGAGCCGCACAAGGGCGTGGACACGGGGCTGCGCGCCATCGCCCAGCTGCGCCGCGAGGGGCTCGAGGTCGGCTACCTGGTGGTCGGGTCCGGCAAGCAACGCGAGGCCTACCGCCGCCTCGCCGCGGAGCTGGACGTGGCGGACGCGGTGCGGTTCACGGGCAACGTCCCGGACGCCGACCTGGCCGCGCTCTACAACTGCGGGACCGCGTATCTGGGACTGTCGCGCCGGTCCGGTCGCACATCAGTCGAGGGATTCGGCCTGGCGCTCGCCGAGGCCGGGGCCTGCGGGCTGCCGGTGATCGCCGCGCGCAGCGGCGGCCTGGCCGAGGCCGTGCAGGAGGGAGAGTCGGGCTTCGTCGTCGAGCCCGACGAGCCGGCGGCGGCCGCGGCGGCGCTCAGGCGAGTGCTGTCCGATCAGCTGCTGGCCCGCCGATTGGGCCAGGGCGCCCGCAAATCGGTCGAGACCTTGTACAACTGGGACCGGGTGATCCGCGACCTGCGCGCGATCGAAGACCAGATCGCCTGAGGGTCTACGCTTCCCGCTTCCCGCTTCCCGCTTCCCGCTTGATCTCCACCCTTCTGCTCGCCTTCAACTTCCCTCCCCACGGCGGCGGCATCGCGCGCATGACGGGCGAGCTGGCGTTGCGCTACCCGCCCGGCTCGCTGCTGATCTCGACCGGCGCGTACGAGGGCAGTGCGGCGAGCGATGCGGGGCTGCCCCAGCCCGTGGACCGCGTCGGCGTGCGGGCCACCCGGTTGCGCACGATCAACGGGCTCGTCGGCTGGACGTGGCGCGCGCACCAGCTGGCGCGCCGCACGCGTCCCGGATTCGTCTGGTGCGCCGAGCTCAAGCCGGCGGGCTATCCCGCCCGCTGGCTGCGCGGGCGGCTCGGCCTCCCCTACGGCGTGCTGCTGCACGGGACCGAGCTGCTGCTGCTCGACACGAAGATGAGCCGCTCCCGCCTCAAGCGCCGCACGGCGGGCTGGCTCCTCGCCGACGCCGATGTCGTGGTGGCGAACAGCCGCTGGACGGGCGATCTCGCGCGTCGCGTACTCGAGCGTTTGGGGGGGGGACGGGCCGACGGCGGTCCGCGTGTAGAGGTCGTCCCGCTCGGCACGACGCCGTCGGTGTTCCGGCCGGGGATCGACGCCTCGGGCGTGCGGGCGCGCTACGGGCTCGCCGGCGGGCCGTGGCTCCTCACGGTAGCGCGGCTCGAATGGCACAAGGGAATCGACACGGTGATCCGGGCGCTGCCGGCGATCCGCCGCGCGCAGCCAGGCGCGCGCTACGCGGTGGCTGGCGTGGGCGACCGCCGACCACAGCTCGAGCGGCTCGTCACCGAGCTGGGCCTGGGCGACGCCGTGCGGCTGCTGGGGTTCGTTCCCGACGCCGAGCTGCCGGCGCTGTACAACGCCGCCGACCTCTACGTCGGCGTCTCGCGGCGCCACGAGCTGCTCGCCGAGGGATTCGGCATCTCGCTCGTCGAGGCCTCGGCCTGCGGCCTGCCGGTGGTGGGGGGGCGCGCGGGCGGGGTGCCCGACGCGGTGCGCGACGGCGAGACCGGGGTCCTCGTCGACCCCGACGATCCCGCCGCGGTCGCGGCGGCCGTCGCCCGGCTGCTGGGTGATGGCGAGCTGCGGCGCCGCCTCGGGGCGGCGGGCCGCCGGGCGGTGGAGACCTACTACAACTGGGACCGGGTCGCCGCGGACCTCATCCGGATCGACGAGCGACACCGGCGGCCGCCGTCGCGGGCCGCGCACTGATCGCGTAGGTCGGGCAGTGCCGGATGAACCCGCCGTCCGCCGGACTCCACTCCTGATCGGGCTGGGTTACCACCGCTTTCCCGTGGGTGTCCAGGACGAACATGCCGGGCGGCGCGTGGACCAGGCACGCGCCGCAGCCGATGCAGCGCTCCCGCTGGACCTGCACCGTCACCGCGCGGCGGGGATAGACGCCCTCGTCGCCCCGGCGCGGCCAGCGCTCCGGGTGATCGAGCTCGGCCGCCGTGGCCCGGTAGCCCTCGTCCACCACCTCGCGCAGGCTGTCGAACGAGAACAGCGACACGTGCTCCACCCGCGGGTGGATGTAGTACAACGGCGGCGTGGACCACGAGAGGAGGCGGCGCTCGAGCAGGGTCTGCATCGCGATTTCCGTCGCCCGGGCGAAGACCCGCGCGAACCCGTCGTCTTGCACGTCGGCCCGCACGGCGCTCGCGGCCGACACGTCCACGGCCAGCACCCACTCGGCGCCCAACGCGCGCGCCACGCCGATCGGCAGGTTCTCGACCGTCGCGCCGTCCACGAAGAACCGCCCGCCCAGCTCCCGCGGCGGCAGGTAGCCGGGGAGGGCGCACGAGGCGAACACGGCATCCGCGACCGGGATGTCGTCGAGGCCCGGCAGGCCCCAGAAGACCTGCATCCCGGAGTTCAAGTCCACGGTGTTCACCACGATCGGCGGATCCAGCTCGGAGAACGAAACGTCGCCGATCAGCGAGGTGATGAGCTGCTGCAGGGGCTCGCGGCGGAACAGGGCGGGGGACCGCATGCGCTTCAGCGCCATGTCGGCGTGGGCGACGACGAACACGTCCTTGCGCCGCAGCGCGACGGCGCGGGCGCGCAGCTCCGCGATGTCCATGCCCGACGCCCAGGCGGCGGCGACCAGCGCGCCCACGCTCGTGCCCACGATGTGCGTGGGGCGCAGGCCGCGCTCGGCCAGGGCGTGGAGCACGCCGGCGTGCGCCACGCCTTTCATGCCCCCGCCGCCCAGCACCAGGATGAACCGCGTGTCGTCGTCCACGTCGTGCGTCCGCTTGCCCCGATGGTCGGTCCCCGACTAACGTAGTCGAGGCCCCTATGCACACGCCACCGTGACCGACGTCGCCTTCCACCCGGGCCGCCTGCGCGCGCTGCGCGAGGCCGTGAAGAGCCTGCGCGCGGCCGAGTTCCCCTGGACCGCCGACACCGTCTATCTCAACAACGCGAGCATCGGCCCCATCCCGGAGCGCACGCGCCGGGCCCTCGACGACTTCACCGCCCGGCGCACGGCGCCCCATCTCCTGCCCGACCGCGATCTCCAGGCGATCCTGCAGCAGGCCCGTGAAACGGTGGCGCGGCTGATCAACGCCGAGCCGGGGGAGATCGCGCTGGCCACCAACACGAGTCACGGACTGAACCTCGCCGCCCGGGCGCTGCCGCTGGAGCCCGGCGACACGGTCCTCGTTTCCGACCGCGAGTTCCCGGCCAACGTCTATCCATGGCTGCTGCTGCGGAAACGCGGCATCGAGGTCGAGCTCGCGCCGTGCACGCGCGAGGGCTGGCCCGACGAGGACTACCTGGTCGAGCGGCTCGCCGATCCGCGGGTGCGCGTGCTCGCGGTGTCGTTCGTGCAGTTCTCCAACGGGTACCGGGTCGACCTCGCGCGCCTCGGGGCCGCGGCGCGGGCCAACGGCGCGTTCCTGGTGGTGGACGCGATCCAGGGCGTCGGGAACTCCTGGCTGGACGTGCGCGCCACGCCGGTGGACGTGCTCGCCTGCGGCGGCCAGAAGTGGCTGCTGTCGCCGTGGGGCTCCGGGTTCGTGTACGTGCGACGGGATCTCGCGGCCGCGCTCGAGCCCGCCGTGGCCGGGTGGATGGCGTTCGAGGGGACGGACGACTTCTCGCGGCTCACCGAATACAACCCGACGTTCCGGCCCGACGCGCGCCGCTTCGAGATGGTGACGCTGCCGTTCCAGGACTTCTACGGGATGAGCGAGTCGCTGC
Organism: uncultured Gemmatimonadaceae bacterium; assembly: GCA_964629425.1. Taxonomy (GTDB): domain Bacteria; phylum Gemmatimonadota; class Gemmatimonadetes; order Gemmatimonadales; family GWC2-71-9; genus CAZVSO01. Next base: position 4,852 of record CAZVSO010000070.1, read on the forward strand.
GGCTGCTCCTCGACATCGGGATCCGCGACATCGCCGAGCTCACGCGCGCGGCGCACGAGCCGGTGTTTCGCTGGGCCGATGCGCGGGGGCTGCGGGTGGTCTCGCCGCGCGAGGACGAGCACCGCTCGGCGATCGTCTGCGTCGCGCCCCCCAAACCCGCCGAAGCCTACCACGCGCTGAAGCGCGCCCACATCGTGTGCAGCCTGCGCGAGGGCGCCATCCGCCTCGCCCCGCACTGCTACAACACGATCGAGGAGATCGAGAAGGTGATCGACGTGCTGGACGACGTCGTGTCACGGGACACGGGACACGGGAGACGGGACACGTAGGCAGCCATCTCGGCTGTCACGTTTCCCGTTTCCCCTTTCCCGTTTCCCGCCGCAACAGCGCGTACTCTTTCTTGCCGCGTCGCAACAGGACGTTGCGCCCACCGATCCAGTCGCCGGATCCGAGCCGGCGCTCGACGTCACGCTCGCGCTGCTGGTTGACGTAGATCCCCCCCTGCTCGATGGCCCGGCGGGCCTCGCCCTTCGATTTCGTCAGCCCCGCCTGCACCAGGGCATCCACCAGCGAGACCGCGTCCCCGGGGGGGACGATCGTGGGAATCTCGCCGGCGATGGTGTCGAAGACTCCGCCCCCCGCACTGCGGGGATCGAGGTCGCCGAACAGGATCGCCGACGCGTGAGCCGCGGCCGTCGCCGCTTCCGGCCCGTGGACCCGCGCGGTGACGTCATGGGCCAGGCCGCGCTGGGCACTGCGCGCCGCTGGATCGGCCCCGTGCTCCTTCATCTGTCCACGAAGCTCGTCGCGCCCGCGCAGCGTGAAGAGCTTGAGATAGCCCTCGACGTCGCGATCGTCCACGTTGATCCAGAATTGGTAGAAACGGTAGGGCGACGTCAGCGCCGGGTCGAGGTACACCGCACCCGCCTCCGTTTTGCCGAACTTCACACCTGACGCGGTGGTCACGAGCGGCGCGACCAGCGCGTGGGCCTCAGCCCCCTCCACGCGCCGGATGAGGTCCACGCCCGCCGTGATGTTGCCCCACTGGTCGGAGCCGCCGACCTGCAGGCGGCAGCCGTGCGAGCGGTACAGCTGGAGGAAATCGTACGCCTGGAGCAGCATGTAGCTGAACTCGGTGTAGGACAGCCCGCTCTCGAGCCGCGCCTGCACCGATTCCTTCTGGAGCATCACGTTCACGGTGAAGTGCTTGCCGACGTCGCGCAGGAACTCCACCAGCCGCGCCGGCTCGAGCCAGGCTGCGTTGTCGAGCAGCAGCGCCTTCCCCCCGGCGAAGTCGAGGAAGCGCGCCATCTGCGCCTGCTGCCGCTCCAGGTTGGCGCGCAGCGCTTCGCGCGGCAGGAGCGGCCGCTCGGCGCGCCGCCCGGACGGGTCGCCGATGAGGCCCGTCCCGCCGCCCATCAGGGCGATGGGCCGGTGGCCGTGCCGCTGCACGTGCGTGAGCAGCATGACCGGCACCAGGTTGCCGAGCTGGAGGCTCGGGGCGGTGGGGTCGAACCCGCAGTAGGCGGTCGCCGGCCCGCGGGCGAGGTGCGCCTTGAGGTGCGGCGTCGCCTGCTGCACGAAGCCGCGCCACTCGAGCTCGGCGAGGAGTTCGGTCATGGCGCGGAATCGTACGAGCGAGCCCGAGCGCTGGCAAGCGCGCCGCCGCCCGACTACGTTCCCCACGATGGCCACGGTCGCCCAGCCGCTCCCGCTGCCCGACTTGCGGGCGTGGTGGCGCAACCCGCGCATCCGCAACCGGCTGCTCGCCGCCGCCGGGGCCGTCGGCTGCTACGGCGCGGGGCTCTCGTACGGCGCGTGGACCCGCGTGTGCGCCGCCGAGCGCTGCCCCAGCATCGCTCGCATCGTCGCCAACTACGGACCGCAGCAGACCTCCAAGCTCTACGCCGCCGACGGCCGGCTGATCACCGAGTTCGGCGTCGAGCGGCGCACGGTGGTCGCGCTCTCCGAGATCCCGCTCCACGTGCGCCAGGCGTTCGTCGCCACCGAGGACAAGCGCTTCTACTCGCACCACGGGATCGACTACTGGCGCATTCCCGGCGCCCTGCGGGCCAACGTCGCGAGCCTTTCCTGGAGCCAGGGTTTTTCGACCATCACGATGCAGCTGGCGCGCAACGTCTTCCCCGACCAGATCAGCCGGGAGAAGAAGCTGACGCGCAAGCTCAAGGAAGCGCGGGTGGCCGTCGAGCTGGAGCGGACCTTCTCCAAGGACACGATCCTTCAGCTCTATCTGAACCAGATCAACCTGGGCCCGGGCGCGTATGGGGTGGAGGCGGCGGCGCAGGTGTTCTTCGGCAAGTCGGCCCGCGACCTGAACGTGGCCGAGGCGGCGATGCTGGCGGCGCTGCCGAAACGTCCGTCGTTCTACAACCCGCGCACCCACCCCGACCGTGCGGTGCGTCGCCGCAACGTGATCCTCAACCTGATGCGCGACCAGGGCTACCTGACCTTCGAGGAAGCGGAGCTCTGGAAGGCCTACCCGCTCGCGCTCACCAGCCGCCGCACCAACTATGGCGACGTGGCGCCGTACTTCGTCGAGTACGTGCGCCAGCAGCTCGACGCGCGCTACGGGCGCGACCTCTACGAGAAGGGGCTGCGGATCTACACCACGCTCGACCTCGACATGCAGGAGGCCGCCGAGCGCGCGCTCGCCGCGCAGCTGGACGCCATCGAGGCCGGGGTGTACGGCCCGCTGCCCGAGGACCGGGTGACCTACCGCAAGTACCTCGAGACCACGCGCGGCACGGGCGAGGACCGTGGGGCCTACACCCCCTACCTCCAGGGCGCGCTCGTGGCGCTGGACACCCGCACGGGGCACGTCCTGGCGATGGTCGGCGGCCGCGACTTCGACGACTCGAAGTACAACCGGGCGATCCAGGCCATCCGGCCCCCAGGCTCGACCTTCAAACCGTTCGTGTACTCGGCT
>CAZVSO010000070.1:7808-14024 GCA_964629425.1 uncultured Gemmatimonadaceae bacterium
ATGATCTCCGTCAGGAGGTGATTCTGTCACTCGTGGCTGCGGTGCGCGCCGGCCACCCGGTGACCGAGCTGCTCGACGACTCGCCCCTCGACCCGCCGGTACTCCAGCTCGACAGCACGCTGTGGCAGCCCAAGGACTACGACGACACGACGCTCGGCATGATCCCCATGCGCCAATCGCTGTACCTGTCGCGCAACCTCTCGACCATCAAGCTGGGGATGGCGCTGGGCGAGCAGACGGTGATCGGCGAAACGCGGCGCTACGGCATCACGACGGCGCTCCCGCCGTATCCCTCGATCCACATCGGCGCCCAGGGCGTGCGGCCGCTCGAGATCATCGCGGCGTACTCGGCGTTCGCGACCCTGGGCAGTCGCGTCGTGCCGCTCGCCATGCTGCGGGTGGAGGACCGCGACGGCAACATCCTGTGGCGGGGCGCGGAGCAGCGCGAGCCGGTGATGGACCGCGAGCACTCGTGGCTCCTGGTCGACATGATGCGCGACGTCGTGCGCCGCGGCACGGCGTTCAACGCCATCTGGAAGGCGGGCTTCACCCTCCCCTCGGCGGGCAAGACCGGCACCACCGACGACTACACCGACGCGTGGTACGTCGGCTTCACGACCGAGATCGTGACGGGGATCTGGGTGGGCTACGATTTGCAGCAGCGGATCATGGGCGGCGCGGGCGGCGGCCGCATCGTGGCGCCCGCGTGGACGGCCTTCATGCGCGACGTGTACGACCGGCGGCCGCCGCCCGCCGACTGGGCCCGGCCCGACTCGCTCGTGACCCGGGAGGTGGACCTGGGCACGGCCTACCTGGCCACGTTGTGGTGCCCGCTGCAGAGCCGCCACTGGGACTGGTTCTATCCGGGCACCGAGCCCACGCAGTCGTGCCCGGTGCACGCCCCGTTCGGGGTCGGCGTGGCGCCGTAAAGGGGACGGGGGACGGGGGACGGGTGCTGCGGGTTCGCGCTACAAGGGTCTATCCCGTCACGGCGCCGCCGATTCCGGACGGCGCCGTTCTCGTTGACGACGGCGGGCGGATCGCCGCGGTGGGTCCGGACGCCGCGGTCCCCACGCCGCCCGCGGCGCGCCTGCTCGAGTTCCAGAACGGCGTGCTCGTCCCCGGTCTGGTCAACTGCCACACCCACCTCGAGCTCACCCACCTCGCCGGCCGCAGCTCCGAGCCCGGGTTCGCGACTTGGATCCGCCGCGTCCGCGAGCTGAAGGACGGCTCGACCCACGAGGAGCTGGTGGCGGGCGCGGAGCGGGGCGTGCGCGACGGCTGGGCGCGCGGCGTCACCTGCGTGGCCGACACGGGGTCGAGCGGCGCCGCGATGGCGGCGCTCGCGCGGCTCGGCGGCCGGGGCGTCTGCTACCAGGAGGTGTTCGGCCCCGACCCGGCCCGGGTGGGACAGAGCCTCGCGGAGCTGGAGCGCCAGCTCGTCTTCCTTCGCCCCTTCGCCACTTCGCAATTGCGCGTCGGCGTCTCCCCCCACGCGCCGTACACTGTGAGCGAGCCGCTGTATCGGGCCGTAGCCGTGCGTGCGGCGCGAGAAGGGCTGCCTGTCGCCGAGTCGCGCGAGGAGACGGAGCTCGTGCGCGACGGCGACGGCCCGTTCGCCGAGGCGCTCCGTTCACGGGGCATCGCGGTCGCACCTCGAGGCTGCTCTCCCGTGGAGTACGTGTCACGACTTGGCCTCTTAGCCTCTTCGCCCCTCTGCATTCACTGTGTCCACGTGGACAATGCCGACATCTCGACGCTCGCCGCCGCCGGGGCCGCGATCGCGCACTGCCCGCGCTCCAACCGCGCGCACGGTCACGGTGCGGCGCCGCTCGCGGCGTTCCGCGCCGCTGGGCTCCGCGTGGGTCTGGGCACGGACTCGGTCGTCAGCGTCGCCGATCTCGATCTCTGGGCCGAGGCCGAGCAGGCGGGGCTGGGGTTCGACGAGGCGCTGCGGATGCTCACGCTGGAGGGCGCGCGGGCGCTGGGGTGGCAGGATGAGATCGGATCGCTGGAGGTGGGGAAGGCGGGGGATCTGGCGGTGTTCGCCTCCTCCGTCCTCCTCCGTCCTCCTCCGTCTTCCTCCGCCTTCCTCACGGTGGTGGGGGGACGGGTGGTGTGGGGAGGAGCGGCTAGTTAGTAGATTCCCTGCATGAAACCCCAGCGTCACGCCGCGCTCCTCAAGATCGTGCGGCGCGAGCGGGTGGCGAGCCAGGAGCAGCTGCGCGAGCTGCTCCACGCCGAGGGCTTCGACGTCACCCAGGCCACGCTGTCGCGCGACATCCGCGAGCTGGGGCTCGCCAAGGTCGCCGCGCCCGAGAGCGGCTCCCACTACGCGCCCCCGGCCGACAGCGGGGCGGTGATGCGCCCCCAGCTCGAGCAGCTCCTCCCCACCACGTTGCTGACCAGCGACGCCGTCGGGCCCCTGCTCGTGCTCAAGACGCCGGCCGGCGGGGCCCAGGGCCTGGGCCTCGCCCTCGACGCCGCCGGCTGGCGCGAGATCGTGGGCACCATCGCGGGCGATGACACGGTGCTGGTCATCACCCGCAGCCCCCGGGCGCGGCGCACCGTCCAGGCGCGGCTCCGGGAGCTCGCGGGTCTTCCGGCCTGAGCGGCCGCGCTGACTCCGGGCGCCAGCCCGGGGTTTACCGGTTGACAGCACGTGGGGCTCCCGTATGTTTATGCACGACCATGAATAATTCTACAGGAGCGTCGACGGCACCCCTCGTTGTGCTGGCGTACTCGGGCGGGCTCGATACCTCGGCGATCGTCCCGTGGCTCAAGGAGCGCTACGGCGCCCGCGTGCTGTGCTTCGCCGCGGACGTGGGGCAGGGCGCGGGTGAGCTGGTCGGGCTGGTCGAGAAAGCCCGGGCTTCGGGTGCGGTGGACTGCGTCGTCGAGGACCTGCGCGAGTCCTTCGTGCGGGATTTCGTGTTCCCCACGCTGCGCGCGGGCGCGGTGTACGCGCGCACCTATCTCCTGGGCACCGCGATGGCGCGCCCGCTGATGGCGGCGCGCCAGGTCGAGGCCGCCCGCCGGGCCGGCGCCGACGCCCTGGCCCACGGCTGCACCGGCAAGGGGAACGACCAGGTCCGCTTCGAGCTGACCTACGCCGCCCTCGCGCCCGACCTCCGCGTGATCGCGCCCTGGCGCGAGTGGGAGTTCAAGGGGCGCGAGGACCTGATCGCCTACGTGCGCGGCAAGGGCGTCCCGATCCAGGCGACGCTCGAGCAGCCCTATTCCACCGACCGCAACCTGTGGCATTGCTCCCACGAGGGCGGCATCCTCGAGGACCGGCACTCGAGCCGCCGGAGCACATCTTCGTCATGACCGCGGCGCCCACCGCCGCGCCCGACCAACCGATCATCGTCGCGATCGGGTTCGAGGAGGGTGTTCCGGTCACGGTGGATCACGCGCCCCTCGGCCCCGTGGCGCTGCTCGAGACGCTGAACGAGATCGCGGGCGAGCACGGCGTCGGCCGGGCCGACGTGGTCGAGGACCGCCTGGTCGGCATGAAGTCGCGCGGCGTCTACGAGACGCCGGGCGGCACGCTGCTGCACGCCGCGCACCGCGAGCTGGAGCAGCTCGTGCTCGACCGGCGCACGCTGCGGCTCAAGGACGAATTGGCCCTGCGCTACGCCGATCTCGTGTACGACGGCCGGTGGTGGACCCCCGAGCGCGAGGCCCTCGACGCAGGGATCGCGAGCACGCAGCGCAACGTGACCGGCACGGTGCGGCTCAAGCTGTACAAGGGGAGCGTCACGGTGGCGGGGCGGGAGAGCCCGTGCGCGCTGTACCAGCCGTCGTACGCGACCTTCGGCCGCGATGAGGTCTACAACCAAAAGGATGCCGAAGGCTTCATCCGGCTGTACGGCCTCGCGATCCGCATCGGCGCGGGGCTCGACGCGGCGCGCAGCCGCGAGGTCGGGGCCGCGGCCGACTGATGCCCGAGCTGCCCCCCCCGCGCCCCCCCAGCCCACCCGAGCACTCCGAGCCGCCCCCCCCAGCGGCGGCCGCGCCCCACCAGATGTGGGGCGGACGCTTCGTGGCGGGGCCCAGCGAGGCACTCGACGCCCTCAACCGCAGCCTCCCCGTCGACCACCGCCTGTGGCCGCAGGACGTCGCGGCGAGCAAAGCGTGGGTGCACGCGCTCAGCCTGGTGGGTGTGCTCGATCCCGGCGAGGAGACGCGCCTGCTCGAGGGCCTCGACCACGTCGCCGAGCGGCTCGCCGACGGCGCCGCCGTGGGCGCGCCCGACGAGGACGTGCACACGCTGGTGGAGCGCCTGCTGTACGACGAGGCGGGCGCGGTGGCGGGCAAGCTCCACACCGGCCGCTCGCGCAACGACCAGGTCGCCACCGACCTGCGGCTCTGGACCCTCGACGCCATCGACCGCGCCGACGCCGATCTCGCCGAGCTGGGGCGGACGCTGGTGCGCCGCGCCGGCCAGGGCGTGGACCTCCTGCTCCCGGGCTACACCCACGGCCAGCCGGCCCAGCCGGTGCGCTGGGGCTACGTGCTCCTGGCCCACGCGTGGCCCCTGGTGCGCGATCGCCAGCGCCTCGCCGACGCGCGTCGCCGCACGGCCGAGCTACCGCTCGGCTCCGGGGCGCTCGCGGGGTCGGGCTTCGCGGTGGACCGCGTGCTCCTCAAGGAAGCCCTCGGCTTTCGCATCGTCTCCGCCAACGCACTCGACGCGACCGGCGACCGCGACTTCGTGGCCGAGGTGCTGTTCGCCTGCGCCCTCGTGGCGACCCACGTCTCTCGCCTCGGCGCGGAGCTCGTGCTCTACGCCAGCCGCGAGTTCGGATTCGTCCGACTCGCCGACGCGTTCAGCACCGGCTCGAGCCTCCTCCCGCAGAAGCGCAACCCGGACGTATTCGAGCTGGCCCGCGCCAAGGCCGCGCGCGTCGCGGGTGACCTCGCCGCCCTGCTCGGACTGCTCAAGGGGTTGCCGGCGGGCTACAGCAAGGACCTGCAGGAGGACAAGGCGCTGTTGTTCGACGCGTGCGACACGCTCGGGCTCGTGCTGCCGGCGGTCGCGGGAGCGGTCGCGACGCTCACGGTGGACGCGGGGCGGATGCGCGCCGCGCTCGACCCCGCGCTGCGCGCCACCGACCTGGCCGACCGGCTGGTGGACGCGGGTGTCCCCTTCCGCGAGAGTCACGCTCTGGTGGGGCGCCTCGTGCGCGAGGCGGAGGATGCGGGTGTGCCGCTGGACAGCGTGCCGCTCGAGATGGCGGCGGCCGTGCACCCGGCCCTGAGCGACGCGGTGCGGCACCTGGGCAGCTGGGAGGACAGCGTGGAAGGGCGGGGGACGCCGGGCGGGTCCGCGCGGGCCTCGGTGCTGACCCAGATCGCGGAGCTGGAGCGCGCCTTCACCTCGTAACCGCATGGCCGCATTGCCGTAAAGCCGTTTGGCCCTTTGCGTTTCCCGTTTCCCGTTTCCCGTCTTGCCTCGGTTTAGCCGTCGCTGTAGCATACGGAGCCGTCTCACGCCCGGGGTGGCGGGGCGGCCGTTTTTTTCCCTGGGTTTCGGCCGGAGATCGATCCTGTGCGCTGTCTGGCCCTCAACGCGTCGTTCGAGCCCCTGACCCTGGTGCCGGTGCGCCGGGCGCTGTGCCTCGTGATCGACCGCAAGGCCGAGATCGTGGAGGCGGATGGCGGCGCCGTGATGCGCAGCGAGCGCCTCACGATGCCGCGGCCCGCGGTCATCCGGTTGGTGCGGTTCGTGCACGTACCGCGACGCTTCCGCCGCCAGGTGACCAACACCTTCCTGTTCGCGCGCGACGGCTACCGCTGCCAGTTCTGCGGGCGCACGCCGCACGAGCTGCGGCACCGCGAGTGCCTCACGCGCGACCACCTGGTCCCATTGTCGCGCGGCGGCACCAACGACTGGACGAACGTGCTCACGGCGTGCAGCACCTGCAACACGCGCAAGGGGAACCTGCTGCCGGAGGAGGTCGGGCTGCATCCGCTGCGCGCGCCGGTCGAGCCGCACTTCGTGCATCTGGCGTGGTCGGTGCGGCGGCTCACGGCGATCCAGTCGAAGTACATCCGGCTGTTCTACGGGGCGGATGTGCTGCACACGCTGGAATCGCTGTGAGGGCGGGCCGGCTGCCCTGGGTGATCGCGGGGGCCGCGGCGCTGGGCGTCGCGGCCCTCCTCCTTTGGCCGGGTCGGGGCCGCGCGGTCGAGCATCCCGCGCCCCGCGAC
>CAZVSO010000071.1:0-11887 GCA_964629425.1 uncultured Gemmatimonadaceae bacterium
AGGCCGCCAGAGCGATCGGAAACTCCGTGTACGAGAGGAACACCCGCGGGGCCACGGCGCCCACCCAGGCCCCGCCCAACGCCCCGCCGGCGGCGGCGGCCAGGTAGAACCCGGTGAGTTGCCGAGGGTCCGGCCGCGACCGAGGGCTGACCGGCGCGGGGATCGCGCCCGGGGCACCGAGATCGCGCCCTCGCGTGCCGCGCCGGGTGTCATCGTTCACGGGGCGCTCGCGCACCCGCGTGACGAACCGCCCGCCGTCGTGATCCTTGAACACGAAGCGCGGCGCCGGACGGTACGGGCGCACCACGACGACCCGCGTACCGTGCTGGTAGCGATACGGGTAGTACCACGGATCGTCGTAGATCACGAGTCGAAACCGCACGCACGACCAGTGGTACGGATCCCAGGACGGCCCGCTCGCGTACGCATGGCAGTCGTAGCAGAGGAATCGGGGATAGTCGTAATGACGCTCGACGTAGTACGGAATGAGATCGTAGTCCCAGTCGGTGTAGCCGGGCGGGACGATGCGCTCGACGAGCTCCGTGAGCGCGACGTAGGGGTCGCCGCGCACCCGGCCGTCGGCGATCAGACGGTAGTCCCAATGATCGGCGGACACGATGGCGCCATAGGCGAAGGGGTCGGCCGCCACGACCGCGAAGATGTATCCCATCCCAGGCTGGTCGTCGATACGGAAGGCGGCCTGCGAGCCCAGTCCCTCCGCCTCGTACTCGCGCCCGCCGCGCGCGAAGTTGTCTTCCCAGGGCGCGCGCGGGAACAGCACCCGGACCCGGCCGTCGGTGTCGATGCGCAACAGGGTGACGTGCGCGTCCTGATCCGTCTCGAAGAACAACCGGACCCCGTCGCCGCGGGCGAACAGCGCATCGCCGCGGTTGGTCCAGGCCTCGATGCGGGGGCGGACAGGGGACGGCGCACTCCCGGGTGGCGGGAGCACAGCGCCGGCGGTCGCGAGAAACGCCATGATCGTGAGCATAGGATCCTCCGGCCGCCCCAGAAGCAGGCGTCGTGCCAACTGGGGCCAATGAATCCAACCCATTGGGCTGAAAAGGATTACAACGCTGTACGCGGGGCAGGGCGGCCCGGCGGTCGTCCTCTACCGCGGACATTCTGGCCGCCGTTAGCTTCCGACCGTTCATGACGCCCCAGACCCGGATCGACCTGCTCGACCCCGCCGAGGTGGCCCGGCTGGGCGGCATCGAGATCGTGGCGGCGGGCGTCGTCGAGGGCTTCCTCGCGGGTCTGCATCGCTCCCCGTTCCGGGGCTTCTCGGTCGAGTTCACCGAGCACCGCGCCTACCAACCGGGCGACGAGCTGCGTTACCTCGACTGGCGCATTCTGGCGCGGTCCGACCGGCTGTTCGTCAAGCAATTCGAAGAAGAGACCAACCTCCGGGCGATGATCCTCGTGGACGCGAGCCGCTCGATGGCGTGGCGGGGAGGGCCGCAGCGCCTGACGAAGCGCGCCTACGCGGATCGCCTGGCGGCGGCGGTCGCGCTGGTGCTGTTGCGCCAACGGGACGCGACGGGGCTCGTGACGTTCGACGAGGCGGTGCGGCAGGTGGTGCCCGCGCGCGTCAAGGCCGGGCAGTGGGCCCGGTTCGTGCGCGGGCTGCTCGACACGCCAGACGGGCGTGGCACTGCGGCTCATGCGGCCTTGCGCCATCTCACCCCGCTCCTGGCCCGGCGCGGCCTGGTCGTTCTGCTTTCCGACCTGTTGTTCGATCCGGAGCTCGCGCTCACGGCGCTGCAGTACCTGCGCCATCGCGGCCATCAGGTGATCGTCTATCATCTCATGGATCCGGCGGAGTTGGCGCTCGAGGGACCGCCCGAGGCGCGGTTCCGGGACCCTGAGAGCGGCGTCAGCGTCGTGGTGCGGCCCCGCGAGCTGGCCCGGGCGTACGGCCAGACGGTGGCGCGGGCGATCGCGGGCTGGCGCATGGCGTGCCGGCGGCAGGGTATCGCCTATCATCACGTGACCACCGATACGCCGTTTGGCATCGCCCTGCGGCTGCTGGCATGAGCTTCCTGCATCCTCTCGCCCTGATCGGGCTCGCGGCCGCGGCGATCCCGGCGCTACTGCACCTGCTGCATCGTGTCACCCCGCCCGAGCTCGATTTCCCGGCCGTGCGCTACCTGACGGCGGCGGAACGGGAGAGCGCCCGGCGCCTCAAGCTGCGCCACCTGCTGCTGCTCGCGCTCCGCACGGCGCTGGTGATCGCGATCGTGCTGGCCGCGGCCCGCCCACTCGTGCCCACGCGCGTGGGCGGCGCGCACGAGCCGACCGCCGTGGTGGTGGTGCTGGACAACTCGCCGTCCGCTGGTGCCATCGTCGAGGGACGGGCGGTGCTCGACCGCCTGCGACGCGTGGCGCGCGCGTCGATCGCGAGCGCGACCGCGGCGGACAGGCTGTGGCTCGTGCTGGCCGACGGCCTGGTGCGCGGCGGCGGCCGGGAGGCGTTGCTGGCGGTGGTGGACAGCGCCGCCGTCGACGCTCGCCGGCTCGACCTGGCGGACGCGCTGGGTCGCGCCACGCGGATCGCCGACGCCGAGCCGGCCCCGGCCCGCGAGGTACACGTCGTGAGCGACCTGCAGCGCACGGCGCTGGGGGCGGGGCGCGTGGAGATCCCGACGGGCGTGCGGGTCCTGGCGCTCTCGCCGGCCGGCGCCGCGCCCCCCAACCTGGGCGTGGCGCAGGCGCAGGTAGTGGAGGGGGTGGTGAGCCTGGTCGTGGCCGGAACCCCGGGCGCCCAGCCGGCGCTGGTCACGGTCCGGTGGCGCGGCCGGGAGGCGGGCCGGGTGCTCGTGGGGCCGGGTGACGCGGCGGCCGTGCCGTTGTCGCCGGGCGCGCCGGGCTGGTGGGTGGGAGAGGCGGAGCTCGAGCCAGACGAGCTGCGCGGCGACGACCGGCGGCTGTTCGCGGCACGGATCGCGCCCCCGGCGCGGGTGGCCGTCGGGCCCGACGCGGGCCCGTTCGTCGAGGTGGCGCTGGCCGTGTTGCGCCAGGGACGGCGCATCGAAGCGGGTGCGGAGGTGACGATCGGCGGCCGGCCCGGCCCCGCGGCCACGGTGGTGCTGCCGCCCGAGGACCCGGCGCTGGTGGGCCAGGTGAATCGCGCCCTGGCGGCGCGCGGGGTGCGCTGGCGGTTCGAAGGCGGTGGGACGCCAGGTGTCGTGGTCGCCCAGGGCCTGGCGATGATCGACAGCGGCGCGGTCCGGAGGCGGTACCGCCTCGCGGGCGCCGCGGACAGCGCGGCAGTGCTGGCGCGGGTCAACGGCGATGCCTGGCTTGTGCGGGACGGTGAGACGGTGCTGCTCGGCAGCCGGTTGGACACGGCGTGGACCTCGCTGCCGGCGTCGCCCGGCTTCGTGCCGTTCGTCGATGCGCTCGTGAACCGCGTCGCGCGCGGGGAGGCGCCCATCCGGGCGGCCGAAGGCGCTACGCGCGTCGAGTTCGAGCGCCGCGGCACCGACACGGTAGCGGCTACGGTCTTCGGTCTCGACCCGCGGGAATCGGATCTCACTCCGGCGCCCGCGGCCCTGGTGGAGCGCGTGCTCGGCGCCGCGGTGCTGTCCGAGGCCGACTTCGCCGCCGCGCGCTTTGCGGGAGCCCGCCTGGCGGACGCGAGCGTGTGGCTCCTGCTGTTGGCCCTGCTGCTCGCCGCGGCGGAGGTCGCGGTCGCGATCCTGACGCGGTGACGGCGCTCGCGTTTCTCCTCGACCGCTTCGACGAGCTGCCGGCCACGGCGGCGCTCGCCGCGGGCCTGCCGTCGCCCGGCGCACCGCTCGGGCTCGCCGGCCTGCCGGGCAGCAGTCCGGCGGTGCTGATCGGCGCCCTGGCGCGGCGCGGGCACCGCGTGTTCGTCGTGATCGCGCCGTCGCCGGCGGAGGCCGAGCGCTGGTCGGCCGACCTCCGCGCGCTGGTGGAGAACGGCGTCGCGCTGTACCCGCAGCGGGAGTCGCTGGGGGCGGACGAGTCGCACTACGAGATCGCCGGGGAGCGGGTGGAGGCGCTGCAAGCGCTGCTCGCCGGCCGGTTGCGGATCGTCGTCACCACCGCGCGGGCGAGCGCCGAGCGGACCGGCGTGCCGCGCGCCCTCGAATCGTCGCGGCTCGAAATCGGCGCCGGGCCGGGGGGCGGATCGCTCACGGACGTGAGCGAGCGCCTCGTGCGGATGGGGTTCGTCCGGGTGCCGACGGTGACGGAGGTGGCGCAGTTCTCCGTGCGCGGCGGCATCCTCGACGTCTACGGGTTCGGGATGGCGGCGGCGGCGCGCCTCGAGTGGTGGGGGGACGAGGTAGCGTCCCTGCGCTCCTTCGACCTCGATACGCAGCGCTCCGGCGAGGCGATCGAGCGGGTCACGGTGCTGCCGGTCAAGGGCGAGGGAGGGGGGAAGGGGGAAGCGGGACGGGTGCTCAGCTCGCTCCTCGAGCTGCTCCCCGCGGATAGCCTGCTGGTGCTGGACGGGGAAGGGGCGGTGGAGGCGGAAGTGGAGCGTGCCTGGGCGGGGGCCGAGCATCAGGTGGAAGTGGCACGACGCCTGGGCGAAGACCCTCCCTCTCGAGACGAGCTGCTCATCGCGCCCGAGGGCTGGCGCGCCCTGGTGGCGCGCTTCGGCCGGCTCCTTCCCGGCGCAGCGGGCGCCGACGTGCGGTTTCCGGTCGCGCCGCCGGAGGCGATCGACCGCGACCTGAGGCGGCTGCGGCAGGTGGTGGCCGGGGCGCCGCCGACGGTGATCCTGTGCGATAACGAGGGCCAGGTCGAGCGGCTCGACGAGCTGCTCGAGCACACCCGGGCCACGCTGGTGGTCGGCGCGCTCGATGGCGGCTTCGTGCTGCCGACGCTGCGGGTGCTCACCGACCACGAGGTGTTCCGCCGGGCGCGGCGGCTGCGGCGGCCGCGGCGCTACCGGGTGGCGGTCGCGGGGCCGGCGGCGCGCGCGTTCGCGGCGGGCGACTTCGTGGTGCATCTCGAGCACGGGATCGGGATCTACCGCGGGCTACAGACGATCCCCGTGGGCGAGGCCACGCTGGAAGTGGCGGTCGTGGAGTACGAGGGCGGCGACCGCCTCAACGTGCCGCTCTACCGGCTGGACCAGCTCGAGCCCTACCGTGCGGCGGCGGACGGCGAGGCGCGCCCGCCGCGGCTGCACCGGCTCGGCGGGCGCGCCTGGCAGCGGCAGCGGGACCGGACGCGAACGGCGATCCGGCAGCTCGCTACCGAGCTGCTCGAGCTGTACGCCCGGCGGCAGCTGGCGTCCGGCTACGGGTTTCCGCCGGACTCGCCGTGGCAGCGCGAGCTCGAATCCGCCTTCCTGTACGAGGACACGCCCGATCAGCGTCGCGCCACCGAGGAAGTGAAGCGCGACATGGAGCGCCCGCGTCCCATGGACCGGCTGCTGGTGGGCGACGTGGGCTACGGCAAGACCGAGGTGGCGGTGCGAGCCGCCTTCAAGGCGATGCAGGCCGGCAAGCAGGTGGCGGTCCTGGTGCCCACGACGATTCTGGCGGAGCAGCACGGCCGCACGTTTCGCGAGCGACTCGCGGACTACCCGGTCCGGATCGACGTGCTGTCGCGCTTCCGGGGCGGCCGCGAGAGCGAGGCGGCGCTCGTCCGTCTCGCCGCCGGGGAGACTGACGTCGTGATCGGGACGCATCGGCTGCTGTCGCGCGACGTGGTCTTCAAGGATCTCGGACTGCTGGTCGTGGACGAGGAGCACCTGTTCGGCGTGCGGCACAAGGAGCGGCTGAAGGCGCTGAAACTGGCGGTGGACGTGCTGACGCTCACCGCGACGCCGATTCCGCGCACGCTGCATCTGTCACTCGCCGGCCTGCGCGATCTCACGCTGCTCGAGACGCCGCCGAAGGACCGTTCGCCCGTGTTGACCTTCATCGAGCCCTGGGACGACGCGTTGCTGGAAGAGGCGATGGCGCGGGAGCTCGACCGGCGCGGCCAGGTGTTCTTCGTGCACAACCGGATCGAGACGATCGACACGGTGGCCGGCCGCGTCGCGACGCTCGCGCCGCGGGCACGGATCGGCGTCGCGCACGGGCGGATGGCGGAGGCCGCGCTGGACGACGTGATGTCGCGCTTCGTGCGGGGCGAGGTCGACGTGCTGGTGACCACGACGATCGTGGAATCGGGACTCGACGTGCCGAACGCCAACACGATGATCGTGGATCGTGGGGACCGGTTCGGGCTGGCCCAGCTGTACCAGCTGCGGGGGCGCGTCGGGCGCAGCCATCGGCGCGCCTACTGCTACCTGCTCGTGCCCGACCTGATCGATCCCGGCGCGGAGGAGCGGCTGGAGGTCTTGGCGCACCACACCGACCTCGGCGCGGGCTACCGCATCGCGTTGCGCGACCTCGAGCTGCGGGGTGCTGGCAATCTTCTGGGACGGGCGCAGTCGGGGCACGCGCATGCGGTGGGGTTCGACGTGTATCTCCGGTGGTTGGAGGAGACCGTCGCCGCGCTGAAGGGGAAGGGGGACGCGGGACGCCGGACGGGCGCGCCGCCGGAAGTCATCTTGGATGCGGCGGCGCACCTGCCGGACGCGTACGTCCCCGACGACTCGGCGAAGCTCGATCTCTATCGACGGCTGGCGCGGGCCGAGCAACCGTGCGAGATTGCCGGCCTGCGCGAGGAGCTGCGCGACCGGTTCGGCCCGCTGCCCGCCGAAGCCGAGCGCCTGTTGCTCGTCGCCGAACTCCGCGCGCTCGGCGCCCAGGCAGGACTGGAGACGGTCCTCGTCCGGGGCAACGAGGCGCGGCTCACGTTTCGGCGGGAAGCGCAGCCGCGGCTGGCGGGCCTCACCGCGGCGCTCGACACGGTGCAGTTCGAGGCCGACGTGCGGCGTTCGGTGCCGCTGGCGTTGCGCCTGCGGCGCCTAGGGGGGGAGGCGATCGGGCCCGGGCTGGTCCGGGCGTTGACTGCCGTCGTAGGTGACCTTGATGCCTAGGAGAGTCGGGATGCGCCGGTTGGGTCTGGGGATTCTGGTGCTCATGCTCGCGGGGTGCGACACCCTGCGCGACGCGTTCTCCACCCGCGCGAACGTCGCCGCCCGCTCGGCGGGCCAGACGCTCACGGCGGAGCGGCTCGCGCAGATCGCCGCGCTGGGGAAGCGGATACCGCTGGAGGCGGGTCCGATGACGGCGCTCGCGGGTGTCTGGGCCGACTACGCCATCTTCGCCGTCGCCATGGCGCGCAGCGAGCCGCTGGACGACTCGACGCTCGTGCTCGAGGCGTCGTGGCCGCAGGTCGCGCAGCTCAAGTGGGAGGGTTTCCGGGACAAGCTGGTCGCGGCGCGCACGGCGCTCAGCGACGCGCAGGTCGATTCCGCGTACACGGACGGCTCGACCCGGCTGCTGCAGCACGTCCTGGTCCGGGTGCCCACCAACGCGGCGCCGCCGGTGGAGCAGGAGAAGCGGCGGCTGATCGACGACATCCGGCGACGGACGGTGGCGCGCAACGGCGCCAACTTCGCCCAGCTCGCGGCGCGCTACTCGGAGGATCCCGGGTCACGCCAGCAGGGCGGCGTGCTCGCGGTGGCGGAGCGCGGGGCGTTCGTGGGGCCGTTCGAGGACGCCGGCTGGCAGCTGTCGCCCGGCGGGATCAGCGAAGTTGTGCGGAGCCCCTACGGTCTCCATGTGATCCGCCGGCCGCCGCTCGCGGAGGTGCGCGATTCCTTCCGCGCGGGGCTCGAGGTGCGCATCGAGTTCCGCTTCGACTCGACGTACCTCGACAGCCTGTCGAAGCAACGCCATATCGCAGTCAAGCGGAACGCGCCCGCGCTGGCCCGGCAGGCGGTCGGCAACTTCGAGCTGGCCCGGACCGACCGGCGGACGCTGGTGACCTACCGCGGCGGCCGGTTCCGCGTGCAGCACCTCGTGCGCTGGCTCTACGCGCTCGATCCGCAGTTCTCGCGCAGCCTCTCGAGCGCCACGGACGAGCAGCTGGGACAGTTCCTCCAGGTCGTGACGCAGCGGCAGATCGTCATCAACCAGGCGGATTCCGCGGGCGTCACTATTCCCGCGGAGGCGTGGCGGCAGCTGCGCGCCGAACACGACTCGGCGCTGCGCGTGCTCGAGCGCCTGGTGCAGGTCACGCCCCGGCTCCTCCAGGACTCCGCGCGCGGCGAGGACGGGCGCATCCAGCTCGCGATGGACCGCGTGTACGACTACCTCGAGCGGGCCGTGCAGGGGCAGACGCAGTTCGTGCCGCTCCCGCCGTTCATGGGCGAGGCGCTGCGGGAGCGCCACCCGGCCTCGCTCAGCGCGGCCGGCATCACCGCGGCCACACAACGGGCGCAAGCGCTGCGTGGCGTGGCGGACTCGCTCGCGCCCCCGGCCGGAGTCCCGCCGGGCATGATGCCGGCGCCGGGGCCGGCACCGTTCCCGGGCGCCGACGACTCGACGGCATCCCGCCAGGGCGGGTGAGCGGAGCGATGCGCCGCTCGGCGTGGCGCCCGCTCGCGTTCATCGTGGGCGGCCTGTCCGCCGCTCCGCTGGCGGCGCAGGAGTCCCGCACCCTCGACCGCATCGTGGCGATCGTGGGGACGCGGCCGATCGTCGCCTCGCAGATCGAGGAGCAGCTGGCCCAGCTCCAGGCGCAGGGCACGCCGGTGCCTCAGGACTCGGCCGGCCGCGCCGCGCTGCGGGTGCAGCTCGTCCAGGAGATGGTTGAGGACGAGCTGTTCGTGCAGCAGGCCGAGCGCGACACGACGATCCACGTCACCGACCAGGAAGTCCTGGACCAGGTCGAGCAGACCGTCCAGAACGTGCGGAAGCAGTTCGCGACCGAGGCCGAGTTCCAGAGCCAGATGCGGGTCGCGGGGTTCCTGTCGATCGACGAATGGCGCCGCCGGCTCTCGGACCAGCAGCGACGCGTCATTCTCCGCCAGCGCCTGCTCGAGACGCTGCGCCAGCAGGGCAAGCTGCGGCCCATCCCGCCGACGGATGCGCAGATGCGCGAGTACTGGGAGCGCAACAAGGGCCAGCTCCCGCGGCGCCCCGCGGTCGTCTCGTTTCGCCAGATCGTCATCGCGGCGCGGCCCGATTCGGGCGCGCGCGCGCGGGCCCGGCAGGTGGCCGAGTCGCTCGTCGTCCAGCTGCGGCGCGGCGCGGACTTCGCGGTCGCGGCGCGGCGCTTCTCCGGCGACAGCGCGTCGCGCGAGCAGGGCGGGGACCTCGGCTGGTTCCGGCGGGGCAGCATGGTGAGCGAGTTCGATGCCGTCGCCTTCCGGCAGCGGCCCGGCGAGATCTCCGACCCCGTGGAGACCGATTTCGGGTTTCACATTATCCGGGTAGACCGCGTGCAGCCGGGCGAGATCTCCGCGCGGCACATCCTGATTCAGCCGGTGATTTCCCCCGAGCGCATCGAGGCCGCGCGCCTCCTGGCGGACTCGGTGCGCGCCGCGCTGGTCGCCGGGGGATCGTTCGACTCGCTCGCCCGGCGCCACGCCGCGCCCGCCGAAGAACGGCTCGCCGACGACGTCCCCGTGGCGAACCTGCCGCCCGAGTACCAGGAGCAGCTCGCCGGCGACACGACCACCGGTGTGCGACCGGTCTTCGTGCTGAGCGCGGCCGGCGGGCGGCCCAAGTTCATCGTGCTCGAGGTCCGGGGATCCAAGCCGGAAGGCGACCTCACCTACGAGGACGTCAAGCTGCGCATTCGCGAGCGTCTGTCCCAGGACCTGGCGATCCAACACTACCTCACGCAGCTGCGCCGCCAGACCTACGTCGACGTCCGCCTCTAGACCTCGAGCCCCCCGCCCCCGGCTCGCCGTAACGCTGGGTGATCCGCGGGGCATCGGGCCGGAGGTCGTGGCCAAAGCGCTCGGGCAGTCGCCGCTCGACGCGGAAATCACGGTCATCGGCCCGGACGACTTGATCGCCTCGATTCCCGCTGGACACCGCGTGGGCCTGGGCCCTTGGGGAAGGGGGAAGGGGGAAGAGGGAAGGGGAGTGGAGCTCGCGGGTCGATTGGCGGCGCAGGCCGTCGAGCGAGCCGTCGCGCTCGCGCTCGCGGGCGCCGTCGATGCCATCGTCACCGGCCCCGTGCACAAGGCCGCGCTCCATCTCGCCGGCTACCGCTATCCCGGCCTGACCGAATTCCTGGCGCACCTCACGGGCGGCCCGGACGTCGCGATGATGCTCGCGACCGACGCCCTGCGCGTCGTGCTCGTGACGACCCACGTACCGCTGCGGGCGGTGGCGGACCTGGTGACCGTGGACGCGGTCGTGCGGACGGGGCGGATCACCCGGGCCGCGCTGGAGCGGTGGTGGGGCCTCGCCGAGCCCCGGCTGGCGGTGTGCGCGCTGAACCCGCACGCCGGCGAGGGCGGCCTATTCGGCGACGAGGACGATCGCGTGCTGCGGCCCGCCGCCGCAGCGCTCGGCGCCGCCGGACCGCTGCCGGCGGACACAGTGTTCGTGCGGGCGCTGCGCGGCGAGTTCGACGCGGTGCTCGCGCCCTACCACGATGTCGGCATGACGGCCGTCAAGGTGGCCGGCTTCGGACGCGGGGTAAACGTGACGCTCGGCCTCCCCTTCCCGCGCACGGCGCCGGACCATGGGACGGCGCTCGACATTGCGGGCAAGGGAGTGGCGGACGCGGGGAGCATGCGGGCGGCCTTGGAGCTGGCCATGCAACTGGCGACTGCAAGCGCCGGAGTTGCTAGACATCGCTAGCCCATAGTTGGCAGTGGAGTTGCAAGACGCCAAGCTGCAAGCGGTCGCCGGTCGATGCTGCAAGGGAAAGCCCCGGCTGCCAAACGGCAGGTGTTCAGCCCTCTGGTCGCTTGGGTAGCACCCGCACTTTCGCAACGCGCCGCCCCGCCATCTCCACGATCTCGAACGTGGCGCCTGCGACCTCGACGCGGTCCCCGACGCGGGGCAGACGGCCCAGGGTACCGAACAGCAGCCCGCCGATCGTCGTGTAGTCCGAGTCGTCGAGCTGGAGGCCGTAGGTCCGGTTCACGTCCTTGATCTCGGTGCCGCCCGGCAGGACGGCCGCGTCGCCGCCGGCGCTCGTGGGGGTGGTGGCTTCGGGCCGGTCGTACTCGTCGTAGATCTGGCCCACGATCTCCTCGAGCAGGTCTTCCATCGTGACGAGCCCGGCGGTGCCGCCGAACTCGTCCAGCACGATGGCCAGGTGGACCTTCTGGCGCTTCATGTCGGCGAGGACGTCCTCCACCTCGCGGGTCCCGGGCACGAAGAAGGCGGGGCGCAGGATGGCTTCGAGCGGCTGCGACGCGCCCCCGCGCAGCGCCTTGAGGATGTCCTTGGCGTGCACCGTGCCGACGATGTCGTCGAGCGACTCGCGGTACACCGGGTAGCGCGAGCGCCCGGCGCCGGCCACCCGGTCGGCTGCCTCCTCCAGCGAGCGCGTGACCGGCAGGGCCACGATGGCCGTGCGCGGGGTCATGACGTCGCGGGCGTTCTTCTCACTGAACTCGAAGACGCCCTCGAGCAGCCGGGCGTCGTGCGCGCCGAGACTGCCTTTCTTGCGGCTCTGCTCGACGAGCATGCGGAGCTCTTCGGGCGAATGGATCTGCTCGAGCTCGGCCGTGGTACCCGTGAGTCCCATGAGTCGCACGACACGGCCCGCGCTCCAGTTGAGCAGATTGGTCGCGGGCCGGGTGATCCAGGCGAAGAACAGGAGCGGCGCCGCGGCCCAGCGGCTCGTGCCTTCGGGATAGGTGATGGCCCATGCCTTCGGGGCCTGCTCGCCGAACACGACGTGCAGGAACGAGACGACGCCGATGGCGACGGTGGAGGCGATACCGCCGCGGGCTAGGAAGCCAAGGGCCGGGGGGAGGGCGGCGAACCAGCCGAGGAACTTTCCGCCGCGCGCGAAATCGCCGACCTCATCG
>CAZVSO010000071.1:11897-13953 GCA_964629425.1 uncultured Gemmatimonadaceae bacterium
CGAACCAGCCGAGGAACAGCTGCGCCACCGTCTCCTCGGCGACGTAGCCCAACAGGACCGACGCCACGGTGATGCCGAGCTGGGCCGCCGAGAGCTGGCGATAGAGATTCTGCAGGGCGAGCTGGACCGTCTTGGCCCTGCGGTCGCCCTTGCGGACCATCGCTTCGATGCGGGTGCGCCGGGCCGCGACGAGGGCGAATTCCGCCGCCACGAAGAACGCGTTCGCCGCGACCAGCAGGATCACGGCGCCGAGCTTGAGGACGAGCGAGGTGGTCTCGGGTGGGTCCATCGGAGGGGGTAAGCTAGCGATACTAGCCTTTGGCCGTTAGCCGTTAGCTTTCAACATGGCTAATGGCTAATGGCTAACGGTTGACGGCGAATGGCCAACGTCCTTCCACTCGAAGCCCATTGCACCCACCGCGCGCCGCTGCGCGCGGAGAGCCGTCGGCGCATGACCCTGGTGCTGGCCATCACCGCCGCGGTCATGGTGGTCGAGGCCGCGGGCGCGTGGCTGGCGAACTCGCTGGCGCTGCTGGCCGATGCGGGGCACATGCTCGCCGACGTCGGCGCGCTGGGGCTCGCCCTGTTCGTCTCGCACGTGGCGCGGCGGCCCGCCACCCCCGAGCGATCCTTCGGGCTGCTGCGGCTCGAGATCCTGGCGGCGCTGGTGAACGGCGCCGTGCTGATCGCGATCGCGATCGGCATCGCGGTCGAGGCCTGGCGGCGCTTTCAAGCGCCCCCGGTGGTGGACGGCCGGCTGCTGCTCGCCGTCGCGGGCGTCGGGCTGGTGGCGAACGTGGTCGGCGTCATCGTGCTGCATCGGGGCCACCGGCACTCGCTCAACGAGCGGGGGGCCTACCTGCACGTCGTAGGGGATCTGCTCGGCTCGCTCGGCGCGATCGGCGCCGGCGTCATCGTCCTGACCACGGGGTGGACCGTGGCCGATCCGCTCGTCTCGATCGCCATCGCCGCGCTGATCCTGGTGGGGGCGTGGCGGCTGGTACGCGAGAGCGCGGACGTGCTCCTCGAGGCGACGCCGGCCCACATCTCGCTGACCGACGTGCACGACCGGATGACCGCGGTCCCCGGAGTCTCCTCGGTGCACGACCTCCATGTCTGGACGGTGACGAGCGGGGTCGTGGCGATGAGCGGCCACCTCGTGGTCCAGAGTCCGGCCGACCACCAGCGCGTGCTGGAGGCGGTGCAGGACCGCCTGGGGCGACTGGGGATCGGGCACGTCACGGTGCAGATCGAGCGGGACCAGACGTGTGACTGACCCCTAACAACTGCGTGGGGGCGTGGGGGCGTGGGACTTTCGGCCCGCACCGTAACCCCGCGCTGCAGCGAAAGCTCCCACTCCCCCACCTCCCCACGCCTTCTCCGTGCGTGCCCGCTTGTCTTTTCCATTCCGCCCTTCTATACTGCGCCCCTCACACCCGCCCCCCTCCGGACTTCTCCCGTGTCCATCCGCAACATCGCGATCATCGCGCACGTCGATCACGGCAAGACCACCCTGGTCGATCAGATGCTGCGCCAGGCGGGGGTGTTCCGCGCCAACCAGCAGGTGGCCGAACGGGTGCTCGACTCCAATCCGCTGGAGCGGGAGCGCGGGATTACGATCTTCGCCAAGAATGCGGCGGTGCGGTGGGGCGCGACGAAGGTCAACCTCGTCGACACCCCGGGCCACGCGGATTTCGGGGGCGAGGTGGAGCGCATCCTGCGGATGGTGGACGGGTTCCTGCTGCTGGTGGACGCGGCCGAGGGGCCGATGCCGCAGACGCGGTTCGTGGCGGGGAAGGCGCTGGCGCTGGGGCTCCGGCCGATCGTGGTGGTGAACAAGATCGATCGCCAGGACGCCGAGCCCCTGCGGGTGCACGACGAGGTGCTCGAGCTGTTCCTCGATCTCGAGGCCACGCCGGAGCAGTTCGGCTGCCCGTTCCTCTATGCGTCGGGCCGGCACGGGATCGCGACGCCGGATCTCGCCGTGCCGGGGACGGACCTAGTGCCGCTGTTCGACACGATCGAAAAGGCGGTGACCGTCGGCAGCGATCGCATT
>CAZVSO010000072.1:0-10282 GCA_964629425.1 uncultured Gemmatimonadaceae bacterium
ACGACCTCGGGTTGGCGGCGCTGTTCCACGATATCAGCAAGTCCCGCGTGCCGCTCGAGGTGCTCAACAAGGAGAGCGGGTTGAGCGACGAGGAGTGGCGCGTCATGCAGGCGCACCCCTGGCTCGGCGTGCTCACGCTGTTCGGGCTGCGCGGCTACGGCGAGATTCCGTACCGCTCGATGATCGTCGCCTACGAGCATCACATGAAGACCGACCTCACGGGCTACCCCAAGTCGATCCGGCTCCGGGAGCTCTCGATCTACTCGAAGATGATCGCCGTGGCGGACGGCTTCGACGCTGCCACGAGCCGCCGCGTGTACCAGACGGTGCCGCTGCAGCCGGACCAGGTCCTCAAGGAGATGTGGGAGAATCCGCGCCGCGGCTACGATCCCGTCGTGGTCAAGGCGTTCATCAACCTCATCGGGGTCTACCCGGTGGGCACGTGTGTCATTCTCGACAGCTACGAGGTGGGCCTGGTCCAATCGGCCAACCCCGACGCGAACTTCATTCACCGGCCCATGGTGCGGATCGTGGCCACGCCGGACGGCGCGATCCTGCATCCGGGGACCACCGTCGATCTCGCGGAGCGCGACGCGCAGGGCACCTTCCCGCGGACCATCGTCAAGGTCACCGACCCGGCGCGCTTCGGCATCAAGGTCAGCGACTACTTTGTCTGACCACCCGATCGCGGCGCGCTGGCGCGCGGTCCGGGCGGAGCGGCGCGCGGCGCTCATCGCGTATCTCACGGCGGGCTTTCCCACGGCGCCGGCATCGGTGGCGGCGCTGCAGCGGGCGGCCACCGCGGGCGCCGACATGGTCGAGGTGGGGATCCCGTTCTCGGACCCCCTCGCCGACGGGCCCACGATCCAGCGCGCGAGCCAGACGGCGCTGGAGGGCGGGATGACCGTGGCGGGCGCGCTCGACGTCGTGCGCGCGGCACGACTCGACGTCCCGGTGGTGCTGATGACCTATCTCAACCCCGTGCGCGCCTACGGCGTCGAGCGCTTTCTCGCGGACGCCCACGCGGCCGGCGCGTCGGGCCTGCTCCTGACCGATCTGCCGGCGGGCGTGGAGCCGGCCCTGGAGACGGTCGTGGAAGCGAGCCCGCTCGCGCTGATCCGACTCGTCGCGCCGACCACGACCGCGGAACGGCTGGAGAGCGCCGTGCATGGGGCGCGCGGCTTCGTCTACCTCATCTCCCGTCTGGGGGTCACCGGCGTGCGCGATGCCGTGCCGCCCGATCTCCCGGCCGCGGTGGCGCGGGTGCGGGCGGCCACGCCGCTGCCGGTGGCGGTCGGGTTCGGCATCGGCACGGCGGCCCAGGCGCGCGCCGCCGCGTGCTGCGCCGACGGCGTGGTGGTGGGAAGCGCGCTGGTCGAAGCGCTGGGGACCGGCGGGCCGGCGGGCCTCGAGCGCCTGGTCGCCGAGCTGGCCGACGCGCTCCGGGCACCCGCGGGAGCGGCACGGTGACCGCCGAGCGGCTGGTCGAGCGCTACAGCACCACCCTGGCCGTAGGTGGCGCGATCGTGCTGCTCGGCGCGCTCGCGGCCGATCCGCGCTGGCTCGGGCAACCGGTCGAGATCCTCGTGATGGCGGCGCTCGCCGCCGGGCTGCGCGCCGTCCCCGTGCCGCTCAGCAAGTACTCCTATCTCCACCAGACCGGTGTGGTCGCGCTCGTCGGCACCCTCGTCGTCGGGTTCCCCGCCACGGCGCTCGCCGTCGCCGCCGGAGTCGCGGCGGCCGACTGGCTACTGAGCCGCAAGACGTGGCGCGCCGCCTGGGTGAACCTCGGGCGCGAGGTGATCGCCGTGACGGGCGCCTACGGGCTGTACGCCTGGGTGCTGCATCAATCGGGCATCACGGTTCCGCAGCTGGGCATGGCCCTCATCCCGGCCGGGTTCTCCTTCGGGCTGGCGTATTTCCTGATCGGCCGCATCCTGTTCTACTTCAGCCTGATGATTCGCGACAAGCTCACGACCGAGGAGCAGCTCTTCGTCCTGCGCTACGAGTGCATCGCGTACACCGGCACGGTGCTGGCGGCAACCATGATCGGGGCGGCGCTCGTCGCCTGGCCGCCGCTCGGCTGGGTGGTGGTCGCGATCGTCGTCGGGTCGCTCGGCGTGCTGTTCCGGCTCATCGTCGAGGAGGCGATCGGCGCCGAGCTGCTCAGCCGGGTGCACGCGCTGGGGGGGGTGGTGGCCGCCACGCTCGATCTGGGGGACGCGTTCCGGCGGATCGAGCAGCTGGCGTCGCGGCTCGTGGACTGGGGTGACCTGCGCATCTACCGCCGGCGCGACGGGGAGGCGGAGCTGTCCTACCGCAGCGCGTTCGGCCGGCCCGGCCGGCACGCGCCGCCGGCGCACGCCGGCGCCCTCCGCCAGGACGTGCTCGCCACGGGCGCGGCGGTGTCGATCGACGACGTGAGGCAAGATCGTCGCGTGCCCGATGCGCCCGCGGGCGTGCAGAGCCTCATGATCGTCCCCCTCAAGATCGGCGACCGCGTGATCGGGACCCTGGAGCTGGAGCACCATAAGCGCCGCAGCTACGGCAAGTGGGAGATGCTGACGATCTCGACGTTCGCCGGGCAGCTGGCGACGGCGATGCACATCAGCCAGCTGCGCGGGCCGCTGGCCGAAACGGTAGAACGGGTGAGCCGCCAGCTCGGCACGCTGACCCGCACCGCGGGCGCGTTGCGGGCGCTGTCCGACGCGGTGGTCGCGGCCACGGCGACGATCCGGGCCGGGGTGGTGCGGGAGGAGGGCGAGGTAGCGGGCGGGCTCGAGGCGACGGCAAGCCTGTCGCAGCTGGCGCGGCGGGTGTCGGCCGACGGCGCCGAGGCGGCACAGGCGTCGAGCACGGCGAGCGAGGTCGCGGCCCGTAACCGCCAGCGGATCCGCGACGCCATCGAGCGGCTGGTGGCCCTGAAGGGATTCGTGGGCGAGAGCTCTGGCAAGGTGCAACAGCTCGGCGCGGTGAGCCGGCGCATCACGGGATTCATCGCCTCCATCCGCGAGCTGGCCGACATGACGAACCTGCTGGCCCTGAACGCCGCGATCGAGGCGGCGCGGGCGGGCCAGCACGGGACCGGCTTCGCCGTGGTGGCCGAAGAGGTCCGGCGCCTGGCGGAGCAGAGTGCCAGTGCCGCCGCCGAGGCGGCCGAGCTGGTGCAGGATGTCCAGCGCCAGGTCGGTGAAGTTGTCGAGCAGATGCGGCGCGGTGAGGGCAGCGTGGGTGGGGTGGAGGAGCTGTCGTCGGGAGCGCTCTCGGCGCTGGACGCGATCGTGACGGCGACGGCCGAAGCCACGGCGCACGCGCGCCGCATTGCGGGGGCCGCGGGCGAGCAAGACCAGGCCCTCGGCCAGCTGCGCGAGCGCATCGAGGCGGTGGCCGCAATCGCGGAGCAAAACCGTGGCGAGGCCGGCGAGGTCGCCAGCCGGGCCGCGCAGGCCGCCCATGGCGTGGTGGAGCTGGAGCGGGCCACGCGCGAGCTCGAGCAGGTGGCGGCCATGCTGGGCGAGCTGACGCGCGAGTTTGCCGGCCCGGGCGCGGCACCGTAGCGTGGAGGCCGTGTACGTGGCGCTCGGCTCGAACGTGGGCGACCGCGGGGCCCACCTGGCTCACGCCCGCGCCAGACTGGCGGGCTTGCCCGACACCCGTCTGCGGCAGGCGTCGCAGGTCGAGGAGACGGCGCCGGTCGGGCCCGTGCCGCAGGGTGCGTATCTGAACCAGATGGTGCTGCTCGACACCGCGCTGGAGCCCGAGGCGCTGCTCGGGCACTGCCGCGCGATCGAGGCGGAGCGGGGCCGGGTGCGGACCGAGCGCTGGGGCCCACGGACCCTCGATCTCGACATCGTTCGCTTCGGAGACCGCACCGTGCGGCGACTGGACCTCGTCATTCCTCATCCCGAGCTGCCGCACCGCGACTTCTGGCGTCGCGAAGTGGCGGAGCTCGACGCCGCCCTCCGCGGTCGAGCCCCATGACTGACGCGAAGAAGCCGGTCACCGTCCACGAGGTGTTGCAGCTCAAGCGGCGCGGCGAGCGCATCGTGATGCTCACGTGCTACGACGCGCTGTTCGCGCGGCTGCTCGACGAGTGCGGGGTGGATATCCTGCTCGTGGGCGATTCCGTGAACCAGGTGCTCGCCGGGGCCGAGTCCACCCTGTCGGCCACCCTCGACCAGATGATCTACCATACACGCATCGTGCGCCGCGGCGCCGCTCGGGCCCTGGTGCTGTGCGACCTGCCCTTTCTCACCTACCAGGTGAGCCGCGAGGAGGCCATCCGTAACGCGGGGCGGGTGATGCAGGAAACCGGATGCCACGGCGTCAAGCTCGAGGGTGGTCGCCCCATCGCGGACACGGTCCGCGCCCTCGTGGACGTCGGCATCCCGGTGATGGGCCACCTCGGACTCACGCCGCAATCGGTGCACGCCCTGGGCGGCTACCGGGTGCAGGGGCGCGACGCGGAGGCCGCCCAGCGGCTGGAGGCCGATGCCCGGGCCCTCGAGGACGCCGGCGCGTTCGCGATCGTGCTGGAGCTCATCCCGGCGCCGCTCGCGTCGCAGCTCTCCAAGGCCCTGCGCATCCCGACCATCGGGATCGGCGCGGGGCCGGCGTGCGACGGCCAGGTGCTCGTCCTGCACGACATGCTCGGCTTGAACGACCGGTTCGCGGCCAAGTTCGTCAAGCGCTACGCCACGTTGGCCGACGACGTGCGCGACGCCGCGCGGCGGTTCGCCGCGGAGGTGCGTGAGGGACGCTATCCGGGGCCGGAGCACTCGTTCGGCGAATAGGCCCGGCCTTCCTGCGATGCACGAGATCACGGGGCTCGACTCCATGCGGGCCTGGAGCCGCGCCGAGCGGGCGCGGAGCTGGCGCATCGGCTTCGTGCCGACCATGGGCTTCCTGCACGAAGGGCACCTGCGCCTGGTGGACCGGGCCCGGGAGCGCGCGGACCGTGTGGTGATGAGCATCTTCGTGAACCCGCTCCAGTTCGGCCCCGGCGAGGACTTCACGCGATACCCGCGGGATCTGGCGCGGGACCGCGGGCTGGCGGCGGCGCGCGACGTGGACGTGCTGTTCGTGCCGGAGACGCACGAGATGTACCCGGGGGAGCCGGTGACGCGGGTGGTCGCGGGGACGGCGGCCGACGAGGGCGGGCTCGAAGGCGCCGCCCGCCCGGGCCACTTCGCGGGCGTGCTCACCGTGGTGACCAAACTGTTCCACGTGGTCGAGCCGGACATCGCGGTGTTCGGTCGCAAGGACTTCCAGCAGGCGATGCTGGTCCGGCGCATGGTCGCGGACCTGAGCTTCGCGGTGGAGATCGACGTGGCGCCGACGGTGCGCGAGCTCGACGGTCTGGCGCTCAGCTCGCGCAACGGCTACCTCGGCTCCGACGAGCGGCGGGCGGCGCTCGCCCTGTCGCGCGCGCTGCGCGCCGTGGAGCAGGGCTGGCGCGCCGGCGAGGCCGATCCGGAAGCGCTGCGGCAGCGGGGCCTGCACGTCCTTCAGGCGCCCGGCGTGACTCCTGATTACCTCGCGCTCGTGGACGAGGATCTGCTTCCGGTCGAGCGGGCCACGGCGCGAACGATCGTGGTGCTGGCCGCGCGGGTGGGTGGCACCCGGCTGATCGACAACGTGGTGCTGGGCGACGGCCTCGCGGCCGATCCGACCGTGGGTCGATAGGTGGGCGTGCCGTCCTGGGCGCAGGTCGGCCCCGAGCGCCGGGCGCACATCGAGCGGGTCGCGGACCTGCTCGACGAGTGGGGGACGGCCATGGGGGTGCGGGCGGCGGAGCGCGACCGCTGGCGACGCGCGGCCTACCTGCACGACGCGCTGCGCGACGCGCCGCTCGCGGACGGCCGGGCCCACGGTCCGGCGGCGGCCGACCGCGGGGCGGCCGACGGAGAGACCGATCGCGGCGTGCTCGACGCCGTGCGATACCACACCGTGGGCTACGCCGGATGGGATGAGGTGGGACGGATGCTCTATCTCGCGGACTTCCTGGAGCCGGGGCGCGACCCGGACCCCGACGGCGGCCGGACGCTCGCCGCGCGGGTGCCGGGCGAGCGCGACGTGGTGCTGCGCGAGGTGGCGCGCCGGCGCATCGAGTGGGTGCTGCGCTCGGGGTGGCCGCTGCCTCCCGAAACGGTGGCGTTCTGGAACGCGCTCGCGTGAGGCTGACCGCGGTGGCGCTGGTGGCGCTGGCCGCCGCCGGTTGCGGATCGGACTCCGCGGGAGACCATGCGTTCCCCGTCCCCGGGGACCGCGGCGACCCGATCACCGTCGAGGTGCTGAACGCGACTGGCCGTGGCGGGTTAGCCCGGGGGGCGACGCGCATCCTGCGGCGCGAGGGGATCGACGTCGTGTTCTACGGGAACGCCAGCGGCGCGACGCTCGACTCGACCCGCATCCTCGTACGGCGCGGACCGGTGACGGTGGGCGAGCAGGTGCGGCGAGCGCTCGGCGTGGGCGTCGTGGTGGCGGCGCCCGACACGACGCTGCTAGTCGACGCCAGCGTGCTCCTCGGCGCGGACTTTCGGTCTCCCCTCGAGCTCCACCCGTAGCTGGCCACACGCCGCGCTGATGTCGAGGCCGCGGCTCCGCCG
The DNA here is from genome assembly GCA_964629425.1 of uncultured Gemmatimonadaceae bacterium. Lineage (GTDB taxonomy): Bacteria > Gemmatimonadota > Gemmatimonadetes > Gemmatimonadales > GWC2-71-9 > CAZVSO01. Next base: position 6,609 of record CAZVSO010000072.1, read on the forward strand.
CAGCACGGCGCGCACGCCGTGCGTCTTGAGCCGCCGCTGGAACTCGAGCATGCGGGCGCGCGGGCTGGGGGTGAGCTCCGGGGCCCCGCCCGGATGCAGCGGTAGCAGGTTCACGAGCGCCCCGAGGGGCGCGGCCAGGCGCGCCAGCGCGTCGGCGTGCTCCAGGGCGTCGTTCACGCCGCCGATCAGCACGTACTCCAGGGTCACGCGGCGGCGGAACTGGCCCAGCCCGGCGAGCACCTCGGAGAGCGTGTACTTGCGCTCCACCGGCATCAGCGCCCGCCGCAGCTCGGTGGTGGGCGCGTGTAGCGACAGCGCCAGCCGGAACTGCTCCGGGCGCCCGGCGAGCCGGGCCAGGTTGGGGAGGATGCCGACCGTCGACACCGTGACGTGTCGCGCGCCGATCCCGAGCCCGACGGGGTGGTTCAGGATGGTGAGCGTCGCGTCCACCGCCTCCCAGTTCAGCAGCGGCTCGCCCATTCCCATGAAGACCACGTTCGTCGGCTTCAGCGCGGGATCGCGCAGCACCAGCTCGCGCACCTGGCCCACGATCTCGGCGGGCGAGAGGTTCCGGCGCCAGCCCATGCGGCCGGTGGCGCAGAACGCGCAGCGCAGCGCGCAGCCCACCTGCGAGGACACGCACAGGGTGCGGCGCCGGCCTTCGGGAATGAGCACCGACTCGATCGTCTCGCCGTCCGCGAGCCTCCAGAGGAACTTCTCGGTCCCGTCCCGCGACTGTTGCCGGGCCGCGAGCTCGAGCCGGACGAGCGGGAAGTCGGCGGCGAGCGCCGCGCGGAGCGGGGCGGGCAGATCGCTCGCGTCTTCCCAGCGCGCCACGGGCCGCTGCCACAGGCGGGGCAGGATCTGCCGGACGCGGTAGGCGGCCTCTCCACGTGCGGCGAGCCACTGCACCACCGTGTCGCGGGCCGTGTCCGGCGTGAGCGAAAGCAAGTCGGTCACGGCGCCCGGACCTCGAGCCCGACGCGGTACGCGGAGCCGATCCCGTTGGTGCCGGCATCGCGCGCGAAGGAAACGCGGTAGCGCCCGACTCCGAGCCGAATCGCCCCCACCGGACGCCAGCCCTCATCTGCGTAGCCGCCCTCCCGCGCGACCATCACGTCGGCGGCGAACACCTCTCCCAGTGCCATCCCCGCCCCAAGAAACTGGTCGGCACCGAATCCATGGGCGACTGCCGCGCCATAGCGGAGCCACAGGGTCGCGCGGTCGCTGCCTTCCCACAGCGGGCCGAGTGGCACGCGGTACGCCAACCCGAGGAAGAGGTCCTGCGCCGGATCGCCGGTGTCGGACCATGAGAAAAAGTGGGTGGCGGCGCCGACCTCCAGCGCATCAGTCAGGATCGGCGCCCGCACACCGACGTCCAGGGTCCAGCGCCGCACCAGGGCCGCGTCGAGCCTGGTGTCGTGGTGTGCCAGGAGCGCGCCCATCGTCGCCCGTCCGATCGCGCGCACCCAGTGAGCGCCGACGACCTGCGTGTAGTAGGGCACGGTGCCGCCCGCGGGCTCGGGACTGTCGCTCGTCCGCACGAGATCGTCGATCGCCAGGCGGCCGTATACCAGGCCGATCGCTCCCAGCGCGCCCACCTGGACGCGTCCGGCGGCGAGCGGCCCGGCGACGCCCAGCTCCGGCGGCGTGCGGAGCAGCTCGACGCCGAGGACGAACCGGGCCGCTCCGTCGGGTTGTGCGGGATTCCACAGCGCGGCCGGGGCGCCGGTGGCGAGGGCCGGCGGCACCGCCAGGGTGGTGGACACGAGCCGCCATAGCGCCGTGCCGGCGGCGTTCTGTGCGGCCGCGGTCGCGGGCAGTGCGACCAGGAGGGTCCAGAGGTGTCGATGCATAGCGGTCGGCCGGGAATCCACGTGGCGCCGGTCGGTCAACTTAACTAGATTCAAGCGCTTACACCACTTGCCGAGCGCCGTGCGGCTATCCGAGCTTCTGAGCCCCAGTCGCATCCTGATCCCTCTCCGGTCCGCCGACAAGGAAGGGGTGCTTCGGGAGCTGGTGGAGCTCCTGGTCGTGGGAAACGGGACCGCGGCGGACGAGGTGCTCGAGGCCATCCTGGAGCGGGAGCGTCAGTTCCCCACCGGGATCGGTTACGGCGTGGCGGTGCCCCACGGTAAGACCCCGGCGCTGGCCGGGCTCGGCATCGTCGCGGGCACCACGGTGACGCCGGTGCCCTACGAGACGATCGACGGGCAGCCGGTCCGGATTTTCTTCCTGCTGGCGAGCCCCGAGTCGCAGGCCGGCGTGCACGTCAAGGCGTTGAGCCGGATTTCGCGCCTGGTGCGCCAGGAGCCGGTGCGGGCGCGCCTGCTCGGCGCGCGGACGCCCGAGGAGTTCTACCGGTCGCTGTGTGAAGCGGAGCGAATGGCGTGACGGTGAGCACCACAAGCTGGCGCACGCAGCGCTGCGGCTCGCTTCGGGTGGCCGACGTGGGCCAGCGCGTGCGCCTCGGCGGCTGGGTCCATCGGCGCCGCGACCTCGGCGGCATCGTGTTCCTGGACCTGCGCGACCGCGATGGAATCGTCCAGGTGGCCGTGGGCCCGGACTGGGCGACGGCCGAGGTGGTGCGGCGCGCCGGGGCGGTGGGCGGCGAGTCCGTCGTGGTGGTCGAGGGGATGGTGGTGGCGCGGCCGCCGGCCATGCGCAACCCCGAGCTCGGGACGGGGGAGATCGAGGTCCACGCGACGGCGCTCGACGTGGTGGGTCCTGCCGAGACGCCGGCGATTCCGGTGGCCCGGGGCAAGGGCGAGGAGCTGCCCGGCGAGGAGCTGCGACTCAGGTACCGGCACCTCGACCTGCGCCGGCCGGAGCTCCAGGCGAATCTCATCCTGCGGCACCGGCTGTTGCAGCGCGCGCGGCGCACGCTGGCGGACCTCGAGTTTCTCGAGATCGAAACGCCCATCCTCACCAAGCCCACGCCCGAAGGGGCGCGGGACTACCTGGTGCCGTCTCGGCTGCACCCCGGCGAGTTCTTCGCGCTGCCGCAGTCGCCCCAGATCTACAAGCAGCTGCTCATGGTGGCAGGGTTCGATCGCTACTTCCAGATCGCGCGCTGCTTCCGCGACGAGGATCTGCGTTTCGACCGGCAGCCCGAATTCACGCAGATCGATCTCGAAGCCTCCTTTGTCGCCGCGGAGGACGTGCAGGGTTTCGTGGAAGTGGTATTGGCGGCGCTGTGGGAGGAGGCCGGGCACGCGGTGCCCCGGCCGTTCCCGCGGCTCGCGTGGGGGGACGCGATGGAGCGGTTCGGCACCGACAAGCCCGACCTGCGCTACGACTTCGCGATCGCGGACTGGACCGCGCTGGTGCGGCCCCTGGGCATACCCTTCGTGGACGCGTCGCTGCGGGACGGGGCGCGCGTGCGGGGGCTGGCGGTGCAGGGCGGTGGCGCGCTATCGCGTAAGGACCTGGACCAGCTCGCCGAGACGGCGAAGCTGCTGCGCGGGTCGGGGCTCGCGTGGGTCAAGCGCCAGGGCGATCAGCTCTCGGGCTCGGTGGCGAAGCACCTCACGGCGGAGGTCTTGGGCCGGCTCGGCGTGGCGGACGGGGACGCCGCGCTGCTGGTGGTGGGACCGGACCGGGTCACGTCGCCGGTGTTGGACCGGGTGCGGCAGGAGGTGATCCGCCGCCTGGCCCCCGCGCCGCGCACGGCG